>JBOGVD010000050.1:0-18170 GCA_050696355.1 Actinomycetota bacterium
CGCCTTGCGGGCCGACGCGGTCTTGCGCTTCCGGGTCGCGGCGGCCTTCTTCCCCGCGGCCACGCGCTTGGTGGACTTCCGCACGGTGGTGCGCTTGCGGGCCGGCGATTTCCTTGTGGTCGCCTTGCGGGCGGTGATCCGCTTCCGGGTTGTCGAGGCCGCCTTGCGGGCCGACGCGGTCTTGCGCTTCCGGGTCGCGGCGGCCTTCTTCCCCGCGGCCACGCGCTTGGTGGACTTCCGCACGGTGGTGCGCTTGCGGGCCGGCGACTTCCTTGTGGCGACCTCGATCGATCGGGCCGACGTGTCGATGTCCAGCGGGCCGCCTACGGGCATCGCCGTAGCCTCCGAGCGAGGCACCGGTCGATCCCACGCGGGTGTCTCCGGCTGCCAGGAGGGCTCGGGGGCACTCGGTGCGTCCAGCGAGCGCTCGTCGGCGTCGCGGCGTTCGGGGTGGGATGCCATCGGGTCCTCGGACACGCTCTGGTCCTCGGTGTCGTTCCCTGGCCAAGCACCTTCCGTGCGTTCCTCTGACGGCATGCGCATCCTCCTTCGTTGGGGGTCCTTCCTGTTCCCATACCCACATCGCGCCGGATGATGCGCGCTACCCCAGGTCGGCGGAAGAGGACCACGGCCGGTCTGGAGAGATCATCGCGCTGCCGCTCGCCATCGCCACGCGCTTGCCGTCCGCGTCGTCGACGCGGCACGTGGTCACCGCGATCGTTCGTCCTCGCTGCTCCACCGCCGCCCGCGCCACGAGGTCACGACCGTCCGGCGTCACGGGGCGGAGGAAGTTGACCCCTTCAGATCGAGCGTGCCGAACGAAGTGCCGGCCGGCAGCGTGGTCATCACCGCCGTGTTGATGGCCGCATCCGCGAACGCGGTGAGCGCGCCGCCGTAGAAGGTGCCGAACCCGGTGCAGAACCACAGGGAGGCCGGCATCCTGAAGGCGACGCTGCCCTCGGCAACGTCGAGCGGTCGGAGCCCGAGCAGCGAGCACACGGGAGCTGGTGGCCGCTCCCCCTCGTGCCAGCGCCGCACGAGCTCGAGGCCGCTCGTCGAGTCCCACTCCGCCTGCGACACGACCTCGCCGTCCGTGGCCCGGAGGTACGGGTCGGGCGTCTCGAAGGCCGGCGCCGACAGCGGTGGGAGCTCGGCCGGCGCCTCGGGGGGTTCGAACGGGAGCGGCTGCAACACGCAGCGGGACGTCGCGTGGGCGAGCAGCCGTCCATGCGCGTCCTCGACACGCGCCTCGGACAGTCCCTGGCGCCGCCCCGCGTGGATCGTCGTGCCCCGCGCGGTCAAGCGCTCGCTCGCCGGCGTCGGCGGCTCCAGGAAGTTCATCGACAGGTCGGACGAGAGGAGCGCCGTCCCCGGCGCCAGTGTCGTGAACACGGCGCTGGCGAGCGCCGCGTCGGCGACGAAGCCGAGCGTGCCCCCGCCGAACATGCCGGCGGCCGTTCGCCACCCCGGGCTCGCGGGGATCGCCCACGTCGAGGAACCCGGGTCCGGGTCCTCCACGACGAGCCCGCTCAGGTGCGTGAGCGGCGGCGCATCGAGCTTGCCGTCGATGAAGAGCCGGAGCTGGTCCACCCCGGAGAGGCCGAAGAGCCACGGATGCTCGAGGTACGGGAAGGACCCTCGCACCGGCTCGTCGACGATCACCCGGCGAAGATAGCGGCACGTCCGGTCGGTGAACTCGGTTCCCTCCGGCGGTGAGCGGGTAAGGCGTTCCGAGAAAGGAAGACCACGACCCCAGCCGACCGAACGACGAGGAGGAGGACGCGACATGGGTATGCGAGGGTTCATCAAGGGCGCGCTGATCGGCGCCGCGGGCGTCTATCTGCTGGATCCGATCTCGGGCAAGGGTCGGCGGGCCAAGATGCGCGACCAGGCGCTCGCGATCGCACGCCGCTCCCGGGACCGCGCGGGCAAGCTTTCGCGGCACGGCGGGAACGTCGTCGAAGGCAAGGTGCACGGCATGACCGGCGTCGTCGGGACGTCCGACCGGTCGCTGGACGACGCCACGGTCGCGGATCGCGTGAGGAGCGAGGTCCTCGGCAAGCCCGACCTCGGGGCGAGCGGTCTGGTGGTCGACGTGCAGGAGGGCGTGGCGCACCTGCGTGGCGAGCTCGACGACAGCTCGACGATCGATCGGGTCGTCGCGTTGACGAGAGCGGTCCCGGGCGTCCGCGACGTCGAGAACCTGATCCACGAACCGGGCTCGTCCGCCCCGAACAAGGTCTCCGCACGATCCGCGCGTCCGAACGCGAACAGCACGAAGAAGCGCTCGGCCTGAGCGCCGGAACGTAGCTGATCCGAACCCGCCGGCACCGTCGTGCTCGGGAACGCCCGGATAGCATCCGGGCATGCCGATCGACGAGGGCAGGGATCCGCAAGGATGAGGCCCCGATGAGGAAGCAACCGGCTCGCGTAACCGTTGGAGGAACCATGGTCGCCGGATCGGTTCGGGTGTCCGAGGAGCTCGAGGCCGAGCTCGAGGAGCACCGGGTGGAGCTCACCGGCTACGCCTACCGCATGCTGGGCTCAGCCTTCGAGGCCGAGGACGCCGTCCAGGAGACGATGATCCGCGCCTGGCGGGCCGCCGACCGGTTCGAGGGCCGGGCGGCGCTGCGCTCCTGGCTCTACCGGATCGCGACGAACGTGTGCCTCGACATGCTCACCGGGAAGGAGCGCCGAGCGCGCCCGATGGATCTCGCGTCCGCGCAGACCGCGGACGCCCCGCTCGGGGCCGCGCTCCCCGACGAGGCGTGGGTCCTGCCGGTGCCCGACGCGCGCGTCCTCGCGGCCGGCGAGGATCCGGCCGCGCTCGCCGAGGCTCGCGAGTCGATCCGTCTCGCGTTCGTCGCCGCACTGCAGCACCTGCCCCCGCGGCAACGAGCCGTGCTGATCCTGCGCGAGGTCCTCCGGTGGCAGGCGACCGAGGTCGCGGAGCTGCTCGAGACCACCGTCGCGTCGGTGAACAGCGCTCTCCAGCGCGCGCGGGCGACCCTCGCCGCCACCGACCCCGGCACGGTCGATCCCGCCGGCATCGAACACTCCCATCGCGCGCTGCTCGACCGCTACGTCGACGCCTTCGAGCGCTACGACCTCGATTCGCTCACCGCGCTCCTCCGGGAGGACGCCTCGTGGTCGATGCCGCCGTACGAGCTCTGGCTGCGGACCCACGAGGACATCCGTCGTTGGTGCCTGGGCCCCGGGATCGGCTGCCGCGGCTCCCGCTTGATCCGGACGGAGGCGAACGGCTCGATCGCCTTCGCCCAGTACAAGCCCGACCCCGACGGGGACGGGCACGTGCCGTGGTCGCTCCAGGTGCTGGAGACGGCGGACGGACGCATCTCAGGGATCACGTTCTTCCTCGACACGGCCACCCTGTTCCCGCTGTTCGGCTTGCCACGTCGGCTCGATCCCTGAAGCCGTGTCGAGCCGGAGCACGTCGGCGAGCCCCAGGAGCTCGACCAGCTCGAGGATCTCCGGGCACGCGTGGCGGAATCGGACCTGTCGACGCAGCCGTCGGGCGCCGAGCTGCACCCGGGCCATCGCGTCGACCGCGACCACATCCGGAGCGGTCAGCTCGCCGATGTCGACGACGAGTAGGTCGGCGTCTGGGTCCACCACCAGGTCGCGCGCCCGGTCGCAGATGCCCGCGCTCCCGGCGCCACCGAAGGGGCCCCTCCCGGCCAGCGTGAACGAGGGCACCCGGCCACATCTCCTCTCCTCGTCTCTGCTCTCAGACCCATCCGACCGGCGACATTCATCGGGTGAGCGATGAGTCCGAGGGTCGGATCTCGTCTCTCGGGGTGACCCCGGAGACGGAAGGCGGTGCGGACGGATGACGACGGAGACCCCGGACGGTGAGCGAGCGAGCCTCGAGACGGACGGCCTCGAGGTGCCGCTTGCGACCCGTCGCGAGTGGATCGGCCTCGGCGTGATCGCGCTCGCGTGCGTCCTCTACGTGATGGACCTGACGGTGCTGCATCTCGCGGTGCCCGAGATCAGCGAAGACCTGCGGCCGAGCAGCGCGCAGCTGTTGTGGATCATCGACATCTACGGGTTCATGGTGGCGGGGTCGCTGATCACGATGGGCACGCTCGGCGACCGGATCGGCCGCCGGCGCCTCTTGATGATCGGCGCGGCGTCGTTCGGCGTCGCCTCGGTGGTGGCCGCGTTCTCGACCACCGCCGAGATGCTCATCGCGACGCGCGCCCTCCTCGGCCTCGCCGGGGCGACGCTCGCGCCGTCGACGCTGTCCCTGATCCGCAACATGTTCCTGGATCCGCAACAGCGGCGGACCGCGATCGCGGTCTGGATCACCAGCTTCTCGGTGGGCGGGGCCATCGGGCCGCTGCTCGGCGGCTTGGTGCTGGAGTTCTTCTGGTGGGGCGCGGCCTTCCTGCTCGCGGTGCCGGTCATGGCGCTGCTGCTGATCCTCGGGCCGAGGCTGCTCCCCGAGTACCGCGACCCCGACCCCGGCCCACTTGACCTCGTCAGTGCCGCGATGTCGCTCGTCGCCGTCCTGGCGACGATCTACGCGCTGAAGCGGTTCGCGGAGGACGGGCTCGGTGTCGAGCCGGCCGTCGCGATCGTCGCGGGCCTGGCGATCGCGGTCGCCTTCGTTCGACGCCAGCGTCGCCTGGCCGATCCGTTCATCGACCTCCGGCTGTTCGAGGCGCCGGGCTTCAGCGGGTCGCTCACGCTCTACGGTCTGGGCATCGTGTTCATCTTCGGCGGCTTCCTCTTCCTGCCCCAGTTCCTGCAGCTCGTCGTCGGGCTCACACCCCTGGAGGCAGGGCTCTGGACGGTGCCGTGGTCGATCTCCTTCGTCGTCGGATCCCAGCTGACCCCGCGGCTCGCCCGCCGGATCCCGCCGGCGACGCTGATGGCCGCCGGGATGGTCCTCGCGGCGATCGGGTTCGCGGTGTTCCTCACCCTCGACGAGGGATCGCGCTTCCTCCCCTTCCTGGTGGGGTCCGTGGTGTTCTCGCTGGGCCTCGCTCCGGTGTTCACGCTGGCGATCGACCTGATCGTCGGGGTCGCGCCGGCGGAGCGGGCCGGCGCCGCATCGGCGATCGCCGAGACCGCGGCGGAGTTCGGCGGCGCGCTCGGCATCGCGATCTTCGGCAGCATCGGGGTGGCGATCTACCGGAGCGGGATCGCGGAGGGCATCCCGTCCGACGTGCCCGCTGCGGCCGCCGAGGTCGCTCGCGACACGCTCGGCGGCGCCGTCCAGGTCGCCGCGCAGCTCCCGGAGCGGCTGGGGGCGCCGCTGCTCGACGCGGCGACCGACGCCTTCATCCGGGGCATCCATGTCTCCGCCCTGATCAGCGTGATCGGCGCGCTCGCGCTCGCGGTCTTCACCCTGGTGGCGCTACGACGCAAGGGGGTCGGCGCCGAGCCGATCGAGGAGGAAGAGGTCCGGGACGCGGTGCCGATGGAGGTCGCGTGAGCCAGGGACCGGTGACGGAACGGATCACGTCGAGGGACGGCACGGCGATCGCGTTCGACCGGAGCGGGTACGGACCGGTGCTCGTCGTGGTGGGGGGCGCGTTGAGCGACCGGTCGGCGGCGGCCGAGCTGGCCCGCAGCCTGGCGGCGACGTTCACGGTGCTCGCGTACGACCGACGTGGCCGCGGCGACACCGGCGACACGCCTCCCTACGCGGTCGAGCGGGAGGTCGAGGACCTCGAGGCGCTGGTCGAGGCTGCGGGCGGTTCCGCCTTCGTGTTCGGGCACTCCTCCGGCGGCGTCCTCGCGCTCGAGGCCGCGCGGGCGATGCCCGGCGCGATCCCGAGGGTGGCGCTCTACGAACCGGTCTTCCTCGTGGACGACAGCCGCCCCCCGCTCCCGGAAGACTACTTGGAGCAGCTCCAGGAGCTCGTCGCGGCGGGCCGTCGCGCCGACGCGGTCGCGTACTTCATGACGAGCGCGGTCGGCGTTCCACCCGCGTCGGTCGCTTCCCTCCGCGAGGCGCCGTTCTGGCCGGCGCTCGAGTCGGTCGCGCACACGCTCCCGTACGACGCCCGGATCGTGCAGGCGGGGATGACCGGGGACCCGAGGTCGGTCCGGCGATGGGCCACGTTCCCGGTGCCGACCCTCGTGATGAACGGGGGTGCAGGCGCGCCATGGCTCCGCCACGCCGCGGGAGCGCTCGCCGACGTCTTGCCGGACGCGCGCCTCCGCACCCTGGAAGGGCAGGACCACGATCCCGCCGCCGACGTCCTCGCTCCCGAGCTCGAGGCGTTCTTCCTCGGATGACTAGTGCGGGCGCGGACACGAGGTCCGCCTCCTCCACGCCTCCGTAGGGCGGACGTCGGTAGGCCATCTGCCCCGCAGAGATCTTCCTCCACTCGTCATACGATCGCGGCGGGATCCGACCGAAGGGGCCCTGCCGATGGATCACGAGCCAAGGGTGCAGGTCGTGCTCGGCGAGGCGGACCGGAGCGACGGCTTGCTCCGATTCGTCCTCGAGGCCGAGGGCTTCGACCTGGTCGGACTCGCCTCCAACGACGAGGAGCTCGCGCGCGTCCTGCGGGGGGCCCGGCCCTCGGTCGTGGTGCTGGACGGCGGGATCTCGGCCGTCGCCGCGCTCGACGCCCGGACGTTCGCCGACGGAGCCGCCCTCGTGGTGGTGTGGCCGGACGGCGTGTCCGCCGGGATCGCCGCGGAACGCGTCGAACCGAGCATGGTGATCGAGGATCTTGGCGACGCCGTCCGGCGCGCCGCGAGCCTCGTCGTTCGGCGGGAGGAGCCGATCCGTGTGGCGAAGGCCGTCAACCCCGCTCCCGTCACCGTCGCCGCGTCCCTTGCGGTCGAGCGGATCGAACGATCGGCAGCGCGTCGCCGGAAGACGCGCCGTGCACAGCTCCTCGTGGCTGCCGCGACGTGGCTCCTCATCATCACCGCGCTCTCGGCGATCGCGACGGCGGTCCCGAACGCGCTCGACCTGTTCTCCACGCCGTCACGCGAGCGTCCCTCCGCGAGCCCGTCCGCCGAGCGCCGAGCCGTCGAGGGGAGCACCGGGTCCGAGACGACCGGCGACGGGGAACCGGTCGGCCAGGCCCAACCGAACGGCTGTGAAGACGCCGCGCGAGCCAACGGCGGCGGCGGCTCCGGCGATCCGGCTCCGGCGCAGGGATGCCCGCCCGTTCGCGAACGCGACGCGGGGCGGAAGACCGCCGGCGTCGAAGGAAGGAACGCCGATGAGCCCGGTGCGGATCCTGGCGGCGGCGAGGTCGGCCTGGATGCGGGTGGTGCCGAGGTCGGCCTGGATGCGGGTGGTGCCGACGTGGAAGCAGATGCCGGTGGTGGCCAGGTCGACGTCGTTGCCGGCGGGACCGAGGTGGACGCGGATGTTGGTGCCGCCGAGGTGGACGCGGATGTTGGCGGCGGTCAGGTCGACGTCGTTGCCGGCGGCGAGGTCGGACTCGGCGACGAGAGCGACTGAGACGACCCCGCGACGAGCTGGCGCGGAGAGGTGACCTCATCGCCGGCTCGCAGGGGGCCGACGTTCTCCGGTAGGATGGAGCGGTGGAAGACGGGATGAGCGTCTACAAGACGGAGACCGGGATGATCTTCCGGGTCTCGGAGTCGCAGGAAGGCCACATCTCGGTCGAGACGCTCGACGACACCACCTGGGTCTCCGGCAGGATCGGGATGGTGGGCCTGCGCGTCCTCCCCACCACGGTCCGCCTCACGGCCCGCCAGGTCCTCGCGCTCCCGGTCTAGCCACCCCGATCCGCCTCGCTCCTCCTCGCTACCGTGAGGGACCATGCCGTTGCGGAACCGGGTGACACCGCTGGGTGAGCTGATCGCGGATCCTGCCCGTGGGCTCGTCTACGGCAACCGAGGCTGCCTCCACGACGGCGAGGGCCGCATCCGCCGTCATCACGCCGGCCGCCGGTGGATCGCCTGCCAGCTCTGGTTCCGCGGGTGGCACCGTGGCCCTCTGCTCCAGCCCGGCCGCTTCACGGAGCTGTTCTTCCTCGACGAGGCGACGGCGTTCGCGGCCGGACACCGTCCCTGCGCGCTCTGCCGCCGCATCGACTACGTCCGGCTCCAGGAGATCTGGAAGGAGCTGCATCCCGACCCGGCCGGCGCCGACGCGATCGACGCGCAGCTCCACCGCGAACGGCTCGGTCCAGGCGTTCGCGAGCAGCGGCGCCACGAGATGAACATCGAAGAGCTCCCCGACGGCGCGTTCGTCCTCCACGAGGGGGAACCCTGGATCGTGGTCGGGGCGAGTTGGTGGCGCTGGACGCCCGCCGGCTACGTGGACGGGCGGCCTCGTCCCGCTTCGGGACGGGCGGTCGTCATCACGCCGCCCTCGCTCGTCGAGGTGCTCCGGGCGGGATGGCAGCCGTTGGTCCCGCTGCTGCACCCGTCGGTTCGTTCGGCCCCGCGCCGCGCGGTCATCGACCGCGCCTCGCCGGCCGCTGCCGCCGCCCGGGCTTCCCACGATGGTTGTTCGAGCTCGGGTGCCGCCCGGGGGCTTCACGCAGACCCGCGTCGCCGAACTCTGTACGGAGCTTGAGGACGGTGGCGATCTTGCCCACGTCGGTCGTCTTCTCCGGCGTCACGAACGTGATGCCGGTGCCGGTCCGCCCCGCGCGCGCCGTTCGGCCGACACGGTGGAGGTAGTCCTTCTCATCGGCCGGCGGATCGAAGTTGATCACATGGGTGATGTGCTCGAGGTCGAGCCCGCGAGCGGCGACATCCGTCGCCACCAGGACGTCGTTGGCGCCGGCGGCGAACCGCCCGAGGGCGCGCTCGCGCGCCCCCTGCGCCATCCCGCCGTGCAGGGCGCCCACGTGGAACCCCTCGGCCTTCAGGTTCTTCGCCAGCCGGTCGGCGCCGCGCTTCGTTCGCACGAACACGAGCGTGAGCCCGCGATCGGCGGCGAGCTCGCGCACGAGCGCCCGGGACTTGCCCTGATGGTCGACGGAGACGAAGCGGTGCTCCGCCTCGGTCACGAGCGGACCGTCCTCGCCGGCCACCTCGTGGCGCACCGGGTCCTCGATGAACCGCGCGGCCAGGCGGCCCACCTCGCCGTCGAGGGTCGCGGAGAACAGCATCGTCTGCCGGTCCGGCCGGAGCATCTCGAGGATGCGGGTGACGTCGGGCAGGAAGCCCATGTCGAGCATGCGGTCGGCCTCGTCCAGCACGCAGATGCGCACCCGGTCGAGCCGGAGCATCTTCCGCTGCACGAGGTCGAGCAACCGACCGGGCGTGGCGATCACGATGTCGGCATGGCGCGCACGCTTGGCCTGCGGGCCGAGGCCCACGCCGCCGTAGACCGCCGCCACCGTCAGCTGCTTCACGTCGGCGATCGCGCGGAACTCCTCGGTCACCTGGCTCGCGAGCTCGCGGGTGGGTGCGAGGATCAGCGCGGACGGGCTCCGGCCGCCGGTCGTCAGTCGCTCGACGATCGGGACGGCGAAGGCGAGGGTCTTGCCCGAACCGGTGCGCGAGCGCGCGAGGACGTCCCGACCCGCGATCGCGTCCGGGAGGACGAGCGATTGGATCGGGAACGCCTCGGCGATCCCGCGCAAGCGGAGCGCGTCGGCGACCCGGCGCGAGACACCGAGGTCGTCGAAGGACGACACCGGCACCGCCTCGGGTTGGATGGGCACGACGGCGACAGGCCGTATCGAGGTGCGTTGTGACATGACTGCTTCCTCTCGGATGCGTGTGGGGACGAACGACTGCTCCGAAGAAGAAGGGAGTTGAGACGGCCTTCACCACGTGGACGCCGATGCGTGTTCGCGTCGGCGAGTGACGTCCTCAGTGTACGCGATGGAACGCTCGGTTCGTGGAGCACGCCTCGGGAGGACTCAGTTGCAGGGGACGGGCCCGCCGGCGTCGAGCACGCTTCCGTCGGTGGCGACGAACGCCCACGAGTACGAGTCATCGCTCAACCGAAGCTTCAGCACGCCGAAGTCCGTAGCGTTCCCGGACTCGAAGTTCGCATCTTTCGCGTCGAGCAGACCGTAGTGACCCTTGCCACCCGTTCCGACGACGAACTCGCGGATCCCGTTCGGCGCCGGCTGCCCCGCGGGATCCTGCTTCCCGTACCGCTGATAGTTGTGCTCGTGCCCGTTCAGCACGATGTCCGCGCCGGCCGCGTACAGGTCCTCCCAGAACGCCCGCACGCCCGACGGCATGCTGGCGCCGTGCACCACACCGGAGTTGAACAGCGGGTGGTGCCAGTACGCGAGGATGCACGACGGCGTCGGCGGAGCGAGCGCCTGTTCCAGGAAGTCGTTCTGCGTCGAGCCCTCGACGCACGGGACGGGCGAGCAGTTCGAGTTGAGCGCGATCAGCCGCCAGGCACCCAGGTCGGTGACGTAGTAGCCGGCGCCAAGGCCGCCGGTCGGCCGCCCCTTCATCGCCCAGTAGTCGAAGTACCCCTGCGCGCCCGGGACGTGATACTCGTGGTTGCCCACCGCCGGGAACGAGACGGGCGCGTGCTGACCCCACGACGGGTCGTAGCCCGCCAAGAAGTCGTCCAGCTCGCCGCCCGGATACTGGAGATCGCCCAGCGTGAGCACGGCGTCCGCCCCGGTCAGCAGATCGGCGGTCGCCCGGTGCTGGCACACGGTCGGCTGGGCACCGCCGAACGTCGATCCGGCGGGATCGCAGACGATGTCACCGGCCGTGGCGAGCACCGCCCCGGGGAGGGGATCAGACTCGTCGGTGTCCTCGAGGTGGGTGCACCCCGGGTCGGCGGGGTGATCGGTCGAGCCGTCCGTATCGTTGTCGACGCCATCGGCGCAGTCGGCGAGCGGCGGAGGTACCGGATCCGTCTCGTCCGTGTCGGACGGGTCCGTACAGCCGGGGTCGGCGGGATGATCGGCGAGCCCGTCGCCGTCGTTGTCGACCCCGTCGGCGCAGGCTGCCGCGGGCGGCGGCGGGGACGGATCCGCTTCGTCCGTGTCGGACGGGTCCGTGCAGCCCGGATCGTCCGGGTGATCGATCCGGCCGTCGGTGTCGTTGTCGAGGCCGTCGGAGCAGGCGGGCGGCGGCGGCGCCGACACGGTCTCGACCACGAGCTGCGGCTGGTTCGCACGTGCCTCCCGGCTGTTGATGCCGACGTCGGACGACGCGGCGCACCCCGCCGCGTGCCGGAGCAGGAAGCTGACGGGCCCGGCACCCGCGACGGCGGACGTGACGTTCAGGTCGCGATATCCCTTCGTGGTCCACGCCGCGGTGACCAGCGCCGGACCGATCGGCCCGGGCTGGTTGCCCCACGTGATCGTGCGCTCACCCCACGTGTCGTCGGCGGCACGAAGGACCTCGACACCGAGCGCGCAGCGACTGGGCGTCGCGAAGACGCGCAGGGTGGCCCCAGCGATCTGCTCGCCGGGGGCGAGGGCGGGGACGTCGAACCGGAGGTACGTGATCTTCACGTCGTTTCGGATCTTGAGCGAGGTGGCGGCGCCCCTGTTCGCTTTCACGTTCGTGGAGAGCACGAAGGAGTCGGCGTTCGCCGGGATGGTCGTGCTTGCGGCGGAGGTGGACGACAGGCCGGCGATCGTCGCCACGAGGACGACCAGCAGCGCGCTGACCCCGCGCACCGCTCTCCTCACCAAGCCATCCCTTTGTCGTAGGTCGTTCGGCGAAGGGGTGACTCTATCCCAGCGACTCGAAGTCGCGCCAATCAGTTGCAGGGCACGGGACCACCGGCGTCGAGCAAGGTCCCGTCGATGGCCACGAACTCCCACGAGTACTCGCCGTCTCCGAGGTGGAGCTTCAACACGCCGAAATCGCTCCCGTGCCCGGTCTCGTAGTTCGGATCCTTGTCCTCGAGCACGTCATAGAGGCCTCGGCCCCCGGTCCCGACGACGAACTGGCGGATGCCGCTCGGCGTCGCCTGGCCGGACGCATCCTGCTTCCCGTACCGCTGGTAGTTGTGCTCGTGGCCGTTCAGGACGACGTCGGCGCCTGCTGCCGACAGGTCCTCCCAGAAGGCGCGCGCCCCGTCGGGCATCGAGTCGCCGTGCGTCGCCCCGGAGTTGAAGAGCGGATGGTGCCAGGAGGCGAGGATGCACGGCTGGGTCGTCCGCATCAGGTCCTGCTCCAGGAAGTCGTTCTGCGACGATCCGTCCTCGCACGGCACGGCATCGCATTCGGAGTTGAGCGCCACGAGGTGCCACGAGCCGAGGTCGAAGCTGTAGTAGCCGGCACCCGTCCCCCCGGTGGGTCGGTCCTTCGAAGCCCAGTACTCGAAATACCCCTCGGCGCCCTCGACGTGATAGTCGTGGTTGCCGACGACGGGGTACGTCTTGTCCGCGTACCTCCCCCAACTCAGCTCGTATCCGCGTTGGAACGATTCCAGCGTCCCGTCCGGATACTGGAGGTCGCCGAGGACGACGACGGCATCCACGTCCGCGAGGAGGGCGGCCGTCGCGTGCTGCTGACACTCGCTCGGGTCCTCGCCCTCGAAGTCGGAGTTGAACGCCGGGCACCCGATGTCGCCCGCGGCGGCGAGGACGATCGACCCGTTCGGGACCTGCGGGGGTTCGTAGGTGCGCGTCGGCCCGTCGCCGGGGGTCTCCACGCGTGCGCAGGTCAGGGAGACGAACGCGCCCACGAGCACGAGCGCCGTGTTCCGACGTCGCATCATCGTCCTTCCCATCGGTTGAGGCTAGCGCCACGACCGTTCCGAGGCATCCGCCATCCGGGCAGGATCGCGCGTGGATGCCGCGTGCTCTGGGTACGGTGCCAGGGTGCCGACCGTCGGATTCCACGCCTCGCACGAACAGCTCTCGCCCGCCCATCTCCGCGACGCGGTCCGGACGGCGGAGGTGGCCGGCTTCCGGTCGGCGATGTGCTCCGATCACCTCGCGCCGTGGAGCGAGCGACAGGGCCATTCGGGACACGCGTGGGTGTGGCTCGGCGCCGCGATGCAGGTGACCTCGCTCCCGTTCGGCGTCGTCACCGCCCCCGGACAGCGGTACCACCCCGCCGTCGTAGCGCAGGCGATCGCGACGCTCGGCGACCTGTTCCCGGGCCGGTTCTGGGCCGCCCTCGGCTCGGGCGAGGCCCTGAACGAGCACATCACGGGCGATCGCTGGCCGCGCAAGGAGGAACGGGACGCGAGGCTCCTGGAATGCGTCGAGGTGATCCGCGCGCTCCTGCGAGGAGAGGAGGTCACCCACGACGGCCTCGTCCGTGTGGATCGGGCGCGCGTGTGGAGCCTGCCTCCCGAGCCGCCGACCCTGTACGGCGCCGCGGTCAGCGAGCGGACGGCGAGGACCGTCGGAGGCTGGGCCGACGGGCTGATCACGGTCAACCAACCGATCGACGTCCTCCGCCGGGTGATCGGCGCCTTCCGGGAGGAAGGCGGGAACAAGCCGGTCGCCGTGCAGGTCCACCTCTCCTGGGCCGAGGACGAGGAGACGGCGCTCGCGATCGCGCACGACCAGTGGCGCACCAACGTGTTCGGCGCCGACCTCGCCTGGAACCTCGAGCTCCCGGCGCAGTTCGACGACGCCGCGACCCGCGTCCGCCCCGAGGACGTGAGCGCCTCCGTGCTCGTGTCCGCGGACCTCGACCGGCACACCGCCTGGCTCCGCGACATCGCGGAGCTGGGCGTCGACGCCCTCTATCTCCATCACGTGGGCCAGGAGAAGGAGCAGGACCGATTCCTCGAGGCGTTCGGGGAACGCGTCCTCCCGGAGCTCGCTTCATGACGACCGCGCGCACGAGCGACCTCTGGTGGAAGAACGCGGTGATCTACTGCCTCGACGTGGAGACGTTCCTCGACGGGGACGGGGACGGCATCGGCGATCTCACGGGCCTGACGGAGCGCATCGACTACCTCGCCGGGATCGGCGTGAGCTGCCTGTGGCTGATGCCCTTCCAGCCATCGCCCAACCGGGACGACGGCTACGACATCACGGACTTCTACGGCGTCGACGAGCGGTTCGGGAACCTCGGTGACTTCGTCGCGATGATCCGCACCGCGAAGGACCGCGGGATGCGGGTCATCATCGACCTCGTCGTGAACCACACCTCGGACCGGCACCCGTGGTTCCGCGCGGCCCGGTCCTCCCACGACTCCCCGTTCCGCGACTACTACGTCTGGGCCGACGAGCCGCCGGCGCAGCCGAAGAACGACGTGGTGTTCCCCGACGCCGAGGAGAGCATCTGGGCCTGGGACGAGAAGGCCGGGCAGTACTACCTGCACCACTTCTACTCGCACCAGCCGGACCTGAACATCGCCAACCCCAAGGTGCGCAAGGAGATCGCGAAGCTCGCCGGCTTCTGGCTGGAGCTGGGCGTCGACGGGTTCCGGGTCGACGCCGTCCCGTTCCTCCTCGAGACGGGCGGGATCGCCGGCGACGTCGACCTCGATCCGCACGAGGCGCTTCGCGACCTGCGCTCCTTCATCTCCCGGCGACGCGGCGACGGCGTCCTGCTCGGCGAGGTGAACCTCGAGCCGAAGGACCTCCGAACGTTCTTCGGCGGCAAGGACGGCGACGAGGTCCAGCTGCTGTTCAACTTCAACCTCATGCAGGCGATGTACCTCGCGCTCGCGCGGCAGGACGCCACGCCCCTGGCCCGCGCGCTCGAAGGGACCGTCCGCTCGTCCGACGACCAGCAGTTCGCGAACTTCGTGCGCAACCACGACGAGCTCACCCTCGACAAGCTGACCGACGCCCAGCGCCGGGAGGTCTTCGACGCGTTCGGGCCCGAGGAGGAGATGCAGCTGTTCGGCCGCGGCCTCCGCCGCCGGCTCCCCTCGATGCTGGACGGCGACACCCAGCGGATCCGCATGGTCTACAGCCTGCTCTTCTCCCTGCCCGGGACGCCCGTGCTGTTCTACGGCGAGGAGATCGGGATGGCCGAGAACCTCGCGATCGACGGCCGCATGAGCGTCCGCTCCCCGATGCAGTGGAACGACGAGAAGAACGGCGGCTTCTCCACCGCCCGGCCGTCGCGCCTCCGCCGGCCGGTCGTCGAGGGGCGGTTCGGGCCGCTCGCCGTCAACGCCGCGGCGCAGCGGCGCGAACCCGACTCGCTGCTGAGCTGGATGGAGCGAGTGATCCGTCGCCGGCGGGAGACGCCCGAGCTGGGGTGGGGCTCGTGGCAGGTCCTCGAGACGGACGTCGACGGCGTGCTGGCGCACCGGTGCGACTGGGAGGGACGGAGCGTGGCCGCGGTCCACAACTTCGGCGCCGACCCGTGCATCGTGCGCGTGGACCTCGGCGAGGTGCCAAACGAGGCGCGGCTGGACGACCTGCTGGACGAACGCGGGACGCTCGACGAGCTGGACGGCGCCGCGCTCGAGCTGAAGCTCCCGGGCTACGGCTTCCGCTGGTTCCGCATCTCCACGCCGGAGCAACAGACGCCGCCGTAGCCTTCCGTCACTCGAGCGACGCCGCGGCTTGGACCGTGAGCTGATCCTCGAGCCCTGCCACCTTCTCGACCTCGACGCCCGTCCGCCGACGCTCCCGGATCTCCAAGCGCCTCGACAGCCGAGACAGCGCCAGGTTCACGATCACGAACAGCACACCGACCGTGAGGAACACCTGCAGGAGGGGGGCGTCCACGCCCGTCCCCACGAACGGGCTGCCGCTCGTGGAGATCACGATCCGCGCGTGGCGCATCACCTCCTGGATCCCGATGATGCTGACGAGCGTGGTGTCCTTGTTCAGGGTGATCAGCTGCGACACGGTGGCCGGCACCATCCGCCGGAGCCCCTGGGGAAGGACCACGAGCCGCATCGCCTGCCAGTGACGGAGCCCGATCGACGCGGCGGCCTCCCCCTGGCCCCGCTCGAGCGACACGATGCCCGCTCGCATGATCTCGGCCAGCACGGCGGAGTTGTAGAGGGTGAGCCCCGCCACCGCGGCCAGGAAGAACGGCGACTGGAACGCGGTCGGGAACCACCCGGGGACCCACCGTTCGTAGGCGTCACGCCACGACTCCGGCATCACCAGGAAGAAGTAGAGGATGATGAAGATCAGCGGCAGGTTGCGCCAGACGTCCACCCACACGCCCGCCGCCACGCTCACGACCCGGCGCGTGGAGATCCGGAGCAGCGCGAGCCCCAAGCCGATCGTGAGCGAGAGCACCATCGCCACCAGGGCGATCTGGAGGTTGATCCAGAATCCGGAGAGCAGGAACCGGAAGTTGTTCCCCGAGAAGAGCCAGCGCCAGTTATCCGGGTCGAACAGATAGTCCATCGCACCGCACCCCCCTCACCGGACGGCCCCTCACGTCATCGCCGGACCACGAGCCGTCGCTCGATGGCTCGGACCGCGAACGTCACGGTGATCGTGAGCAGCAGGTAGCCGACGGCCGCCCAGAAGAACACCTCGTTGTACTGGAACGTCGCGGAGCTCACCAGCCGGGCTTCCTTCAAGAGGTCGTCCGCGAGGGCGAACACCGCGCCGATGATCGCGGAGTTCTTGATCATCGCGATGATCAAGCTCCCCAGCGGAGGGATCACGCTCCGCACCGCCTGCGGGATCACGATCTGGGACAGGACCCGGCGGTACGTGAAGCCGAGCGAGAGGCCCGCGTCGATCTGGCCCTTGCCGACGGCGAACACGCCCGACCGGATCGTCTCGGCTACATAGGCCGCCGTGTACAGGCCGAGGCTCGCGGTGCCGGCCACCCACGGCCCGATCGGGATCCCGGCGCGCCGCAGGCCCAGGTAGGCGATCGACAGCAGCACGAGCAGCGGGATGTTCCGGAAGAACTCCACGTACAGCCCGCCGACCCATCGGATCCATCGGACGGGCGCCACCCGGAGGGCGCCGACGAACAGCCCGACGCCGATCGCGATCGCGAAGGACACCGTCACGAGCTGGACGGTGACGAGGAACCCCGAGCGGAACTCCGGGAAGTGCCGGACCAGCACCTCCCAGAGCCCGCTCACCGGCTCGCGATCGCGTCGATCAGCAGGTCTCCTCGCACGGGCGCATCTCGAGCGCCTCGTCGAGGGTCATCGTCGGAGGATCCGACGACTCGCCCGTGTACTGACCGATCCAGTTCTCGTACGCGCTCGCCCAGCGTCCGTCCGAGAGGTAGTCGGAGATCACCCCGTCGACGAACTCCTTGAACTCCGTGTCGCCCTCGGCGATGCCGGCGCCGTACGGCTCGGTCGTGTACCCGTCGCCGACGAGCGTGAGGGTGTCGTCCTGGATGATCATCCCGGTGAGGATCACGTCGTCGGTCGACACCGCGTCGACGGCGTCGGTCTGGATCAGCTCCAGGCACTCCGAGTACGTGTCGACGAGCCGCAGCTCGGCGTCCGGAGCGTTCGCGGCGAGGTTCTCCTCGTACGTCGAGCCGGTCGCCGTGCACACGGTCGTACCCCCGAGGTCCTCGACGCCGGCGATGTCGGAGGCTTCCGGCACGAGCACGCGTCCCTCGGCGATGTAGTACGGGATCGAGAAGTCGATCTCCACGTCCCGGTCCGTGGTGATCGTCATCGTCGACAGGATCAGGTCCGCGGTCCCGTCCACGAGGAACGGGATCCGGTTGTCGGAGATCGCCTCGATGAAGTTCGGCTCCACGCCGAGCTCGTCGGCGATCGCCTGGCCGAGATCGACGTCGAAGCCCTCGATCGCGTCGGTCTGCGGGTTCTTGAACCCGAACGGCGGGACGTCGTACTTCACGCCGATCGTGATCTCGCCCGCCTCCTGCAGCTCCGCCATCGTGGAACCGGCGGGGAACTCCTGGGCCGGGCTCTCGGTCTCGCCGTCCGTGGGCTCCGTGTCGTCGCCGCAGGCCGCGCCCACGAGCGCGAACACGCATGCGAGCACCACCGGCCAGCGGCGGTTCCCTCTCACAGGTGCCATGGTCCCTCCTTCCCGGCCGCCCTCCGCGGGCCGACCGCACCCCCGACGATCCTCAATGCCGGAGGATCTTGTCCACGAACTCCTTCACGCGCTGGCTCTTCGCTCCTTCGAAGAACGCCTCCGGCGCTCCCTCCTCCACGATCCTCCCTTCGTCGATGAACGCGATCCGGTCGCACACCTCACGCGCGAACCCCATCTCGTGCGTCACGACGATCATCGTCATGCCGTCACGGGCGAGGTCCCGCATCACGTCGAGCACCTCGCGGATCATCTCCGGGTCCAGCGCCGACGTGGGCTCGTCGAACAGGATCAGCTTCGGCTCCATCGCCAGCGCCCGGG
>JBOGVD010000051.1:0-8452 GCA_050696355.1 Actinomycetota bacterium
ACTTCAGCAGGTCCTCGGGAAGCACCTGCGCGAAGATCGCGCCGAGGTCCTTCTCCTGCCGGCTCAGCACCTGGGCGCCGAACCCGACGCCCTTGCGGCCGATCCGGCTCTCGATGATCGAGTCGAGACCGGCGAAGGCGCCGCCGCAGATGAACAGCACGTCCGTGGTGTCGATCTGGATGAACTCCTGGTGGGGGTGCTTGCGTCCCCCCTGCGGCGGCACGGAGGCGGTGGTGCCCTCGAGGATCTTCAGCAGCGCCTGCTGGACCCCTTCTCCGGAGACGTCGCGGGTGATCGACGGGTTCTCCGACTTGCGCGCGATCTTGTCGATCTCGTCGATGTAGATGATGCCGGTCTCGGCCTTCTTCACATCGTAGTCGGCCGCTTGGATCAGCTTCAGCAGGATGTTCTCGACGTCCTCGCCCACGTAGCCGGCCTCGGTGAGGGCGGTGGCGTCGGCGATCGCGAAGGGCACGTTCAGCATCCGGGCGAGCGTCTGGGCGAGGTAGGTCTTGCCGCAGCCGGTGGGCCCGAGGATCAGGATGTTCGACTTCTGGAGCTCGACCTCCTGGTCCTTGGCGCCGACCTGGATCCGCTTGTAGTGGTTGTAGACCGCGACGGACATGACCTTCTTCGCCTGGTCCTGCCCCACGACGTACTCGTCGAGGAACCCGTAGATCTCGGCCGGCTTGGGGAGCTCGTCGAGCTTCAGCTCCGCGGTGTCGGAGAGCTCTTCCTCGATGATCTCGTTGCAGAGGTCGATGCACTCGTCGCAGATGTAGACGCCCGGACCCGCGATCAGCTTCTTGACCTGCTTCTGGCTCTTCCCGCAGAAGGAGCACTTCAGCAGATCCGACTCGCCGAACTTCGCCATCCGCCCCGAGCCTTCCTCTCCGTTTGGATATGCCGCGACCGGGCATCGCCCGGTCGTGGCGTCGATACTACGCCCCGACGGCGGCCGCCGCTGTCAACTCGGCGGGCATATCGCGCCGATTCGTGAGGACCTCGTCGATGATCCCGTACTCCTTCGCCTGCTCCGAGGTCAGGATGAAGTCCCGGTCGGTGTCCTTCGTGATCTTCTCGACCGACTGTCCGGTGTGCTGCGCGATCAGCTCGTCCAGCAGCTGCCGGTAGCGCAGGATCTCGCGGGCCTGGATCTCGATGTCCACCGCCTGTCCTTGGGTACCGCCATGGGGCTGGTGCAGGAGCACCCGCGCGTGCGGGAGCATGAACCGCTTGCCCTTGGCACCCGCCAGCAAGAGGAAGGCCGCGAACGAGGCGGCCTGACCCATGCAGATCGTCGTGATGTCCGGCTTGATGTACTGCATGGTGTCGTACACCGCGAAGCCCGACGCGACGTCGCCGCCCGGCGAGTTGATGTACAGGTTGATGTCCTTATCGGGATCCTCGGACTCGAGATGGAGCATCTGCGCCATCACGAGGTTCGCGACCGCATCGTCGATCGGCGTGCCCAGGAAGATGATGCGTTCCTTCAGCAGTCGCGAGTAGATGTCGAAGGAACGCTCGCCTCGGCTGGTCTGCTCGACGACCATCGGGACCAGGTAGCTCTCGGGCGTCTCCATCACGTGTTCGCCTCCTCTTGCGCGTCCTCCGGGTCGTTCGTCGTGCCCGTCTCCACATCGGCACGCTCGACCAAGAGGTCGAGGGCCTTGCTCCTGATGATATCCCCGGCCAGCGTTACGACCTGACCGCTCCGCTCGAGATCCTTGGCGACCGCCTTGGGCTCGCGACCGTACGCCTGCGCGAGGACGGAGATCTCCGCCCCGATCTCCTCGGCCGTCACCTCGAGGGATGCGCTGCGGGCGACGCCTTCCAGGACGAGGTCGCTCTTGATCGCGCGGATCGCGTGATCAAGGGAATCCTCGCGAAAGCGGGCCTCGTCCCACCCCTGGAGCTCCAGCATCTTCTCGAGCCCGACCCCCATGCGCTCGGCCTGTTCCTTCGCGTGGCGGATCCGATGATCGGTCTCCTCCTCGATCAGGCTCTCCGGCAGATCGACGTCGATCTTCTCGACCATCGCCTGCAACGCGAGGTCGCGGAGCGCGGCGGTCGCCTCGCGTTCCTTCACCTCGGTCAGGCGCTCGCGAAGATCGTCGCGGAGCTGCTGGATCGTGTCGAACTCCGACGCCGTCGTCGCGAACCCGTCGTCGACCTCGGGCAGCCGGCGCGCCTTCACGTCCTTCACGAGGACCGTGATCATCACCGTCGCCCCACCGAGCTCCTCGCCGAAGCGCTCCGGGAGCGCGTCGGAGACCTTCAGGATCGCGCCCGGTTTGGCGCCGACCAGCTCCACATCGAGCTTCTGCCCGACCTCACCGGACCCCACGAGGTACAGGTAGTCCTCACGGGACGCCTGTTCCACCTTGTCGGCGCCCCGCATCACGGTGAGGTCCACCGTCACGAAGTCCCCCTCCTGCACGGGACGGCCCACGGGTTCGAGCTCGGCGAAGCGCTCTCGCAGCCGCTCGATCCAGTCGTCGATCTCCTCCTCCGTCACCTCCACGGCGGGCCTGGTCACGCTGATCCCCGTGTAGTCGGCTTCCTCGAAGGCGAGACGCGGGCGGACCTCGACCGTCGCCGTGAAGAGGAAGGGCTTGCCCGGCTCCAGCTGCTGGACGTCGATGTCGGGGTCGGTGATCGGCGCGAGATCCTCGTCCGTGACCGCCTGGCGGAAGTAGGCCGGGACCGACGAGCTCACGAACTGCTCGAAGATCGCGTCGCGCCCGATCTGGGTGTCGAGGATCCGCTTCGGCACCTTCCCCTTGCGGAACCCGGGGACCTTGATCTCGTTCGCGATCGCCCGGTACGTGCGGTCGAGGTCCTTGCCGAACTCCTCGGCGGGCACCTCGATCGTGAGCTTGACGGTATGCGGCTCGACGGGCTCGACGGTCGTCTGCATGGGAGACCCAGGCTACTCGACCGCGCACGGCCGCCAGGCACCCGCTCGCGCGCGGCGAACACGGACCGAGGCCGTCTCGACGCTGCTGGTACGGTCGGGCGATGCTCGAGCAGGAGCTCTCCTTCGCACACGAGATCGCCGATCGCGCGGCGGAGATCTCGATGTCGTACTTCCTCGGGGAGTTCGAGGTCCGCCAGAAGCCGGACCTGTCGCCCGTGACCCAGGCCGACCTCGAGGTCGAGACCGCGATCCGCGAGATGATCGCCGCGCGGTTCCCGGCCGACGCCGTCACCGGGGAGGAGCACGGCGAGGGGGCCGGCGATCGCGTCTGGATCGTGGACCCGATCGACGGCACCAGGAACTTCGCCGACGGCGTGCCGATCTGGGGAACGCTGCTCGCGCTCCAGGTGGATGGGCGGTCGGTGCTCGGGATGGCGAGCGCGCCGGCGCTGCACGAGCGGTACGAGGCCGTGCGCGGCGGCGGTGCGCGCTGGAACGGACGCGAGCTCCGCGTGAGCGAGCGGAAGCTCGACGACGCGTTCCTCGCGTTCTCGAGCGTGGACGACTGGCTCGGCGGGCCACGGGAGCGGGCGTTCCTCGACCTCCTGCGCGACTCGCGCCGGAGCCGCGGATTCGGCGACTTCTGGGGTCACATGTTGGTCGCCCGTGGGGCGGTGGACGTGATGATGGAGCCGTCGCTGCGGATCTGGGATTGGGCCTCGATCGTGGTCATCGTGGGGGAGGCGGGCGGCCTCGTCACCACGTTCGAGGGCGGGGAGCCCTCGGACGGGTCGAGCGTCCTCACGGCGAATCCGGTCGTGCACGACGAGGTCGTCCGTCGACTGTCCGAACCGTGAGGCGCTGCGCGTGGGCGCCGTTGGACAACGCCTCCTACCTCGCCTACCACGACGAGGAGTGGGGTGTGCCCGTGCACGAGGACCGTCGGCTCTTCGAGATGCTGATCCTCGAGGGCGCCCAGGCGGGACTCTCGTGGTCGACGATCCTGAACAAGCGGGACGGGTACCGTCGCGCGTTCGCCGGCTTCGATCCCGCGATGGTCGCGCGCTTCAGCTCTCGGAAGGTGGATCGGCTGTTGGCGGACCCTTCGATCGTCCGGAACCGGATGAAGGTGGAGTCGGCGATCACGAACGCCAAGGCCGTCCTCCAGGTCCAGGAGGAGGACGGATCGCTGGACGCCTACCTGTGGTCGTTCGTCGGCGGCGTCCCGCACGTGAACCGGTTCCGTTCCCTCGGGGACATCCCCCCGGAGACGGCGGGATCGAAAGCCATGTCGAAGGATCTGAAGCGGCGCGGATTCCGATTCGTCGGTCCGACCGTGTGCTACGCCTTCATGCAGGCGTGCGGTCTGGTGAACGACCACGTGACGACCTGCTTCCGCTATCGCGAGGTGTCGACGGGCTGACGCTCACCTTCGTCGGAGCGCCGTCACCGCGTCGTCCTCGGTGACCTCCTGCCGCCGGAAGTTGTGAAGCGCGAAGCGATCGCACGTGGTCTCGGCCGCCGACGCGGTCCCTCGCACCTCCCGGAGCCACCAATGCATCCACTCGTGACAGTAGGAGAACCGCAGGACCTCCTCGCGGGTCCGGAACGTGATCCCCTCGGTGAGCCAGATGAAGCGAGGCCGCGTCCCCTTCCCGCTCGCCCTTCGCTTCGCACCGTAGGGAACGATCTCGCCGAACGGATGGAAGGGTTCCGGTATCTGCAGGGTGATCGAGCGGTCCTCGAAGTCGGTCCAGGCCGACAGGTGCGGGCGGTCCCGGTAGCGGAGCGGCTTCACGTGGACCCGGTACTCACGGGGATGCGGCAGGCCGGCGAGCATCCCCAGAACCTCGTCGGCGGAGAGATCGGGCACGGCGGAAGAGACGTCCATCGGGGGCGCAGCCTACGAGGAGGCCACTGGTAGGGTCCGCGGACCGATGGACGAGCCCGGCGGCTCCCTCAGCTTCGCCCACGGTGCCAGGAAGGTCGCGCCGTTCTCCGTCGCGGTGTTCGGCTTCGGGATGTCGTTCGGGGTTCTCGCTCGGCCCACGATGGGCACGGTCGCCCCGATCGTGATGTCGGTGACGACGTTCGCCGGCTCCGCGCAGTTCGCGGCGGCCTCGATCCTGGGGACCGGTGGCACCCTCGCCGCGGCGGTGGTCGCCGCGATCCTACTGAACGCCCGCTACGGACCGATCGGGGTGAGCGTGGCGCCCTCCCTCACCGGCCCGTGGTGGTCCCGGTTCCTCCGCGCGCAGCTCGTCGTCGACGAGACCTGGGCGCTATCGGCGGACGGCCGGGGCGGCCACGACTCCAACGTCATCGTCGGCGCCGGCCTCGTGCTCTACGCGGCCTGGGTCGTCGGAACCACGGCCGGGGTGCTGTTCGGCGATCTTCTCGGCGATCCAGCGCGGCTCGGGCTGGACGCGGCGTTCCCGGCGTTGTTCCTGGCGCTCCTGATGCCGAACCTCGGGCGTCCGCACGCGCGCACCGCGGCGCTGCTGGGCGCGGCGATCGCGCTCGCCCTGACCCCGGTCGCGCCGGCCGGCATCCCCATCGTCGCGGCGGGTCTCGCCTGTCTCGTCGGATGGAGACGGACGTGAATCCCGCCTGGTGGGTGGTCGCGATCGTCGGCGTGGCGACGATCGCGATCAAGGGCTCGGGCCCAGTCCTGCTGGGCGGGAAGCCCCTGCCCGAAGAGATCGGCCGGATCATCGGCCTCCTCGCTCCGGCGCTCCTCGCCGCGCTCGTCGCGACCAGCACGTTCGGCACGGATCGGGCGCTCGTCGTGGACGAGCGCGTGCTGGGTGTCGGGGCCGCCGCCGTGGCGCTCGTCTTCAAGGCGCCGCCGCTCGTCGTGGTGATCGTGGCGGCGGCGGTCACCGCGGTCGCGAGAGCCGCCCTGTAGGTTCACACGCCATGACGCGCTACCGCGACCTGGGGCTCACCGTCGGGCGCCTCCTTCCCGGACCGCTGAACGCGATCACGGACGTCGAGGGCGTCACGGTCGGGGTGACGACGCTGATCGAGGGGGAAGGACCACTCGAGATCGGCACGGGTCCGATCCGGACCGGGGTCACCGCGATCGTGCCGCACGCCGGCATCGTCGACGAGCCGCTCTTCGCCGGATGCCACACGCTGAACGGCAACGGCGAGATGACCGGCCTCGAGTGGGTGCGAGAGTCCGGCTGCCTCACGACCCCGGTGGCGATCACGAACACCCATAGCGTCGGTGTCGTCCGGGACGCCCTCGTCGCCCACGAGATCAGAGGTCGTGAGCGGGGCGAGGCCCGCTGGAGCCTGCCCGTCGTCGGCGAGACCTACGACGGGAGCCTGAACGACATCGACGGGATGCACGTGCGCCCCGAGCACCTCTTCGCGGCGATGGACGCCGCCGGCGGCGGATCGGTGCCGGAAGGCAACGTCGGGGGCGGGACCGGGATGATCTGCCACGACTTCAAGGGCGGTACCGGCACCGCGTCACGGATCGTGGAGAGCCACGACGACCGGTGGCACGTCGGCGTCCTCGTCCAGGCGAACTACGGCGACCGCGAGCGGCTCACGGTCGACGGCGTCCACGTCGGCGAGGAGATCCCGGTCGAGGAGGTTCCCTCGGCATGGGACGAGGCGGATCGGGTCGACGCCGCCGCGGGCGGCTCGATCATCGTCGTCGTCGCGACCGATGCGCCGCTGCTCCCCCACCAGCTCGACCGCCTCGCGCAGCGCGCCGGGCTCGGGATCGCGAGGGCGGGCGGGGCCGGCGGCCACTCGAGCGGCGACATATTCCTGGCGTTCTCCACCGCGAACGCGGGACGGGTCCCCCCCGAGAAGGCGGCGGCCGCCAAGGGCCCGACCGCGATCGACATGCTCCCGAACACAGCGATCACGCCCCTGTTCTGGGGCGCGATCGAGGCCACCGAAGAGGCCATCCTGAACGCGCTCGTCGCGGCCGACACGATGGTGGGCCGCGACGGCATCACCGCGTACGCGTTGCCCCACGACCGGCTCGTGGAGATCATGACGCGGTACGGCAGAGGTCCGGACCGCTAAGAGGCGGTCGGGGCGGCGGGATTCGAACCCGCGACCTCGTGCTCCCAAAGCACGTGCGCTGCCAGGCTGCGCTACGCCCCGCTTGTGCTGCGATTCTACGTCCCGGTACGGTGGTGCCATGCGCGCGAGATCGGGGACGCGGAACGCGACGAGCACCGTGCTCTCGATCGCGTTGTTCGTGGCCATCGCAGTCTTCGCGGTCCTCGTCGCCCTGCAGGTCCGAGGCGACACACCGCCCCGCTTCGACGTGAGCGCCGCCGAGGGGATGGTGTGCCCCGCCGGGGAAGGCACGCCGGCGTGCTTCAGCTTCGGGGTCACCAACCTCGGCAACGAGCCCGCGCTCGTGGAATGCACGGTGACGGCGGCTCCGGGCCGAGCCGCCTTCCTGAACGACGCCCCCGTCTACACGAGCACGGCTCCGTTCGAGCCGGGCGTCGCCGAGCAGCTGCTCGTCAAGGTCGACCAAGGCGATACGGGCACGGTCACCGCGCCGACGATGTCCTGCCGGGCGGTCTAGCTCTGCCCGCCACACGGAAGACCCCCTCGCCGACGATCCGCACGCCTCCGCCGACGCGGATGGTCCATGCGTCGCCGTCGGGCCGGACGTCCAGGTGCAGGTAGCTCGGCCGCCCGACGAGCTCGCCCTGCGCGACCACCGCCTCGCCCGGCATGCCGGCGAAACCGCGAGCGGCCAGATAGACGCCGAGCGGACCGGCCGCCGAACCGGTGGCGGGATCCTCGGCGACGCCGAGGCTCGCGTCGAACATCCTCGCCATCACGTCGCCCTGGCCCCGGACGGCGAACAGGTAGAGGCATTCGCCCCCGGACGCGGTACAGGCTCGTCGGCACGCGGACTCCGAGCGCTCGGCTCTTCGGAGGGCCGCTTCGTCCAGGACCGGCACGAGCAGCGGGCCCAGACCGGTCGAGATGACCTGCATCGGCAGGTCGGGATGCAGGTCGTCCTCCTCGAGCCCGGCTGCCTCCGCGACGACCCGGCGATCGCCGAATTCCTCGCCGAACACCGGCTGGTGTTGCGTCATCCACGCGAAGCCGCGGTCCAGGTCGACGCGGACGGGCACCTCCCCGAGCGAGGTCGTCTGGACGGTCTCGGTCGATGTCCGGCCCTCGCTCGCGAGGGTGTACGCCGTACCGATCGTCGGGTGCCCGGCGAAGGGGAGCTCCGCCTCCGGCGTGAAGATCCGCATGCGATAGCCGCCGACGCGCGACTCGGTGACGAAGGTGGTCTCGGAGAAGTTGGTTTCGAGCGCGAGCATCTGCATCTGCTCGGTCGCGAACCCATCGGGCGTCTCGGGGAAGACGCACAGGCGGTTGCCCTGGAACGGCGCTTCGGTGAACGCGTCGACGAGCCGGAACCCGACGTCCATAGGCCGAGTATCGCAGCCAGGGTTGCTAGGCTGGCCCTGTGCGGGTGTAGCTCAATGGTAGAGCCCCAGCCTTCCAAGCTGGTGGTGCGGGTTCGAT
>JBOGVD010000052.1:0-7126 GCA_050696355.1 Actinomycetota bacterium
GAGCAGCCCTGAACGGGCTGCTCCCTCACGGTTCGCCTCCGGTCGCCGGGGAGAATGTGCTGGCATGACGACAACGAGGGAGCGCCCCCCGACCGACGACACCACCGTCGACGACAGCGGCACGTCCGCCGCTCCCGTGATCGGGATCTTCCTCCTGCGTCTCCTCGGGGCCCTCGCGATCCCGGTCGTGGCGTTCTTCCTGTTGTGGGCGACGTTCGATTTCCTGCGCGACGAGAACGCGAACCGGCTGGTCGTCGTAGGGGTCGCGATCTTCGTGGGCGTGGTCGGGGTCTTCTTCCTCTACTGGGCCATGAACCGCGCGATCGAGCTCTTGCCCGAGCGATACCGGGAGGGGATCCGTCCGTACATCTTCGTCGGGCCGGCCCTCGTGATCCTGAGCGTCTTCATGATCTATCCGGTCATCAACACGATCATGATCAGCTTCCGGGACTCGATCGGGGAAGGCTTCGTCGGTCTCGACAACTTCAAGTTCGTCTTCACGGACCAGTACATGCTCCGGGCGATCCGCAACACGGCCGGATGGATCATCCTCGTGCCGTTGGTCGCCGTCAGCATCGGCCTCGCCTTCGCCACCCTGGCGGATCGCCTCCGTCGAGGAGAAGCCGTCGCGAAGTCCCTCATCTTCCTCCCGATGGCGATCTCGTTCGCCGGTGCGTCGGCGACGTGGACGCTCATCTACGCGTTCCGGCCGGAAGGGTTCGGCAGCAACATCGGGCTGCTCAACGGCGTGATGATCGGACTGGGCCAGGATCCCGTCCCGTGGCTCCAGCAGCAGCCGTGGAACAACCTGCTCCTGATGGTGATCATGGTGTGGATGCAGACCGGGTTCGCGATGGTGGTCCTGTCCGCGGCGATCAAGTCGATCCCCGACGAGATCATCGAAGCTGCGCGGATCGACGGGGCCTCCGAGCTCCAGGTCTTCCGGCGCATCATCGTACCGAGCATCCTTCCGACGATCGTCGTGGTGACCACCTACATGGTGATCAACGCGTTGAAGGTCTTCGACATCGTCTTCGTGATCGGCAGTCCGGAGGCCAACGGGACCGTGGTGATCGCCGAGCGGATGCTCGACTGGTTCTTCATCAGCAACCACGACGGCCGAGCCGCTGCCATCGCGGTCGTGCTGTTCGCGGCCATCGTTCCCGTGATGGTCTGGAACATCCGCCGCTTCCGGGAGGAGGAGGCGATCCGATGAGCACGACGACGGTTCCACCGAGCACCGAGCCGATACCGGTCCGCGGTCAGGGCCTCGAGCCCCGCCAGGGCGGCTGGTTCGTGCGGCTCGCCGTGATCGTCATCGTCGTGCTGTGGTCGATCCCCACGGCGGGCGTGCTGATCACGTCCTTCCGTCCCGAGGCGCTCGCCGACTCGACCGGATGGTGGACATCGCTCGCCCACCCGTTCCGGGCCGGCGAGTGGACCATGGAGAACTACCGGCTCGCGCTCGATGCGGGAGGGTTCGGGAGCGCGTTCCTGAACAGCCTGGCGGTCGCCATCCCGGCGACGGTGATCCCGATCACGATCGCCGCGTTCGCCGCCTACGCCTTCTCCTGGATGGAGTTCCGAGGCCGATACCTGATGTTCATCACCGTTGTGGGACTGCTGGTGGTTCCGCTCCAGATGGCCCTGATCCCCGTCCTTCGCCTGTACAACCAGGGAGCGACGATCGGTCGGTGGATCGTCTTCCCCGACCTGGACCTGAACGGGACGTTCCTGGGCGTCTGGCTCGCGCACACGGCGTTCGGGCTGCCTCTCGCGATCTATCTCCTTCGCAACTACATCGGCTCGTTGCCGTCGTCGATCATCGAGTCCGCCCGGATCGACGGCGCCGACCACTTCACGATCTTCTGGCGCCTCATCATCCCGCTGTCCGTTCCCGCGCTCGCCGCCTTCGCCATCTTCCAATTCCTCTGGGTCTGGAACGACCTCCTGGTGGCGTACGTGTTCCTGGGAGGCACCGAGGAGACCCGGGTGCTGACCCTGGCCCTCCAGGGGCTGGTCGGACGGGAAGGGGAGAACTGGCACCTGTTGACCGCGGCCGCGTTCATCTCGATGGCGTTGCCATTGGTCGTCTTCTTCGCGTTGCAGAAGTACTTCGTGCGGGGGCTCACCGCCGGCGCCGTCAAAGGTTGAGGGGTATGCGCAGGCTGCGACGAGCCGTCCCGGCGAGCGTCGAACCCCTCACACCTCGTCAGAAGTGGCGCGCGATCATGCTGTCGACCTTCCTGCTCGTCCCCGCCTACCTCGGCATCGTGGTCGGCGTGGTCGCGGCGGAGTCCGACAGCCCGAACGCTCCTGCGGCCGGCCCGGCCATCGCGTTCGGGCTCGCCTTCCTCCCGTTCGTGTTCCTGGCTCTCGCGCTCCTGTCGACGCATCCGCGCGCACCCGGAGCCGTCCTCCGAGCGATGGGCCTGTCCCTGCTCGTCGGGATCGCGATCTCGGCGGTCGCACCGGACCTCGTCACCGGGCTGGTCGCGGGGATCGGCGCGGGCGGCACGGCCGCCCTGCGGGCGGACGAGGAGGGCGCGTGGAAGGCGCGGGCGCTCGCGGTCCTCGCCGTGGCGGTCTACGTGTTCGTGATGGTCCGGGTCGTGCCGGATGTGACGCTGCTGCTCGCTCCCACGCTCCCGTTCACGTGCCTCGGCGTCGCGGATCACCTGGTCGAACGGCGGAAGGAGCAGGCGGCGGAACGCCTGAGCGCGGAACGACCTTGACGCGGTACGGCTGCTTCGACGACGAGGCTCGCGAGTACGTCATCTCGCGTCCCGACACGCCGCTCCCTTGGATCAACTACCTGGGCAGCGAGGACTTCGTCGGGATCATCTCGAACACGGCGGGCGGGTACTCCTTCTACCGCGACGCCCGGCTCCGCCGACTCACCCGCTACCGCTACAACGCGGTGCCCGCCGACACGGGCGGCCGGTGCCTGTACCTGCGGGACGCCGCGACCGGCGCGTTCTGGTCGCCGTCGTGGCAGCCGGTCCGCACGGAGCTCGATGACTATCGTTGCCGCCACGGGCTCGGGTACAGCGTGATCGGCTCCCGGACGTCGGGGATCGAGACGGAGACCCTGTACTTCGTCCCGCTGGGGCAGACGCTCGAGATCTGGCGGACACGGATCACCAACCGCCGTGAGCGTGCCGTGAGGCTCTCGCTGTTCAGCGCTGTGGAGTTCTGCCTCTGGGACGCGTGGGACGACCAGACGAACTACCAGCGGAACCTCTCGACCGGCGAGGTCGAGGTGCACGAAGGGGTCGTCTATCACAAGACCGAATATCGTGAGCGGCGGGATCACTTCGCCTACTTCGCCTGCTCGGAGGAGGTCGCCGGCTTCGACACCCAGCGAGAGTCGTTCCTCGGACCGTACCGGGGCTGGGACCGGCCGATCGCCGTCGAGCGCGGGAGCTCGAGCGACTCGATCGCCCACGGCTGGGCACCGATCGGCTCCCACCACGTGGAGCTCGACCTGGCGCCGGACGAGATGCGCGAGGTCGTCTTCCTGCTCGGCTACGCGGAGAACCCTCCGGAGGCCAAGTTCGACCCGCCGGGATCGACGACCCTGGACCGGCGAGCGGTCCGCCGGGTGATGGACCGGTTCCTTCGCGTCGACGAGGTCGAGGGCGCGTTCCGGCGACTGCGGGAGCACTGGTCCGAGCTCCTCGACACGGTGCAGGTGTCCACGCCGAACGAGCACGTCGACCGGATGGTCAACGTCTGGAACCCGTACCAGTGCATGGCGACGTTCAACCTGTCCCGGTCCGCCTCGTCCTTCGACACCGGGATCGGGCGCGGGATCGGGTTCCGCGACTCGAGCCAGGACCTGCTCGGTTTCGTCCACATGGTGCCGGAGCGGGCGCGCGAACGGATCCTCGACCTCGCCGCGACGCAGCTGCCGACGGGCGGCGCGTACCACCAGTACCAGCCGCTCACCAAGCGCGGGAACGACGCGATCGGCTCCGGGTTCAACGACGACCCGCTGTGGCTGATCCTGGCGGCCGCCGCCTACGTCGAGGAGACCGGGGATCGCGGCATCCTGGACGAGCCGGTGCCCTACGACAACGAGCCGGGATCCGAGACGCCCCTGTACGAGCACCTCCGGCGGGCGCTCGGCTACACGCTCGACCGGCTCGGTCCCCACGGACTGCCGCAGATCGGACGAGCGGACTGGAACGACTGTCTCAACCTGAACGCGTTCTCCATGGAGCCCGGCGAGTCGTTCCAGACCGTCCCGAACCGCGAGGGCGGGGTCGCCGAGTCGGTGTTCATCGCGGGGCAGTTCGTGCTGGCCGCCGAAGAGCTGGCCCAGGTCTCGGAGCTCCGCGGGCGGCCGGACGACGCGGCGCACGCGCGCGCCGAACGCGATCGGATGGCGGAAGCGGTGCGACGGCACGGATGGGACGGCGCCTGGTTCCTGCGCGCGTACGACCACGACGGTCGGGTCGTGGGCTCCGGAGAGAACGAGGAGGGGAAGATCTGGATCGAGCCGCAGGGGATCTGCGTGATGGCCGGGATCGGGCTGGACGACGGCCGCGCCGTCCGAGCCCTCGACGCCGTCGAGGAACACCTCGGAACGCCGCATGGGCTCGTCCTGCTGGCGCCCGCGTACTCCCGCTACCACGTGGAGCTCGGTGAGATCAGCTCCTATCCGCCCGGGTACAAGGAGAACGGCGGGGTCTTCAGCCACACGAACCCGTGGATCGCGATCGCCGAGACGATCGTGGGCAACGGCGACCGCGCCATGGAGCGCTACCTGCGGATCAACCCATCCGCGCGGGAGGACCTCTCCGACCTCCACCGGTGCGAGCCCTACGTGTACGCGCAGGTGATCGCGGGCAATGGGGCGGCCACCCCCGGCGAGGCGAAGAACTCCTGGCTCACGGGCTCCGCGGCGTGGAACTACGTCGCGATCACCCAGTGGATCCTCGGCATCCGTCCAGAGCACCGGGGCCTGAGGATCGACCCCTGCCTGCCGGCCGACTGGGGCGGGTTCGAGGCCCTCCGTCGCTTCCGCGGGAGCACCTACCGGATCGCGATCCGCAAGCCGGTGGGGACGACGGGCAGGGTCTCGGGCGTGAGCGTGGACGGCCGGCCGATCGATGGGAACCTCGTGCTGGCGCCGACCGGGAGCGACGTCCGGGTGGAGGCCACGATCGGCTGAGCGGTCAGCGGTCGCGCGTCGCGCCGGCGGCGATCGCGGCGGCGGCGACCGCCACCAGCGGCACGAGGAACGCGCCCCGCAACCCGAAACGGTCCGCGAGGAAACCCACGACGAGGGGCCCCACGATCGAGCCGACGTAGCCGGCCGTGACGACCAGGGGCAGCGCGGTGCCGCCGCGAGGGCGATCGATCGAGCCGGCCGAGCGGAACGCCAGCGGAACGACGGGTCCGAGGCAGAGCCCCACCACTGCCAAGGCGCCGATCGACCCGACGACACTCGGCAGGAGCAGCATCGTGGCCAGGGCGAGCGCCGCGGTCCCCGCCCCGACGCGCACGATCGCGGCCTGCCCGAACCGCCCGACGAGGCGATCGCCGACGAAACGCGTCGCGGCCATCCCGGCGGAGAACGCGACCACGCCGAGCCCGCCGACCCCTCGAGGGGCGCCCAACGCCTCGCGCAGGTACACGGCGCTCCACTCCATCGCGATCCCTTCCGTCAGGAACGACCCCGCAGCGATCACGCACAGGAGCAGCACGATCCCTGCTGCTCGCTCCCGATGGGCGCCCTGGGCTCCGGACTCGCCACCGGCCGATCCGTGGCGGTCACGGGGCAGCCACCGGAGCAACGGGAAGCTCGCGGCGACGATCACCGCCGCGGACAGCGGCAGGTGCACGCTGATCGGGATCCCGGCCGCGATGCCCAGGGAGGCGACGCCCGCGCCGACGAACAGCGCAACGCTCCAGGTCCCGTGGATCGCCGTCATCACGCGCCGGCCGAACCGGCGTTCCACCGCCACGGCCTCGCCGTTCATCGCGACGTCCACGAGCCCGGCCACGAGACCGATCCCGAGGAAGATCGCCGCGAGGGAGGTGAGTCCACCGGCGAGGGGCAACAGCCCGAATCCCGTGCCGAGCCCCACGATCCCGCTCCGGACGACGCCGCGACCGCCGAGCCGCCGGACCGCGGGCCCCGCGACGCGCGTCCCAACGAGCAAGCCCACGGCGAATCCGGTGAGGGCGACGCCGAGGCCCGAGGCGTCGAGCCCGGCCCGCTCCTTCAGCTCGGGCATCCACGGCCCGAGGAGTCCCGACAGCACGGCATGCGAGGCGAAGGCGGACGTGACCGCTGTCCAGGCGCGGCGCAGCGCGCCCTGGTCCTCGACCGCGCGTGGCATGGAGGGAAGTCTGCGGGACGCCGGCGCCCGTCGGCACATCGGCGAGGCACCGGTTCGCTAGGCTGTCGCGCCATGCCGCCGCAAGCCGCTGGTGCCGGCGCGCCACCGTGGTGGCGCGCCGGTGTCCTGTACCAGATCTATCCGCGCTCCTTCGCCGACGCGAACGGCGACGGGAGCGGCGACCTGCGGGGGGTGATCGAACACCTCGACCACCTCGCCTGGCTCGGAATCGACGGCGTCTGGCTGAGCCCGATCAACCCCTCCCCCGATGCCGACTGGGGCTACGACGTCGCGGACTACCGCTCGGTCGACCCCGACTTCGGTTCGCTCGAGGACCTCGACCGACTCGTGGCCGAAGCCGACCACCGCGGCATCCGGGTGCTGATGGACCTGGTGCCGAACCACACGAGCGACCGGCATCCGTGGTTCGTCGACGCTCGCTCGAGCCGGTCGGCGGCGCATCGCGACTGGTACGTCTGGTCCGACGGCACGCCGGACGGCCCCCCTCCGAACAACTGGCGATCGTCCTTCGGCGGCTCCGCGTGGACCTGGGACGACGTCACCGGGCAGTACTACCTCCACAACTTCCTGCCGGAGCAGCCGGACCTGAACTGGTGGAACCCGGCGGTCGTCGGCGCCTTCGAGGAGATCGTGCGGTTCTGGTTCGACCGGGGCGTCGCCGGCTTCCGGATCGACGTGGCCCACGCCCTGATCAAGGACCGTTCCCTCCGGGACGACACGCCCGCGCTGGACACGGACCATCCGCAGATCCG
>JBOGVD010000053.1:0-5439 GCA_050696355.1 Actinomycetota bacterium
TCTGTCGAACCGACCCGGATTTTCGCGCACTCTATATCTTGTATGACTCGCCTGTCCAGGCAGTGGCCTTCCGGGCGACGAGCGGCCCACGGCCCGCGCTCAGCCGAGCCGGTCCGGGCGCTCGCCCACGGGCTCCCCGTAGACCTCGGGATTGACTACCCCCGGCGCTCGCTCCCCTGCGATCATCGCCTTGAGGTTGTCAACCACCGCCAGACTCATCGCCTCCCGAGCCTCGATCGTGGCACTGCCGATGTGAGGCGTGAGGATCACGTTCGGGAACGCGAAGAGCTCCGGGCTCGGCGCGGGCTCCCCCACGGGCGGCTCCTGCCGGTAGACGTCCAGGCCGGCGCCGGCGATCTTGCCCTCGCGCAGGGCGTCGATCAGCGCGGGCTCGTCGACGATCCTGCCCCGTGCCGTGTTCACGAGGAACGCCGACGGCTTCATCAGGTCGAACTCCCGGGCCCCGATCAGCTCGTGCGTCGATCGGTTGTACGTCGCCATCAGCACGACGACGTCGGCCCGACGGAGCAGTTCGTCCCGCTGCGGCTCCCAGGTGACGCCGAGCTCGCGCTCCCGCTCCTCGGGGAGCCGGGTGCGCTTCGTGTAGATCACGTCCATCTCGAAGGCCCGCAGGCGCTTCACGATCTCCGCACCGATCTCCCCGAGCCCGATCATGCCGACGAGCTTGCCCGCGAGCTCGTGCGTGAGGAACGTGGTCGATTGCTCCTGGTGGAACCGTCCCTCGCGCACGAACCGATCCGCCTCGACGATCCGCCACGACAGACCGAGCACGAGGGCGCACGTGAGGTCGCAGGTCGTCCGCGTGATCACGTGAGGGACCACGGTCACGGGCAACCCGCGACGGGTCGCGGCCTCCACGTCCACCACGTTCGGGAACAGCGCCATCGTGGCGATGCCCTTCAGCCGGGGCGCGGCCGCCATCACCTCGTCGTCGATCGGCGTGTCGCCGAGCATCCAGAGGTAGTCGCAGTCCTCCACGCCCGCGAGCAAGGCCTCGCGCCCGATCATCCGCTCGGAGTCGTGGACCCGGACGTCGGCGACCTCTTCGAGCGCGCGGCGACCGACGTCCATGATCGGCTGGACCACGAAGACCCGAGGCGTGCTCGAGGGCCCCGGCGCCCTGCTCACCGGCTCGTCTTCGTCGCGGCGCCGAACAAGCTCGCCGCGGTCCCTCGCAGGAGCGCATGGCGCTCGTCGTCGGAGAGTTCCTCCATCGCCTCGAGGCGGCCGACCGGGTCCTCGAACGTCATCGGGGCAGGCCAGTCGGTGCCGAAGACGACACGATCGGCCCCGACCACGTCGAGGAGGAACCGCAGGTTCCGGGGCGTGTAGACCACCGTGTCGTAGTAGAAGCGACGCACGTAGGTGCTGGGCCGATCCTGCGATCTGCCCCGCTGGCCCGCCCAGACCTCCCACCCCTTGTCGAGCCGATCGAGCGCGTAGGGGACGTAGCCGCCCCCGTGACAGAGGCAGATCGTGAGGTCCGCGTACCGATCGAGCACGCCGCCGTAGATGAAGGCGGCGAACGTGATCGTCCGGTCGACCAGGTTCCCGATCGAGTTCAGCAGGAAGTACTTCCGGGTTCGGTACGTGACGGTCGTGTGCTGGAACTGGTGGATCAGTAGGAACGCGCCGAGGTCCTGGGCAGCTTCCCAGACGGGCTCGAACTGGTCGTGGTCGTACGTGAGCCCGTTCACGTGGTCGTCGATCATGAACCCGGTGAGCCCCAGCTCCCTCCGGGCCCGCGCCATCTCCGTCACGGCGCGCGCGGGATCCTGCATCGGGAGCGTGCCCAAGCCCATGAATCGGTCCGGCCGATCGCGCACCATGCCCGCGATCTCTTCGTTCGCCTCCCGCGCGATCCGCTCCGTCACCTCGGGAGCCTGGTGGTACTGGTAGAAGACGTCGGTCGGCGAGACGAGCTGCACGTCGATGCGCAGCTCGTCCATCGTCTCGATCCGCTTCGGGACGTCCCATCGGTTCTTGACGTTGTCGAGCTCACCGTCGGCGGTCGTCATGCCGTGCCAATCCCGGCCACCCTCCAGCACCGCGCGCTGGAACCGCTGCAGGGTGCAGTGGCAGTGGACGTCGACGATCGGATCCGTGTCGTTCGCTGGCATCAGGTTGTCCTTCCCGCGGACGCTCAGTGGCCGTGCATGCGGTGCGTGAGCCGAGCCGTCCACTCGTACTTCGTCGCGCCGGCGAGCGCGAGCATCGTCTCGCGATACGTGTCGCTCCCGATCAGGGACTTGGCGGCCTCCTCGTCGGGGACCTGGAGGTCGACGATCCAGTCGTAGTCGGTCCGTAGGGTGCCGACGTTCGTCCCGAGCGTCAGCTTCTCGACCCCCGGCTCGTCTCCCAGCCGTTTCACCTCCGAGAGCGCGCGCTCCTTCGCGGCCTCCTCCAGGTCGTCCTTCCAGATGAACATCGCCGTGTGCCGGACGTGCCCCGGCGTCATCAGGGCCTCGCCCTCGTACCACCAGTCGACCCGCGCGGTCAGCTCGCCCTGGCACACCGCGGCGTTGTAGACCGCGATCTCGTGATGGACGTCGTCCTTGTTGTACGCCTCGAGCCCGGCCTGATCCTCGAAATCGAGATGCAGCGCGACGTCGTAGTCACACGGCGGGCCCTCGGTGGCCCCCCGCCACCGTGGCGTGCGATCCCACGGCTTCGTCTCCGAGAGGTGCAGCGACCCCCCGAACAGATCGGAGCCGAAGTCGATCGCGACCGGCCCGGCGGCGGTGAACCGCATGTAGGCGGACCCCTTCTGCATCCACTGCATCTCTTCGGGTCCGTTGCCCTCCTTGAGCATGAAGAACGCGGTGTGTCTGAGCACGGGCTCCTCCTCGGTCGGCTCGGTGGTGCGGTTCGGTTCGCGTGTGCGTTCGTGTGCTGCGGCCGGCTGCGCGCGCCCGCGGGGGCGGGATTCAGGCGTCGACCGTGGGTCGTTCCATCTCCTCGAACAGCTCCAGGATCTCCGCCTGCTGGATCGCCACCTCCCGGTCCGTCTGCAGGCGCGGGAACGGCAGGTCGATCGCGATGTCCCGGTAGATCACGCCCTGACTGCTCATCATCAGCACGCGGCTCGAGAGCAGCACCGCCTCCAGCACGTCGTGCGTGACGAACAGGATCGTCGACCCCGTGTCCAGCCACAGGCGCTGGAGCTCCACGCGGAGGTCGCGCGCCGTGATCGCGTCGAGGTGACTGAACGGCTCGTCCATCAGGAGCAGGTCGGGCTCGATCGAGAGCGCCCGCGCGATCCCGACGCGCTGCTGCATCCCGCCGGAGAGCTGCCCGGGGTACATCTTCGCGCTCGATCCGAGGTTCACGAGGTCCAGGAACTGCCGGCCGCGCTCGGCCCGCTCCTCGTTCGAGCCCTCGTCGAGGACGTAGACCATGTTGTCCAGGACCGTCTTCCAGGGCAGCAGCCGGGGATCCTGGAACACGTAGCCGATCCGCGCATCGCCCTCGGTCCTGCCGAACACCTCGAGCGTGCCGGCGCTCGGACGGTCGATGCCGGAGGCCATGTTGAGGAACGTGCTCTTGCCGCACCCGGAAGGACCGACCAGCGTGACGAAAGTGTGCCCTTCCGCCTCGAAGGTCACGTTGCGGATCGCGAACACCGGATCCTGTCCCGCTCGGGTGGGCGGGAACACCTTCTTGACGTCATGAGCGACCAGTCGAGCCACACCGCTTCACCCCCTGCTTCCACTCGCGCGGCGGCAACGATCACCTACGACCATCGCTGCGCCCCGATCCTCCAGCTGCGGAAGCGCCGGACCACCCGGTCCATCACCGCGCGGTCGAACGCCAGGATGATGATCATCATCACGAGGCCCCACGCCATCATCCCGTCGAAGCTCCGCGCGTCGTACCAGTAGTGCGCCCGGAACCCGACGCCCTTGTCGTTGCCGAACCACTCGACGAGGAGGACGGCGCCCCAGCCGGCCAGCACGGCGGAGCGGAACCCGGCCGCGATGTACTCCATCATCGACGGGATCACGAGCCAGCGGAACTGTCGCCGTGTGCCGACGTGATAGGCATCGGACATCGAGAGCAGCTTCCCGGGCGTGGCGGTGGCGCCCTGGAACGTGCTGACGACGAGCTGAGGCGTGGCCGAGAGGACGCAGACCGTGATCGGACCGATGTTGCTGAATCCCCACCACATCACGACGAGCAAGGCCCAGATGAAGGCGGGAAGGGTGATCCCGACGAGGATCAGGTCCGTCAGGAAGAAGCGCACGCGCCACCACCTCGCCATCGCGATCCCGATGAACACGCCCAGGACGAGGACGATCGTGAGGGCGATCACCGCCCGGATCAGACTGATCGCGACGTTCGGGAAGACCTCGCCCCGCTGGAACTCCTCGATCAGGAACTCGACGGTGCTGACCGGCGTCGGGATGTCCTCGAACGTCGACCCGGCCCACTGCCACACCAGGAGGAACGCGACGCGGGCCGTATAGCGAGCCGCCCGATCCGTCGTGAGCAACCACCACCAGGGACGCTCCGGGGGGGCCAGCAGGGACTCCGGGATGTCGTCGGCTCTGGCGCCTCCTCGCAGCCCGGCGGCGCGGACCTCGCTCACGACACCTGCTCCCGAGCTCCGGCCGGATCGCGCCAAGCGAACACCTTGCGCTCGAGCGGCGCGATCAGGAGCCGCTCCACGAGGATCACGAAGATCACGAAGAAGAACATCCACGCGAGCAGGGTCACAACGGAGAACAGTTGGAACGCCTTCTCGAGCTGGAAGCCGATCCCCAGGGAACCGCCGAAGGTCTCCACGAGCGCGGCCAGCTTCCAGGAGTTCGCGAACGAGACGCGACCGCTCGCGAACATGAACGGTACGACCGAGGGAACGACGATGCTCCTGGCCGTCTGGCCGCTCTTTCGCCGGAAGGACCGGCTCATCGCCAGGAGGCCGCGGTCCACGGATTCCACGCCGGCCGCGGTGTTGATCGCGATGCCCGTGAACGCCTCGAGCATGACGACGAACGCGGGACCCCACGGGCTGATGCCGAAGATCACCAGGGCGATCACCGCGTACACGAGTAACGGCACGTTCGCGAGGATGTAGACGAAGTCGTGGAAGAACGCCCGTGCGTACCGATAACGCCCCATCAGGAGGCCGATCGGGATACCGAGCGCCAGCGCCATCGCCCACCCGGCCATCGTCTTCAGGAAGCTGTTCAGGAAGTTCGTGAAGACCTCGCCCGAGACGGTGAGCTCCCACATGCGACGTGCCACGGCCATCGGGGAGGGAAGGACGAACGGCTCGAGCACCGTGGAGAAGTAGGCCCAGATCCCGATGAAGCCGAGCGCCCCGAGCAGGGAGTAGAAGAACTTCGAGCGGGTCCTCCGGCCGCTCGAGGCGAGGGCGTCGATCGCCTCCTGCTCGAGGTCTTCGAGGGTCCTCTC
>JBOGVD010000054.1:0-21273 GCA_050696355.1 Actinomycetota bacterium
GTACACGGCCCGACCGTTGTCATCGGCCAGCCAGAGCGAGTTGTCTCGCGGGACGAAGGCGCTCCCCTCGGCGTCCCTCATCGAGATCGACGATCCGGCGAACGGAGACGTCCTGATCGTCCTGAGCAGCTGCAGCTCCGGGCTCGACGTGGCGGGAAGCGACGCGTAGGACGGCGCCGCCGAAACCACGAGCATCGTGACCGCCACGGAGAAGGATCGGATGGGTCCTGCACTCCTCCGACGCTCCGACCGCATCCCCAAATCGAGACCCCCTCCACCTCGAACGAACGGCGAGATCCTCGGAGCTTCGGGGCCCGGGGACGCGCGCGTTCGCGCCGCTAACAAGGTTCCTCTTCGTCGCGGGGGCAGGATTTGAACCTGCGACCTCTGGGTTATGAGCCCAGCGAGCTACCGGACTGCTCCACCCCGCACACCCAGGATAGCGATGCGTCCGGTAGATGACAGATGGCCGTTCCCCCGACGGTCAGCCGAGCCCGTAGACGAACCACGTGAGCTGCGAGCGGGTCGCGATCTCGGCGAGGAGCACCCCTCCCGCGGGTGGGGAGGGCGCCTCCGTTCGCCGGAGCACGACGAACACCCGGACCCCATCCGGCACCGATCGCTCCGGGTGCCGGATGGCGTCGGCCTCGCCGATCGGGACCGCGCGGCACCGAGCGGCGTACCCGACCATCGGGAAGCCCGGCTCGCTGTAGACCACACAGGGCTGCCGGGCGGCGAGCGCACGGACCCGGAGGCCGGCCCGCTCGGCGGTGGCTCGCTGACCGCTCACACCGGTCTCGACCCTCGCGGCGATCCCCACCTGGACGACCGCCCACGCCGCGACGAGGGTCGCGGTCGCCACGGCCGCTGCTGTCCGAGCCGGCCCGGCTCCCCGTCGGGTCGGCGCGAGGACCGCCGCCAGGCCGACGCCGGCGGGGAGGACCAGGAGCGCGAGCGCCGGGAGGAGGAACCGAGGCGCCTGCGCGTCGGTGAACACCACGTACTCGGCGGCGAGCACCAGGCCCGCGATCGTTGGCACCGCGACGGGCGCGAGCGTGCCTCGGCTGCTGGAGACCCGGACCCCGACCGCCGCCAGCGTCACGAGCCCGAGGAACCAGAGCAGGCCGACCAGGGGGAGATCCGGGTCTGCGACCGGACCGATCGGGGGGCCGTCGCTCAAGGCGAGGTACTGCCGCACGTTCTCGACCAACGACCACCGCCCCGTGTGACCGAGCCGGGCGGCGGCCGACAGGGCTTCACCCGGCGACCCGAACCGCACGGTCATCTCCACCAACCAGGGCGCCAGGCCCGCGGCCAGTCCCAGCAGGAGGTGGGCGGTCCACACGATCGTCCCCCGTCGCATCGCGATCGGCACCAGGACGAGCGCGGCGGTGAGGACCACCGCATCGAGGGGGCGGAAGAAGGCCGCGAGCGCCACGAGGCCGCCCGCGATCAGCTCGTCGGAACTGCCCTCGCCGCGCGCCAGCCGGCGGGCGAGAACGGCGCACACCGCCACCGCGACGAACGCCATCCAGAGGTTCGGCATCAGCTCGGAGCCGTAGAACAGCGCGGGCCACGCGAACGCGAACAGCGCCCCTGCCGCCACCGCCCCGACGCCGATCACCGGCGCCCACAGGCTGAACGCTCCGATCAGCGCCCCCGCGGAGGCGAGGGCCAGGCACACCCGCAGCACCGGCAGCGATCCGCCGAGCTGGAGGACGGGCAGGGCGAGGAAGGTGACCCCTCGCGCGCGAGACGGCACGAACGGCAGCGGCTCGGCGCCAGGCGTCACCTGGGACAGGTAGATCGCCTCGTCCCAGCCGGGAGGTCGGTCGAGCGCGAACACCAGCAGCTGAACGAGAAGGAAGGCCACCCCGACGACCGGGAGCAGCCGGCGCGCCACGGCGATCTCGGCGTCCCTGGGCAGATCCATGCGTCGCCATCCTGCCCCACGACGCGAGCGACTGCGGTAGCCTTCGAGATCATGCGCCTGCCGCGCCCGTTCGGCTGACATCGCCCCGCCGCTCTCACCCCGGTCGCGGTCTTCCTCGCGATCGAGTTCCTCGACGAGCTCGTCTTCGGGATCCGGGAGGCCGCCTGGCCGCAGCTCCGGCGGGAGCTCTCGGTCTCCTACCTGCAGATCGGATCGCTCCTGTCGATCCCCGGGATCGTCAGCGCCGTCGTCGAGCCTGGCCTCGCGTTGCTCTCCGACACCGGACGGCGCCGGCGCGTGGTGCTCGGTGGCGGTGTCGCGTTCGTCCTCTCGCTCCTCGTGTTCGCGGCGGCGCCGGGCTTCACCGTCCTGCTCGCGGCCTCGTGCGTGCTCTTCCCGGCGTCGGGTGCGTTCGTGACCATCGCGCAGGCGACGTGGATGGACCTCGAGCCGGCCGCGGCCGAGCGCAACATGGCGAGGTGGGTCGTCGCCGGATCGGTGGGCGCCGTCCTCGGTCCGGTGGCGCTCGGGGCGGCGGTCGCTCTCGGACCCGGTTGGCGGGGCGCCACGCTCTTCGCCGCCCTGCTGTCGGTGCCCGTCCTGATCGCGGCATGGCGCCTGCGCTTCCCGCCGCTCCACCCGGAAGTGTCGGACCTCCGAGCAGCGCTCCGCGGCGCGATCGCCGCCCTGCGGGAACGCCGCGTCCTGCGGTGGTTGACGCTCCTGCAGCTCGCCGATCTCCTCGAGGACGTCTTCCTCGGGTTTGCCGCCCTGTACCTGGCCGACGTGGGAGGCGCGTCCCCTGGGATCGCGGCGCTCGGCGTCGGGGTGCTCTCCGCGGCCGGACTCCTCGGGGACGCCCTGGTGATCCGGGTCCTCCGACACGTCGACGGGGTGCGCTACCTACGCTGGTCGGCCGCCGCGGCGATCGTCGTCTACCCGGCCTTCCTCCTGGCGGGGCCGGTCACGGCGAAGCTATTCCTGCTGCTGCCCCTCGGGATGGTCCGGGCGGGCTGGTACGCGATCCTGCAGGCCCGCCTGTACGCGGAACTGCCCTCGCGCGGAGGCACCGCCGTCGCGATCGGCGCGCCGGCCGACCTCCTCGGATCGCTGCTGCCGCTCGCGATCGGCGCCGTGGCGCAGCGGGCCGGGCTCGGTCCGGCGATGTGGGTGTTGCTCGCCGCGCCGGTCTCCCTGCTGCTGCTGCTCCCGGGCCGGCATCCGAGCGAACCGTGATCAGACGGCCTGCCAGCCCTCCACGACTGCATGATCCTTCGACTGTGGCCCGGCCTGCGCGGCGCCGCCGGGCGAACCCAGACCCGTGGTCTCGAACCACTCGGCGTTCACCTTCGTGAACTCCTTCCACTCCCCCGGCAGGTCGTCCTCGGGGAAGATCGCGGTCACGGGGCAGACCGGGACGCACGCGTCACAGTCCACGCATTCGTCCGGGTGGATGTACAGCATGCGCGGCCCTTCGTAGATGCAGTCCACCGGGCATTCGTCCACGCACGCCTTGTCCTTCACGTCGATGCACGGTTCCGCGATCACGTATGCCATGTCATCACCCTTTCGGCCGAGCCTTACCCGTCGCCTTCCGGCAGGAACCCTACGCGGAGGAGGCGTCCGGTAGCATCGCCCCCCAGATGAGCGCGTCCAGGACCGTCACGTCGCTCCTCGACGGCCGCCCGGTGGAGGGTGCGCCGGGTGGAAGCCTCACCATCGCGAACCCCGCGGACCTGGGCACGACGGTGGCCGAGGCGAGGCTCGGCGACGCCGGGACGTTCCTGGAGGCCTGCCGCCGAGCCGCAGGGGCGCAGCCGAGCTGGGCCACGGTGCCGGCGCCCGTCCGGGGCCGGGCGATCCAGCACCTCGGGCGACTCGTGGAGGACAACGCCGAGACGCTGTCGCAGCTGATCACGCGCGAGATCGGCAAGCCGATCCGCGAATCGCGGGGCGAGGTCCAGGAGGTCGTTGACACCTGCACCTTCTTCCTGGGCGAAGGCCGGCGCCTCTACGGGCAGACCGTGCCGTCCGAGATGCCCGACAAGCAGCTCTTCACGTTCCGCTCTCCCGTGGGCGTCGCCGCCATCGTGACCGCCGGGAACTTCCCCGTCGCCGTCCCCTCCTGGTACCTCGTCCCCGCGCTCCTATGCGGGAACGCGGTCGTGTGGAAGCCAGCGGAGTACGCACCCGCGACGGCCGAGGCCTTCGCGCAGCTGATCCTGCACGCCGGGTTCCCGAGCGCCACCTTCCAGCTGGTGCTCGCGGACGGCGCCCAGACCTTCGAGGGGATGGCGCGGGCCCTCGACGACCGGGTCCTGCACAAGGTCGGGTTCACGGGCTCCTCCGAGGTGGGCAGGAGGATCGGCGAGCTCTGCGGACGGCACCTGCAGTCGCCGTGCCTCGAGCTCGGTGGGAAGAACCCGCTCGTCGTGATGCCCGACGCCGACCTCGACCTCGCCGTCGAGGGCGCGCTGTTCAGCGGCTTCGGGACCGCGGGCCAGCGGTGCACGTCCCTCGGCACCGCGATCGTGCACCGCGACGTGCACGACGACTTCCTCGCGCGGTTCTCGAAGGCCACCGACGCCCCGATCGGGGATCCGACGCGAGACGTCCTGTTCGGCCCGATGATCTCGGCGCGGTTCTGCGAGCGCTTCGAGGGGTGGCTCGAGCTGATCCGTCCGCACCACGCGGTCTCGGGCTCCGAGGGGATCGGGCGCATCAGGCCCGACAACCCACGCACGGGCTTCGTCGGCGATCCCGAGACGGGGCTCTACTACCACCCGGTGATCGTCGACGGCGTCACGATCGACGACGACCTCTACCGGACCGAGACGTTCGGGCCGATCGTGGGGGTGTCCTCCTTCGACACGTTCGACCAGGCGATGGAGCTCGCCAACGCGCACGGGTACGGGCTGACGAGCAGCATCTACACGAACGACCCGGTCCACGTCTTCCGCTTCCGTGATCAGATCTCCGCCGGCATGGTGAGCGTGAACAACTCCACCTCCGGTGCCGAGGCGCACCTCCCGTTCGGTGGCAACGGACGGTCCGGCAACGGGAGCCGGCAGTCCGGACCGTGGGTCCTCGATCAGTTCACGCGCTGGCAGGCGATGAACTGGGACTACTCGGGCCATCTCCAGAAGGCGCAGATGGACACCGCGGAGCTGGAGGCGGACTCGGCCTTCCGTCTCGCCGCCGACGGGTGAGATCCGGTTTCACGCGGGCGTCGCCGGGTCAGCCTCCGGGTCGGGCGCTCGGCGTCGTGCGAAGATCGCCTTGCCGGCCAGGACCGCCCATCCCCCGCCCGCGGCGAGGATCGCCGCAGTCACCATCGGGGCGCCCCGCATCGCGAACCCGGCCCGAGCGATCACGAGCCCGAAGACCGTGACGGCGGCGGCCCCCAACACCGGGGCCAACGCCACGCGCTCGATCCACCCCACCCGCAGCAGGGACGCGCTCCACCCGATCCCGCAGGCGAGCAGGAGGAGCACCAGCAGGACCGTCGTCCCCACCAGATCACCGGTCGGCGGGCGGGCCGGCATCGAGCCCGTCTCGAGGTCGGCGGTGGGCGCGGGCCCGCGGGCGAGCAGCACCCCGGGAGCGATCTCCCACTCCGGATGACGGTTCAGCTCCCGGCCGTAGGACTGATGGAACGGCTGGAGCACCAGCACGATGGACTCGGGCCCACGGTAGGGGCCGATGCGCGCCCAGTACGTGCGCGCGATGTTGTCGAACTTCAGCTGCGTCGGCCTCGTGGTGCGCCGGCCGGCGAGCAGCTCGTCGGGATCACCCAGGTAGACCACGGTCCGGGACACGAGGGGCCCGGGCACCACGGCCCGGACGCGCCGGAACGCCTGGATCATCCCCCGGCTCGGCGTGTGCTCGGGCCCATCCACCACGACGACCACAGGCGCGTCGGCCCGCACCTGGGTCAGGTAGTTCGCCGCGGTACGCAGCACGGCGTAGGTCGTCGGCTCCATCATCGGTTGTGACCCGGCGAAACCGTCCTGGGCGTTGCGGACACTCCACGCCACCCCGCCGACCGCGATCGCCGCCGCCACAGGGAAGGCGACGAAGGCCCACGGTCGCGGGAGCATGAGGGCGAGTCGTCCGAGTCCCACGAAGCCGGCCGCCGCCAGCAGCGCCAGCGGGAACGCGAAGCCCAGGAATCGCTGCATCGGGATGTTCCCGCCGCGGGCGAACAGCACGGCGCCGACCCCCACGGGCGCCAGCCACACGAGCTGGAGGAGCAGACCCCGGACGCGGGGCATCCGTTCGCGGCCGACGGCCAGGAGGGCCGCGCCGACGCCCGCCGCCGGCAGGAGGAACGGCAGCCGGTAGACGGGGAGCTGTCGAGCGAGCTTGCGGGCGAACCCCTCGTGCTTGCCGCGGGCGATGTGCTGGGAGCCGGGGAGCGCGAGGAGGAGCCCTCCGCCGACCACCGCGGACCCCAGCGCGATCGATCCCACCCGTCCGCTCGGGCTGGCGAGCCACCCCGTCTCCTCGCGCCGGTGCAGCGCGATCGACTCCGGCAGGAGCGTCACCGCGAACCCGATGAGGACGGCCGCCAGGTAGAGACCGAACACCCAGTGCGTGACGAACCCGCCCGAGAGCAGCAGGATGCCGGCCCAGATCCCGGGGCGGCGGTCGGCGGCGAGCAGCGCGACGGCGCCGACCGCCACCAGCATCCCCGCCGCCAGCAGGTTGTCGAAGTACCCGCGCGCCGTGACGGCGAACGATGCGGACGTCGCCGCGAGCACCGCGTAGACCGGAGCCGCCCATGCGGGCTCGCGTTGCGCCCGCGCGAAGGCCCACGCAGCCGCGGCGACGAGGATCGCGGCGAGGGCCGGCAGCACCCACATCAGTCGCCACGCGCCCACGCCGACGACCGACCGGAACACCGACGACAGGACGAGCAACCCGACGCGGTCGGGATTGGCCCCGTTGGACTGGAAGGGGAACGGCGAGGACCCGGGCAGCGCCGCGAGCCCCATCGAGCCGACGACCCTGGCCCGCCAGATGTACGTGGTCGTATCGGAGCCCAGGGGGACCACCGACCCCTGGGCCACGTACGTCTGCAGGTAGACCCACGCGCCGAGGGAGACCGAAGCGACGAAGACGACGAGCTGGCCGACCGCGCTCAGGATCGGTGTCGTTCGGGAGGCCCGAGCGTGGCGACCGACGGATCGGTCGTGCGGCGGGCCCTGCTCCGACCCGGCGTCACCCATCGAGCCGAGGCCGGGCACCCGACGGCGACCTAGCCGGCGGGCTCGTCGGCCGGTCCCTCCGGCGGCGGCGTGCCCAGCAGCTCGTTCGCGCGCTCGACGAGCGCCTGCGCCTGTTCCTGCTCCGCCTGATACCTGGCGAGATCACCGGCCCGCAACGCTTCCTCCGCCGCCGCGAAATGGCGCACCGCGTCGACGAGCAGCTGCTCGACCTGCTGGTCGACCGTGCCCTCGCCACCGTCCGGCGGCGGCTCCTCGCCGCTCACCGCTCCGGTCGCGCCCTCGATGGCCTCGGGCAGCGACCCGGCGAGCGTCACGGTCGATCCGTTGACCACCAGGACGAGCTCGAGCTCCGGCACCGCGGACGCGCCGGCGGCCCGCACGTAGACGGGGAGCACGTAGAGGATCGAGTCCTCGATCGGGATCGTGAGGAGGTCCCCGAAAAGAACGCGTGACCCCCCCGTTCCCAAGAGCGTTCGGGCCTCCGAGAACTCCTCGTCCGAGTTGACCCGCGAGAACACGAGGCCGGGCCCGTCCACATCGCGACCGGACGGCAGTGTGAACGCCACGAGCTCGCCGTACCCTTCGGGATCGGAGTTCGCGGCCATCCAGCCGACCATGTTCAGCCGGTTCTCCGGCTGGAACGGGATGACGAGATGGAACCGCTCCTCGGCGTCACCCGGCAGCCGCATCAGCTGGTAGCTCGGGAGCAGGGTCTGCGCGTTCGACTCAGTGGCCGGAGACGCAAGGCCGTCGGCTCCGAGCACCTCGCTCTGCTGCGTGGGGTCGCTCGGCACCTCCCAGAAGTCCTGCTTCCGGTAGAACGCCGCCGGGTCCTGGACGTGGTAGTTCGCGAAGTGGAACGCCTGCGTCTGGAACAGGTTCTCCGGGTACCGGAAGTGGTCGCGCAGCTCTTCCGGGGCCTCGGCGATCGGGGTGAACACGTCCGGGAACGCGCGGCTCCACGCCTGCATGATCGGCTCGTCCAGGTCCGCGTAGTAGGTCACCGACCCGTCGTAGGCGTCCACGACCGCCTTCACGGAGTTCCGGAGATAGTTCACCTCTTGCTGCGGGAGGAGGTCGGCCGTGACGTCGGCGAGGTCCACCGCCTGCGAGTACGGATACCCGTCCGAGGTCGTGTACGCGTCCCAGATCCAGACGTAACCATCGGAGGTCACCGCCAGGTACGGGTCGTGGTCGAACGTGAGGAACGGCATCGTCTCCTGGGCGCGCTCCTGGATGCTGCGTTTGATGAGGATCCGGCTGTCGCTCCGCACCTGGCCGGAGATCAGCAGGTTCGCGTCCTGGAAGCGCCAGGCGAAGAGGGCGCGGCGGAAGTATCCGCCCAGATCGATCCCGCCGTCCCCGTCGTAGACGAACGGCGTCTCCCCCGACGCACCCTCGTAGTCGAGCTCCTCCGTGTCGGAGTTCACGACCACGAAGTCCACGTCGTCGATCTCGCCGTAGTAGATGCGCGGCTGGGTCGTCGAAGGCTCGCCCTCCGGCGGGATGTCCTCGAGCGTGAGCAGCGGCGCCCCGTCGCTCGTGAACGAATTCACCTGCGCTGCCACGCTGCCGAACCCGTGCGTGTAGACGAGGTGTTGGTTCTGCCACGTCCGGGCGGTCTCGCTGATACCGCTCTGGGTGACCTCGCGTCCCGACACCATCAGCACGCGTCGCTCGCCCTCGATCTCGTAGCGGTCCACGTCGACGTCGTAGAAGTCGTAGTACTGGCGGATCCGCTGGACCGCCTCGAAGTTCTCCTTCAGCACGGATGGCCGCCACAGGCGGATGTTCGCGATCGTGGCCTGGTTGGCCTCGACGTCCTCGGCCGTGACGCGCGGCACGAAGTCGCTCTCCTCCAGCCGCACCTCCTCGAGACCGAACGCCCGCCGTGTCCCGGCGATGTTCCGTTCGATGTACGGCAGCTCGCGCTGCTGCTCGTTGGGTGCGACGCGGAACTGCTGGATGAACGCCGGGTACGCCGTCCCGAGCAGGATCGACACGAGGAGCAGCAAGCCGACGGCGATGATCGGCAGGCTCCACACGCGGTAGCGGGCGTTCACGAAGAACAGCACGGCGCAGATCACCGCCACGATCGCGAGGAACGTGAGTGCGGGGAGCTGCGCCTTGACGTCGGTGTAGGAGGCTCCGTTCACCACGCCCCGTTCGGACGTGAGCAGATCGAAGCGCCCCAGGTAGTACCCCCAGGCCTTCGCGAGGAGGATCAACCCGAGCAGGACGGACAGGTGCGCGCGCACCTGCGGGTCCACCTTGTCGCTGAGCCCGACCGCCTGGGGCCGGATCCCGCCCTGCAGGAAGTGCCCGATCCCCGCGATCACCGTGACGCCGACGAGCGCCGAGAACAGCCAGCCTTGGACGTACTGCAGCCACGGGAGCGTGAACACGTAGAAGGCGGGATCCCGCTGGAACACCTGCTCGGGGGCGCCGAAGGAGATCCCGCCCGAGGACCGCCAGAGCAGGAATTCCTGCCAATGGCCGGCGGCGGCCAGGCCGACGAAGACCGACAGGAGCGCAGCGCCGAGCGGGATCGCCCAGCGGAGGTAGGGCTCGACGTTCTCGCGGAAGCGCTCGACGATCTCCTGCTCCGGCGTGATGGCGACGATCGTGGGCGCGAGACGGCGGGTGACGATCAGGTTGACCATCAGCAGCGCGAAGAACACCAGGAAGGACGCCGACGCGAGACCTGCCTGCGCCCCGACGCGCGTCCAGAAGACCCGCGACAGACCGACCTCGCGATACCAGAGGACGTCGATGTAGAAGTTGGAGAGGAACGTGAGCACCAGGAAGGCCGCGACGAGCAGGCCGATCGCGACCATCGGCCAGCGGCGCCGCGCATAGGGGATCCGGACGGTCGTCGTCGCCATCGCGTGCAGACTAGCTCAGGTTGTCTCGCCCGGCGGGGCGAGCGCTTCCACGGCCTCGTCGAACGTCGAGACGGGGATCAAGCGAAGATCGCCGGTGTCGACGTCGCGGATCTCGCGGAGGTTGTCCCGCGGGACGAGCAGGATGTCCGCGTCCACGTCCCGCGCCGCGACGACCTTGTCGACGATCCCGCCGATCGGTCCGACGCTCCCTTCGAGATCGATCGTGCCGGTGCCGGCGATCGTCCGCCCGCGCGTGAGATCGCCCGGCGTGAGGAGGTCGTACAGACCCACGGCCCACATGAGGCCGGCGGAAGGACCGCCCACCTCCGCGCTCTCGATCACGATCTCGAAGGGGAACGACTCCACCAACACGATCCCGATCAGCGGCTCGTCGAGACCAGAGCAGGTTCCGCGGGTCACGCGCACGTCGTGCACCTTCCCGTCTGCCTCGACGCGGAACGCGACGGGATCGTCGATCGGGACGGCGTCGATCAGCCGGGACGCCTCATCGGGGGAGTCCACCTGCTCGTCGTCGATCCGGACGATGAGGTCCCCCGGGAACAGGCGATCGTCGGCGGGACACCCCGGACCGACGGACTCCACGAGCGCGCCCGGTCCGTGCGACCGCGGATACTCCGTGAGCTCGGCGAGGACCACCGCAGCCGCGTCGATCTTGCTCTGATCCATCTGGGAGATCGCGCGCTCCGCCTCTTCCGTCCGGGACAACCCGGGTGGATACACGACACCTTCCTGCACGACCGAGCGATCCGGATCGATCCAGGTGACGAGGGTGCCCAGCGCGGTCAGCTTGTCGTAGCGCACCGTCATCATCACGAGCCGTCCCGACGATCCGTAGGTCGTCGCGCCATCCACCTGGATCAGCGGTGCGACCTCGCGCGCGGGGCCGGGACCGAGCGAGAAGTACGGCAGGCGGATCCACCCCACCGCGAACGCGACCACGACGAGCAGCGCGAATCCGGCGGGACGCAACGCACGTCGCATCGGTCGATGGTAATCGCGGGCGTCCCGAAGCCCGCCGCCGGGCGGATCGGTCGTCGCCATCGCGAGGCCGGAGGGGTACGCTCGATCGCAGGTGATCGGATACCTGCTCATCTTCCTCGCGATCTCCGTGGCGGTCGGCGTCGGCGTCTATCGGGTGACCGGCCGCATGTCCATCGCGGAGCACGATCCGGCGGTGTGGGCGGGGGAAGCGCCCGCTGAGCAGGCGCCTCCCCCGCCGCCCACCAACTTCGAGCGCTTGTCGATCGCGCGCGATCGGCTGACCTGGCACGATCGGATCATCGGCAGCCTGGGTCTCGTCGTCGTCGTGGCGGTCGGGGCGGCCTCGCTCGCGTTCGCCTTCTACCTGGTGGGAAGCACCGCGATCTCGCTCCTCGAGAAGGCGGCCGGCGGAGCCACCTAGGAGCCGGCGACCTCCGGCGTCACGTCCCGGATCTCCATCACGAGCTGGTTCGAGATCTGGTCGTCGTCGCGGAGGCGCCCTTCCAGGTTGTGCTCGCCGGCCCAGCCCGCCAGCGCCGCCCGGGTCGCCTCGTCGTACGCGCCGGACGCCGCTCCCGCGTAGCTGCCGAGGGCCGTGAGGCGGCGCTGGAGGTCCGCGACCAGCTCCGGCGAGGCCGGCAACAGCGGGTCGTTGCGGATCAGCATCGTGGTGTCCCACACGTCGAACAGCCGGGCGAGCTCCGTCGGCGCGTCGGGATGGTCGTCGACCCGCAGGTCGATGTATCGGTCGTTCCGCCCTTCGTACCCGCCGCCCTCGCGGACGACGAGCAGAGCAGCGGACTGCCGGCCGCGCCGGTCCCCACCCGCCGCGTCGCCGGCGAGGAGCGACGCCAAGAGGCGGTCGCAGAGGTCGCCCTCCAACTCGGAGAAGGCTCGGGCCATCTCCACCACCACCTGCTCACCGGCCAGGATGTTGCCCTGGGCCGCGAACCCGCGTCCGGTCGCGCCGCCCGCCCACTCCATGCAGGTGGCGCCCGTGAAGGTGGCGGCGCGACCGGACGCGTCCGCGAACCCGACCTGGCGGTCGTCCCGCCCCGCGTCTGCCTCCAGGAGGCGACCGAGGGCCTCCTCGGCAGGAACCCGGTCGCCCATCAGCGCCAGGCCGTCCGGTCCGAGCGACGTGTTCGCCCAGGACTGCGTCGCGACGGCTCCGACGCCTGCCTTCGCCCACGGCACGACGGCGCCGACACAGGGGAACTTCGACGCGACGGCCACTCCCCAGTCCCCGGCGTCGGGATCGGCCGCAACGATCGAGAACGTCATCCTCAGCCTCGCCGGAGCAGCTGGAACGACGATCGATAGTCATCGAGGTGCTCGAGCATCCTGCCCGCGCCGCTGACCACCGTCTCCAGAGGCCGCTCCACCACGTGGACGGGGACCTCGCACTCCTGGGCGAGCAGCATGTCCAACCCTCGCAACAGGCTGCCGCCGCCGGTCAGGAACATGCCCGTCTCGAGCACGTCGTGCGTGAGCTCCGGCGGCGCCTCAGCCAGCGTCATCCGCGCCTCCTCCACGATCATCGTGACGGCCGGCGCCATCGCCTGCCGGACCTCGTCCGCGTCCACCTTGACCTCGACGGTGTTGCCGGTCGAGAGCTCCCGGCCGATCACCATGGCGGCCCGCCCGGTCGGCGACGGGAACGCCGATCCGATCGCGACCTTCAGCTCCTCCGCGGACTTCTCCCCGATCGAGACCCCGTATGCGATCCGGATGTGCTCCTGCACGGCGGCGTCGAGGTCGAAGCCGCCGACGCTCGCGGAGCGGCCAGACACGACGCCGCCCATCGAGACGACGGCCATCTCCGACCGCCCACCCCCGATGTCGACGATCAGGTTCCCGAGCGGCTCGTGGACCGGGAGATTGGCTCCGACGGCGGCGGCGAGCGGCTCCTCCACGGGCACCACCTGCCGGCCGCCCGCGTAGCGGATCGCGCGCTCGACGGCCCGGCGTTCGACGCCGGAGGACGAGGGCGGAACGCACACGAGGACCCGTGGCTTCGGGAACCGCGTGACGCCCACGCGTCGGAGGACGACCGCCAGCATCCGCTGCGTCACATCGAACTCGGTGATCGTCCCCTCCCGTAGCGGACGGACCGCGAGGACGTTGCCGGAGTCCCCACCGAGCATCTGCCACGCTTCCTCGCCCATCGCGACGACCTCCCGGCTCCCACCGTGCAGCGCGACGACCGTGGGCTCGTCGAAGACGATGCCGTCGCCTTGCCGGTACACGAGGGTGTTCGCGCTGCCGAGGTCGATCGCGAGGTCGCGGCCCATCTAGCTCCCCATCACCCATCGCGCCTCGCCGGAGGTCAGGCCTTCCTTCTTCCAGATCGGCACGTCCTCCTTCAGCCGTTCGATCCCGTGGCGGCACGCCTCGAAGGCCTCGGCGCGGTGGGGCGCCGAGCAGGCCACGACCACCGACGCCTCCCCGACCGCCAGGTCGCCGGTCCGGTGCAGGATCGACACGCGCCGGAGCGGCCAGCGGCTGAGCATCTCCTCCGCGATCTCGCCCAGTCGCGTGGTCGCCAGCTCGTCCCACGCCTCGTACTCCAGGCCCGTGACCTCGCCGTCGGCGGAGCGATCCCGGACCGAGCCGATGAACACGCTCGTCGCGCCCGCGCCCTCGTCGGCCACGAACGACAACGCCTCGCCGACCGACAAGGGCTCGGCCGAGAGGCGGACCAGCACGGTCTCTGACACGGCGGACATCGTATCGGGAGGGCCCGCGTACGATTGACGGATGAGCGGCGGCTTCGACTTCGGCGCCGGCGACCCGGAGGCTTTCCGGGACGCCCCGTTGTTCCGCGAGCTCCAGCGCGTGATGTCCGCGTCGAGCGGTCCCGTGAACTGGGAGCTGGCGCGTCAGGTCGGAGTGGCGAACGCGGTGGAGGCAGGGCCGGATCGGGAGCCTACCGAAGGCGACCACCGCATGCTGGAAGAAGCCGTCCGCGTCGCCGAGCTGCAGGTCGGGAGGTTCACTGGGCTGTCGGCTCCGGCGGACGTCGCGGAGGTGCGCGCCGTTCGCCGCGCCGGCTGGGTCAACGCGAACGCCGAGAGCCTCAAGACCTTGCTCGAACCGGCCGCGAGCCGGCTCACCGAGGCGATGGGGCAGAGCGCCGGCGAGGAGCTGCCGCCCGAGATGGCGCAACTCTCCGGGTTCCTGCGACAGCTCTCGCCGCTCCTCCTCGGGACCCAGATCGGGCAGGTGCTCGGGATGCTCGCGCAGCGGGTGCTGGGCCAGTACGACGTCGCGGTCCCGAGGTCGGGGCCGGGGCAGCTCCTGTTCGTCGTTCCGAACCTGGCAACCTTCGAGCGGGACTGGTCGCTCGATCCGCGCGAGTTCCGGACGTTCGTCGCCCTGCACGAGGTGACCCACCGCTTCGAGTTCTCGCAGGGCTGGGCGCGGGCTCGGTTCCAGGCGCTCGTGGACGACTACCTCTCCACGCTCAAGCTCGACGTCGAAGCCATGCAGACCCGGCTCGGCTCCGTCGATCCGTCCGATCCGGAGGCCGTGCGGCAGCTCGCCGAGTCGGACGAGGGGTTGTTCCGGGCGGACCTCGACGACGAGCAGCGGCTCAAGCTCGGGAGGATCCAGGCGTTCATGGCGGCCGCAGAGGGCTACGGCGACCACGTGATGCAGGCCCTCGGTGCCGATCTCCTCGGGACCCATCCTCGGATCGAGGAGGCGATGAAGCGCTACCGCGAGGGCGAGCACGGGGATCCGGTGTTCGAACGGTTGCTGGGCGTGGACATGAAACGCGAGCAGTACCGGAGGGGCCGGGCCTTCTGCGAGGTCGTGGTGGAGCAGTCCGACGAGGCGACGCTCGCCCAGATGTGGGAGTCCGCGGACGCGATGCCCTCCCTGCCCGAGCTGGACGAGCCGCGCTTGTGGCTGGCACGCACCGTGTGAAAGGGCCGTTCCGCCCGTCGGCTATCATCGCCCGACGATGACCATCGGCGAGCTGATCTCGGCGGCCGTCGTCGACGAGCGGGTCTGGGACGCGTATCAGGAGACCGCGCCGGACGGCATCTACCTCGTGGGTCAGCCAGGTCCCGCGTTGCCCTTCGTGGTGTTCCGGGCGTGGAAGGTACCCACGGGCTTCGTCACGGAGGAGATCAGGCTGGTGGGGCCGTCCGGGCGCACGTTGTACCGCTGGGGCCCGCAGGTGCGCCGGATGAAGGGCGCGATGGACCTCACCACCGAGGTCGACCGCCTCGACGACGCCGTGCTGGAGGAGAGCGGCACCTACGTGGCGTCGTTCATCCTCGAGGGCGAGATCATCGGGGAGATCGAGTTCCCCGTCTACGTCCAGACGGCCGCGCAGAAGCTGCCCAAGGAGACCGAGGAGGGCCTCCGGAAGTCCGATGTCATCTGGGTCGGCACACGCGTGAACGGCCACAAGCGGATGGCGCCGGTGTGGTTCACGTACAAGGACGGGAAGATCTTCCTGCTCTCGAAGCGGGAATCGGGCGTCGAGGAACAGACCGTGCCCGGGGTGCCGGAGGCCCAGGAGCTCGTGGTGGTGACACGTCGGAAGGGCCGAGACACCTCGCTGCAGGAGTTCACGGCGGCGCAGCGGCTGCTCGAAGGACCGGAGTGGGAGAAGGCCGCCAAGATGCTCGTCGATCGTCGCCGGAGCCGGGTGGGGCCCCCGGCGGACTCGCTCTCCCGTTGGCGCGGGACGTGCGACATCGTAGAGCTCACGCCGAACGTCGCCGAGCCGGAAGGAAGCGTCTCGTCCTAGCGGTTCATCGTGCGGCCGACGGCCGCGGCGATCGCCGCCAGCTGTTCCCCCAGCTCCACCACCTCGTGCGGCAGGAGCGCCTGCGCTCCGTCCACCATGGCGTCCTCGGGGTTCGCGTGGACATCGACCATCACAGCGTCCGCACCCGCGGCCACCGCCGCCTTCGCCATCGCCGCCACCAGGTGGCGCCTCCCGACCGCGTGCGACGGATCGACGATCACCGGCAGGTGTGACTCGTACTGCGCCACGGCCATCCCTCCGAGATCGAGCGTGTTCCGCGTGGCCGGCTCGAACGTGCGGATCCCGCGCTCGCACAGGATGATCTCCGAGTTCCCCCGTTGCGCGATGTACTCGGCCGCCTGGAGCCACTCGTCGATCGTCATCGCCAGTCCACGCTTCAGCATCACGGGCTTGTTCGTCAGCCCGACCTCCTTCAAGAGCTCGAAGTTCTGCGCGTTGCGGGTGCCGATCCGGATGCAGTCCGCGACCTCGGCCACGCGTTCGACCTGCGACAGATCCACCACCTCGACGACGAACGGCAGCCCGGTCCCCCGACGGACCTCCTGCAGGATCTCGAGCCCCTCCTCGCCGAGCCCCTGGAACGAATACGGCGACGTCCTCGGCTTGTACACGTCGCCGCGGACGATCGTGGCACCGGCCGCCTTCGACGCTTCCACGGCGACCATCGTCTGCTCCATGCTCTCCACCGCGCACGGCCCCGCGATCAACGTGAACGTCTCTCGCCCCACCGGTGTGGTCCCGACCTTGACCGTGGTCGTCTCCGGGTGGAGGTCACGGGCGACCATCTTGTAGGGCTTGCCGATCCGGATGACGTGATCGACGCCCTGCATCTGCTTCCAGTCGATCGCCTGGAACCGGTCGGTGTCGCCGACGAGGCCGATGATCGTGTGGACGGCGCCGCGGGAAACGAACGCCTCGCCGCCGGCGCCACGCACTCGTTCGGAGACGGCCCCGATGTCCGCCTCCGTCGCGCCCTGCTTCATCACGACGACCATCCGTGACCTCCTCGGCCGCGACCCCCTTCGGCCCGACGGCCCCTGGGACGCAACGACCCCGGGTCTACCGCCCGGGGTCCCTGTCGCTTCGGCTGCAGGTGACTACGCCGGGCAGCGCCCGAACGAGAGATACCGATCACCGAAGCACCACTGCATCAGGCGCTCATGCTGACCGGCGGGCGGTGCCGGTGTCAACAGGGCTAGGATGCTCGGGCGATGACGCTCACGGTGCTGGACCATCCGCTCGCGCACGATCTCCTGACCCGCCTCCGTGAGCGGGAGACGGGCCCCGCGGAGTTCCGGACCCTCACCCGCCGACTGGGCTGGCTGCTGATCGTCGAGGCGACGCGCGACCTGCTCACGGAGAAGGTCACGATCGACACGCCGATGGAGGAGGCGAAGGCCGCCCGGCTGGCGGAACCACTCGTGGCGATCCCCGTGCTGCGAGCCGGCCTGGGACTCCTGGATGCCGTGACCGACCTGTATCCGGACACGATCGTGGGCTACCTCGGCCTCGAGCGCGACGAGGAGACCCTGGAGCCGCGCGACTACTACGCGAAGCTCCCGCGGATGGACGGGCGGCGCGCCCTGGTGCTGGACCCGATGCTCGCGACCGGTGGCTCCGGGAGCGCGGCCATCACGCACGTGAAGACGCACGCGCACCCGACGTCGGCCTCGTTCGTATGCATCGTGGCGGCGCCGGAGGGGGTGGCCAAGCTCGAGGCGGATCATCCCGAGGTGCCGATCGTCGCCGGTGCCCTGGACCGTCAGCTGAACGACGTCGGGTTCATCCTGCCAGGCCTCGGGGACTTCGGCGATCGCTTGCACGGCACCGACTGAGCCTCAGGCTCCGCCCGCTCCCTCGTACGCGCGTCCCGCGGCCGCCGGCGGACGCACCTTCCCGACGAAGCCGGCGATCGCCACGATCGTGATCACGTACGGGATCATGTTGATGAACTGGGGCGGCAGCAGCGAGATCACGGGGGCGTCGTCGAGGCGCAGGGGGATCGCCTGCGCGAACCCGAAGAGGAAGGCGGCGACCATCAGCCGCTTCGGGTTCCAGTTGGACAGGATCAGCGCCGCGAGGGCGATGAAGCCCAATCCCAGCGTCTGTCCCTCGCGCCAGTTGAGCACGACCTCGACCGACAGGAACGCGCCCGACAGCCCCGCCAACGCACCCGAGAGGAGCACGCCCTGCCACCGGAGCGGCCCCACGGCCACGCCGAGCGATCGCGTCGCCTCGGGGTTCTCCCCCGCGGAACGGAGGCGAAGGCCCCAGCGCGTGCGGTAGAGCGCGAACGTCACGGGGAACACGAGCACGAGGGCGAAGAAGACGACCGGCGAGAGGTTCTCGAACGCTCGACCCAAACCCCAGGGGATGTCCGAGAGCAGCGGGACGTCGACCCTCGGGAGATGCGGCCCGCCGGGATCGGACTGCGTGGCCTGCTCGAAGAACACGAACGAGAGGAACCGGGCGAGTCCGATCGCGACCAGGTTGATCACCACGCCGGACACGATGTGATCCACCCGGAAGTTGACCGTCGCCAACGCATGCACCGACGCGAAGAGCGCTCCACAGAGCGCGCCGAAGAGCAACCCCAGGACCACGCCGCCGGCGCCCAACCCCATGCCCTCCGGGGCGGGACCGGCGAACATCGCCGCGCCCGCGGCCCCCGTCACCGTCCCGATCACCATCAGGCCCTCGAGTCCGATGTTCACGATCCCCGACCGCTCGCTGAACAGGCCACCGAGGCCGGTGAGATACAGGATCGTGAAGTACGTGAACGCGATCCGGACCGCCGCACCGATGTCCTGGAGATCCATCAGCCGCTCCGCGTCCCGTGACCGGGCGGCCCGGCAGCCGACTCGTCGTCGGCCGCCACGTCCCCCGGCCCCACGTCCTCCGGGGCCACGGTGTCCCGGAGTCCCACCTCCGCACCCGCTCTTTGCAGTTGCAGCCTCGCGAGCCGGCGCTTCGCCACCTGATAGACGACGACCACGCAGAAGATGAGGATCCCCTGCAGGATGATGACGAACTCCCGCGGAACGTCCGTATCGATCTGGAGCGCCGTCTCTCCCCGCGAGAGGATCGCCCACAGGATCGCCGCGAACACGATCCCGATCGGGTTGTTCTGGCCGAGGAACGCGACGGCGATGCCCGTGAAGCCGAGCTGCGCCTCGTAGTTCTGGACGAGCGCCGCGCGCTCGACGAGCACCTGCTGCATCCCGACCAGACCGGCGAGCGCGCCGGAGATCAGGAACAGCTTCACCTGCACGACGCCGATCGCGATGCCGCCGGCGCGGGCGGACCCGACCGACGATCCGACCGCCCGGGCCTCGTAGCCGAGGCGCATCCGCCGGATCACCATCCAGATGATGACGGAAGCGAGCAACGCGATCGGGAGGAGCCACGACAGATGCGCGGATCCGCCGACCCCGAACCGATGACCGAGGTCGGGCACCAGGGCGCTCGGCTCGAAGATGTCGGTCCGCAGATCGACGTTCTGACCGGGGGGCGCCTCCGTGAACTTCAGCGGCCCGTTCAGCGCGTACGCCACGATGCTGACGGCGATGCCGTTCATCATGATCGTCGTGACGACCTCGTGGGCGCCGGTCGTGACCTTCAGGATCCCCGGGATCGCCGCGTAGACCATGCCGCCGAGACAGGCGAAGACGAGCACGGCGATCAGGTGCAGCACCCCGGGGAGGAACTCGAGCTGCAGGGCCGCCCACGAAGCCGTCACCATCCCGATGAGGAACTGCCCCTCGACCCCGATGTTGAACAGGCCTCCCTTGAAGCAGATCGCCACGGCGAGCGCGGCGAAGATCAAGGGCGTCGCGATCGACAGGATCGTCCCCACGCTGGTGATGTCCTTGAAGCCGAATCGGAGGATCGCCCCGTAGACCGTCAGGGGGCTCTCTCCGTAGAGCACGACGATCAGGGAGCCGACCCCGATCGCGATCACGAACGCCGCGATGAGCGCCAGGCCGTGGCCGAGGAGCGACTCGAGCCACGGTGGCCGCGCGCGCGGGCTCTCGGCCGACGCGACGTTCGCCGCCATCAGCTCGCCTCCCCGGCGGCGACGCCGCCGAGCATCCCGGCGCCGACCCGTTCGGGCGGGGCATCTGGCGGGTACTCGCCGGTGATCCTGCCCTCGTACAGCGTGACGATGCGATCCGACAGCGCATAGATCTCATCGAGCTCGGCGGAGATCAGGATCAACGCCCGTCCCGCCTCCTTCTGCGCGAGGATCTGGCGCCAGACGAACTCGATCGCGCCGACGTCCAACCCCCTGGTCGGCTGGGAGGCGATCAGCAGCTTGGGATCGGTCTCCAGCTCCCGCGCCAGGATGAGCTTCTGCTGGTTCCCGCCGGACAGCGTGCTGGCGGGGGCATTGATCGAGCGAGCCCGGACGTCGAAGCGCTCGATCAGGCGACTCGCGAGCTCCTTGATCTTCTGGATGACGAGGAACCCGAACGCCGCCCGATAGGGCCGATCGTCCTGCCGTCCGAGGACGGCGTTCTCCCAGACCGTCATGTCGAGGATCAGTCCCTGCTCGTGCCGGTCTTCGGGCACGTACGCGACGCCCTTGTTCCTGATCTCGGCGACCGAGAGCCCCGCCAGGTCTTCGCCCTCGAGCAGGATCTTCCCCGCGGCGGGTTTCCGGAGGCCGATCAACACCTCCGCGAGCTCACGCTGGCCGTTCCCCTCCACACCGGCGACCCCGAGGATCTCGCCCGACCGCACCTCGAGGTCGATGCCGTTCAGCTTCCCCTCGCCGAGCAACCCCTCCACCTGCAGGGTCGGCGATCCGATCTCGACATCGGGCTTCTCGAGGCGGAAGAGCACCGGCCGTCCCACCATCATCTCGGCGAGCTGCGCCTTCGAGGTCTGCGACGGCGTCGTCTCGCCCACCGCTTCGCCGCGCCGGAGCACCGTGATCCGGTCGGCGACCTGCAGCACCTCGTCGAGCTTGTGGCTGATGAAGACGATCGTCTTCCCGGCGTCACGGAGCTGTCGCAGGTTCCCGAAGAGCTCCTGCGCCTCGCGGGGAGTGAGGACGGCCGTGGGCTCGTCGAGGATCAGGATGTCGACCCCGCGATAGAGGGCCTTCAGGATCTCGACGCGCTGCTCCTCACCGACCGAGAGATCCTCGACGATGGCGCTCGGTCGTACCTGGAAGCCGTAGGCGAGCGCGAGCTCTGCGACCTTCTTGTGGGCCGCGTCGACGTCGAGGAGTGTGCCGCCTTCCTCGCCGAGGATCACGTTCTCCGTCACGCTGAACGGGTCCACCAGCACGAAATGCTGGTGGACCATCCCGATCCCGTGCTCGATCGCGACCCGCGGGGAGGAGACCTTGACCTCCTCACCCTTGATGAGGATGCGACCGCCCTCGGGCGGGTACATCCCGTAGAGGACGCGCATCAGGGTCGACTTGCC
>JBOGVD010000055.1:0-3140 GCA_050696355.1 Actinomycetota bacterium
TTGGCTCCTCACCTGCCGGCGGGGGCACGATCTAGGCCTAGGGTTCGGAACCCTGACTCGCTCGGTGCTCACCCGCCGGCGGCTCGGAGAGCAGTCTCCACCAGGAGCCGCTCAGGACGCCATTAGGACTCGTCCACCCCCAAGGATCGTGGGTCGTCCCCGCCGATGAGCTCGTCGGCCAGCATCTCCATGAGGACGCCGTCGTGCCACGTGCCGTCCGGGCCCCGCTCGTAGGAGCGCATCACGCCCACCGGGCGGAACCCGACCTTCTCGTAGGCCCGGATCGCGGCGGCGTTGTCGGCGGCGGGGTCGATCGAGAGCCGATGGTGCCCACGCTCCTCGATCAGGTACCGGGCGAGGACCCGGACCGCCTCGGTCCCGAACCCCTGTCCGTGCCGGGCGGTGGTCACGAACACGTCGAGGCTGGCGCTCCGATACATCGGGTCCTCTTCCTCGCCGTACTGCAGGGCACCGATCACGTCGCCGTCCGCCTCGATCACGAACGTCGTGCGCTCCATGACGAACTCCTCGATCTCGCCCTCCACGAGGACCCCCCACCGGCGCTCGATCTCGGGCTCGCCCCGGATCGAGGTGAGACGCGAGGCATCGTCGAGCGTGGCGTTGCGGAGCTGGACGCGGGGGCCGCGGAGGCGCATGCCGTTACGGCCTGATGTTCTGGTTCAGCCGGAAGACGTTGTCGGGGTCGTACGCGCGCTTCAGCTCCACTAGGCGAACGTACTTCTCCGCTCCGTAGATCGACCGCACGACGTCGTCGCCGGACTCGATCATGTCGTTCACGTAGTGACCCGCCGCGGTGAACGGCTGGAGCGCGTCCATCGTGTCGCGACCCCACGCGATGTGCGCCCGATCCAGCGTCGGGTCCTCCCAGGCGGCCTCGACGCCCAACCAGAAGGGCGCCTGGCGGCCGGTGAAGGCCATCGCGCCGTCGGGGACGCGCCCGATCGCACCGCCCTGCAGCCAGAGGGTGATCGAGCACTCGTCGCCGGGAGCGTCCGCGATGCTCGCGAAGCCGGCATCGACGTAGGCGTCCGAGAGCTCGGCGAGGAACCCGCCCTTCATATAGAAGCGCTTCCCCCACTCCATGTCCTCGTCGGCGGACGTCTGCACGTCCAGATACCGTCGAGGCTCGATCATGTCGACCGCGGGCCCCAGGTCCCGCAGCGGCCTGAGCGCCTCTTCCGCCATGTCGACGTCGCCGCAATGCGTGAGGGCCATGTACACGAACGGGCGGCCCGTGATCTCGGGCGGGAACACCGGATCGGTGGGCGCCACGCCGAAGCCGAACGACAGCATCACCTCGTCGGGCGCGGACGGGACGTAGTCGCGGACGCGCTCGGCCACCTCGCGCGCGCGCTCGCCCGGGAAGGCCAGCAGCCCCTGCGTGATCGTCGTGCCGAGCTCGTGGAGCCGGAACTCGAAACCCGTGACGATGCCGAAGTTCGGCCCGGCCCCGCGGATGCCCCAGAAGAGGTCGGGGCTCTCCTCGTCGCTCACGCGGAGCTGCTTCCCGTCGGCCGTGACGAGGTCGACCGCGAGCATGTTGTCGATCGAGAAGCCCCACCGTCGCTGCAGCCGTCCCATCCCGCCACCGAGCGTGAGCCTTGCGACGCCCGTGTGCCCGACCACACCGACGGGACAGGCGAGCCCGTGCTCCTGCGCCCCTCGGTCGAGCTCGGACAACAGCGAGCCGCCCTTCACCCAGGCGATGCGACGCTCCGGGTCGACCTGCACGCCGTGCATCCGCGACAGGTCGATCACGATCCCCCCGTCGCAGGTCGAGAAGCCGCCGACGCTGTGGCCGCCCGAGCGGACGGCGATCGGCAGGTCTTGATCCCGCGCGAAGCGGATGGCTCCGATCACGTCGTCGACGCCGTCACAACGCGCCACGATCGCCGGGCGACGATCGATCATGCCGTTCCATACGATCCGTGCGGCGTCGTAGCCGGCGCTGCCCGGCAAGACGAGCTCACCCTGGAAGCCCTCGCCGAACGAGGCCAGCGCGGCCGTGTTCGGTGCTGCGGTCTCGCCCCCCACGGCCCGACAGGATGCCACACGGGACCGTCACGGCGTTCCGCCGTCGGGCGCCCCGCCGGAGCACCAGCATGAGCGGCACCGGCACGGCTCGACCTTCGGACAGAACCGCACGCCCTCGCATGCACCCACGGGAGGTCGATTTGCCATCCGGCCGCGTTCACCGCGAGAATCAGCAGGGCGGTATCCGAGATCCGAAGGAGGCCCCCCGTGCGGCTACGTCGTTCACTCGCGCTCGTGACAGGTCTGGTGCTCGTCCTGGCGGTACAGGGCGTGGGACGGTCCACTCCGCAGGGCAAGCGTCCCGCCCTGCGCACCACCGAGGGCGATCTGCCCGATGGCTTCGTCCCCGCGGCGATCCGCTCCCGACAGCTGGGCAGGTACTTCGTCGAGTTGAAGGCCGACTCGGTTGCCGAGGTGGTCCGTCGATCCCCGGGACAGGTCCTCCGACCTCGTCAACGGCAGGTGGCGGCGGCGGCCCTCAGCTCGCAGGCGAGCGCGATCGCCCACGCCCGATCGCTCGGCGGAGCGGTTGGCTTCCGCTATCGGGTCCTCGTGAACGCGTTCTCGGCCACACTCTCGGCGCAGGCCGCCGCTGAGCTCGCGGCGCGATCCGATGTCGCCTCCGTGCAGCCCGTGTCGATCGTGAGGAAGACGCTCAGCACCAGCGTCCCGTTCATCGGGGCGCCCGAGGTGTGGAGCAACCTCGGCGTTCGGGGTGAAGGCATGCAGGTCGCGGTCGTCGATACCGGCATCGACTACACACATGCATCCTTCGGTGGGGCCGGGACCGTGGCCGCCTATGAGGCCAACAACCCGACCGTGATCGAGCCGGGCACCTTCCCGACCGACAAGGTGGTCGGCGGATTCGACTTCGTCGGCGAGGACTACGACGTCCTGGACGACTCCACCGCGAACGACACGCCGAGGCCCGACTTCGACCCGCTGGACGAGGACGGTCACGGCACCCACACGGCCAGCACCGTTGCCGGGATGGACGTGGCCGGCCAGGTCGGCGAGGGCGTCGCGCCGGAGGCCGACCTCTACGCGTACAAGGTCTGGGACGTCGGCAACTCGACCGACGACGT
>JBOGVD010000056.1:0-22400 GCA_050696355.1 Actinomycetota bacterium
GTACACGGAGCAGTCGCGACACGAGGTACCGGATCTCACGCGGGTCGCCACGATGGACGACCTCGCTGGCGCGATCGCCGAGCACGTCCGGCGGCTCGGGATCCTGAGGTTGGGGTTCGAGCGGCAGGTCGTCACGGTGGCGCAGCTCGACCGCTGGGGATCGCTCTTCGACGGGGTCGAGCTGGTGGGCGTGGACGACGAGGTGGAGCGCGTGCGCTGGGCCAAGGACGCGGACGAGCTGGCGCTCCTGCGGTCGGCGCAGGAGGCGACGGACCGGGCGTTCGACGACGTCCTGGACCTCCTCGTGGTCGGTACGACCGAGCGGCAGACGGCGGCCGCCCTCGAGCTCGCGATGAAGCGGCACGGCGCCGACGGGCTGGCGTTCGACCCGATCGTCGCGTTCGGCGAACACGGCGCCGAGCCGCACCACCGTCCATGCCACCGGACGCTCGACGAGGGCGACGTGATCAAGATGGACTTCGGGGCGCTCGTGGACGGCTACCACACGGACATGACGAGAACGGTCGCGTTCGGATCGCCGGCGCCGGAGCTCAGGAAGGTGCACGACCTGGTGGCGGCCGCGCAGCAGGCCGGGATCGACGCGCTCCGCCCGGGCGCCGTCGCGGGCGACGTCGACCGGGCGGCCCGCGCCGTGATCGAGGACGCCGGGTACGGCACGGGGTTCTCCCACGGCCTCGGCCACGGCGTCGGCCTGGAGATCCACGAGGGGCCCTCCCTCCGGCGCGACGGAACGGACGTCCTTCCCGCCGGCGCTGTCGTGACGGTCGAGCCCGGCGTCTACGTGCCCGGCGTGGGCGGGATCCGCATCGAGGACGCGGTCGAGGTGTCGGAGGACGGGGCGCGTCCGCTGGGCGTCTCGACGCGAGAGCTGATCGAGCTGTAGCCGGCGATGAGCGTCTCCACGAACGACCTGAAGAACGGCATGACGCTGGAGCTCGACGGCACGTTGTTCCAGGTGGTGGAGTTCCAGCACGTGAAGCCCGGGAAGGGTGGCGCGTTCGTGCGCACCAAGCTCCGGAACGTGCGGACGGGAGCGATCGCGGACAAGACGTTCAACGCCGGCGTCAAGGTGGGCCTCGCGATCGTGGAGCGCAAGGAGATGCAGTACCTCTACGCGGACGGCGCCGACCTGGTGTTCATGGACCTGCAAACCTACGAGCAGCTGCACGTGCCCGTCGACGTGGTGGGGGAGGCGAGCCGCTTCCTGTCGGAGAGCGGCCAGGCGACGGTCGCCACCCATCAGGGAACGCCGATCGCCGTGGATCTCCCGGCCTCGATGGTGCTCGTCGTCACCCAGACGGACCCGGCCGCCAAGGGCGACACGCGGACGAACGCGTTGAAGCCGGCGACGCTCGAGACGGGCGTCGTGGTCCAGGTGCCGCTGTTCGTCGGGGAAGGCGATCGGGTGAAGGTGGACACCCGCTCGGGCGCCTACATCGAGCGCGTGAAGGTGTGACCTCTCGGCGCGGGGCCCGCCGGACCGCGATCGACATCCTCTACCAGGCCGACATCACCGGTGCGCCGCCCGCCGCGGTGCTCGCGGCATGGCTCGACGCGGGCCGCGAGGTCGCGCCGTTCACCGAGGAGGTGGTGGAGGGCGTGGAGCTGCACCTGCCGGAGATCGACCTACTGCTCGAAGAGCACGCCGAAGGGTGGGCGGTCGGACGCATGGCGGCCCTCGACCGGACGATCCTCCGCGTGGCGGTACACGAGCTCCGGCACCGGCCCGATGTCCCGCCCTCGGTCGCGATCAGCGAGGCGGTGGAGGCCGCCACGGATCTGTCGTCCGAGAGCTCGCCGCGCTTCGTGAACGGGATCCTCGGCAAGATCACGAGCGAGATGCGGCCCGTGGCCTCCGACGATCCCGGGAACGTCTAGTTCGTCTCGGGCCGTCGCGGGTCGCCGTCGGGGGCGAGGCGCGGTGGCGTGGCGGTCGCGGTCGGTCCCGCGCTCGCCGGAGGCGGCACCTCGTCGCCCGTGACCTCGTTGCCCTCCTTGAGACCCTTCTTGAACTCGCCCGAGGATCTGCCGAGGTTCCGCGCGATGTCGGGCAGCTTGCTCGCGCCGAAGACCACGGCGACGGCGAGCACGATCCATCCCCAGTCAGGCATCTCCACCGACTCCTATCCGATCCGTTGCGAACAGTCTACGCCGGGCACCGGGGAGGCCGAACGGCATCGCTCCTTGCGCCGCCACCGGGCACCGGGTATCCTTCGCGCGAACTTCCCCTTTAAGTCCGGTCCCGTGAGGCCGGGAAGGGAGCCAACCGATGCGGCACAACCTGCACGCCTCCTCGTCTGCTCGAGGGGGCGTTCGTTCGTGAGCAGGATCCTCGGCCCCGACGACGTCCGGCGCGCCCTGGCGCGGATCGCACATGAGATCGTCGAACGGGAACGCACCGAGGGGCTCGTGCTCGTCGGTATCGCCGACCGAGGTGACCACCTGGCGTTCCGGCTCTCGCGGGAGATCGCGAAGATCGAAGGGGTCGAGATCCCGGTGGGCGTCTTGGACATCACGTTCTACCGGGACGACATCGGCCTCACGGCCGAGGCGCCGGAGGTCCACGAAACGAGGATCCCCTTCGACGTCGCGGGCCGAACGGTCGTGCTGGTGGACGACGTCCTGTTCACCGGCCGAACGATCCGGGCGGCGATGGACGCGCTCACCGATCTCGGCCGCGCCCGGCGGATCCGGCTCGCCGTCCTGGTGGATCGCGGCCACCGCGAGCTTCCGATCCGGGCCGATTTCGTGGGCAAGAACGTGCCGACGCAGATCGGGCAGGACGTCCGGGTGATGGTCGCCGAGCTCGACGGCGAGGACGGCGCGGTGCTCGAGGAGCGCCCGGCCCTGCGGGAGGCCCGGGCATGAACGAGCACCTCCTGTCGATGCACGACGTTTCGGCGGAGGACGTGATCCGGATCCTCGACACGGCCGAGTCCTTCCGCGAGGTCGGCACACGGGTGATCAAGAAGGTGCCGGCCCTGCGGGGCCGGACGGTCGTGAACCTCTTCTACGAGAACTCGACGCGGACGAGGATCTCCTTCGAGCTGGCGGCCAAGCGCTTGTCGGCCGACGTGATCAACTTCTCCTCCGGGGGCTCGAGCGTGTCGAAGGGGGAGTCGCTGAAGGACACCGCGCTCACGTTGCAGGCGATGGGGGCGGACGCGATCGTGATCCGCCACTCCTCGTCGGGTTCCCCGTACCAGCTCACGAGATGGGTGCGGGGCCACGTCCTGAATGCCGGGGACGGCACGCACGAGCATCCGACCCAGGCGCTCCTGGACCTGTACACGATCCGTGAGCGACTGGGCCGCCTGGAGGGGCTCCGCGTGGCGATCGTGGGAGATGTCCTGCACTCACGGGTGGCGCGGTCGCTCTCGTTCGGTCTGGTGAAGATGGGGGCCGAGGTCACGCTGATCGGCCCCGCCACCCTGATCCCGCCCGACGCCCCGGCGTGGGGCGTGGAGGTGAGCCACGACGTGGACGCGGTCTTGCCGAAGCTCGACGTCTGCTACCTGCTCCGGGTGCAGACCGAACGACAGCGATTGGAGTACTTCCCGTCCGTCCGCGAGTACTCGCGCCTGTTCGGCCTGAACCGCGCGAGGGTCGGACTCCTGCCGGAGGGATCGCTGATCATGCACCCGGGTCCGATGAACCGCGGCGTCGAGATCGACTCCGACGTCGCGGATCTGCCGCAGAGCGTGATCGAGGACCAGGTCACGAACGGCATCGCGGTCCGGATGGCGCTCCTGTACCTCTTGCTGGGAGGCCGGCGCGGCGAGGCCGAGGGCGTGGCCAAGGGAGAGGAAGTGGAAGGGAACAGGGACCAGGTGCGGGGTGGATAGCACCGAGCTGCTCTTCCGCGGGGCTCGGGTCGTCGACCCGGCCGGTGGCCGCGACGAGGTCACGGACGTGCGCGTCCGCGACGGCGTCGTGGCGGACGTGGGGAACGGCCTCGACGCTGCGTCGGCCGAGGTCGTGGAGTGCGAGGGGCTGATCCTCGCGCCGGGCCTCGTCGACCTGCACACGCACCTCCGCGAGCCGGGATTCGAGCACCAGGAGACCGTCGAGACCGGCACGCGGGCCGCGGCGGCCGGCGGGTACACGGCGGTCGCGCCCATGGCCAACACCGATCCCGTGGCCGACGACGCCTCCGTGATCGCCGAGGTCCGGGCCGCGGCCGCCCGCGTCGGCCTCACCGATGTCTTCCCGGTCGGGGCGATCACGAAGGGGCTCGAGGGCGAGGCGCTCGCGGAGATCGGCGAGATGGTCGCGGCCGGTGTCCGGGTCTTCAGCGACGACGGACGGTGCGTGCCGACCGCTCGCACCCTCCGCAACGCGCTCACGTACGCGCGAGCGTTCGACGACGTCGTGATCGCCGAGCATTGCGAGGACGCCTCACTGTCGACCGGGCAGCAGATGCACGAGGGGATCAGCTCCTTCTCCCTCGGTCTCGCGGGGCAGCCGGCGGCCGCCGAGGACGCGATCGTGTTCCGCGACATCGAGATGGCGCGCCTCACCGGTGGCCGGCTGCATCTCTGCCACCTCTCGTCGGCACGGTCCGTGGAGCTCGTGCGCCTCGCGAAGGCGGACGGACTCGGCGTCTCGGCCGAGGTCACGCCGCATCACCTCGCCTTGATCGACGAAGACCTCCGGACCTACGACACCAACCGGAAGGTCAACCCCCCGCTCCGTTCCGAGCCGGACCGGGCGGCGCTTCGCCGAGGTCTGGGCGACGGCACGATCGATGCGATCGCGACGGATCACGCGCCGCACGCGGTGGAGGAGAAGGAGGCGGAGTTCGACCGGGCGCCCCACGGCACGATCGGGCTCGAGACCGCATTGGCCGTGGCCCTGACCGAGCTCGTGGCGCCGGGGCTCATCGAGCTGTCGCGGGTGATCGAGACGCTCTCGTCGGCGCCGGCGCGCATCCTCGGAGCACGTGAGCACGGCGGCCCGATCGAGGCCGGCCGTCCGGCCAACCTCATGGTCTTCGATCCGGAGGAGCGCTGGACCGTCGAGCCTCCCTTCGTGTCGCGATCGAGGAACAGCGCGTTCACGGGCAGGGAGCTGATCGGGCGCGTCCGCTTCACGGTCTGGCGCGGCGAGCTCACGGTCTCGGAGGGGAAGGCGACCCGGTGACGGCCCCGGCCGCGCTCCTGGCCCTCGAGGACGGGACCGTCTTCCGGGGCACGGGGTTCGGGGCCGGCGGCGAGGCGTTCGGCGAGGCCGTCTTCAACACGGGGATGGCCGGCTACCAGGAGGTCCTGACCGATCCGTCCTACGCCGGCCAGATCGTTGCGATGACCGCCCCACAGCAGGGCAACTACGGGATGCATGCCGACGACGCCGAGAGCGCGCGGATCCAGGTGGCCGCGTTCGTGGTGCGCGAGGCGGCTCGCCGTCCCTCGAGCCGCCGAGCCGACGGCCCGCTGGGCCGGTCCCTGGCCGAGGCGGGGGTGGTCGGGATCGAGGGCATCGACACCCGGCGGCTCACCCGCCGGATCCGCGATGCGGGCGCGATGCGCGCCGGCGTCTCGACGCGGGACCTCGATGCGGCGTCGCTCGTCGCTCGCGTCCGAGAGACCACCGGGATGTCGGGTGCGGATCTCGCTCGGACGGTCTCGACCCCCGAGCCGTACGCGGCGAGCGAGATCGCGGGTCCGGCGGACCGCTCGCACGGGCCCGTGTGGCGGATCGCGGCCTACGACTTCGGGATCAAGCGGAACATCCTCCGCATGCTGGCGGCGGCCGGGCTGGAGACCACCGTGTTCCCGGCGGAGACGCCTGCAGCCGAGGTCGCGGCAGGCGGCTTCGACGGGGTCCTCCTGTCCAACGGCCCCGGCGATCCGGCCGCGACCCGGTACGGGGTGGCCGCGACGAGGGAGCTGCTCGATCGACGCCTCCCGATCTTCGGCATCTGCCTCGGGCACCAGCTGCTCGGCCTGGCGCTCGGCGGGAGCACCTACAAGATGCCCTTCGGCCACCGTGGCGCCAACCAGCCCGTCCTCGACGTCCGGACCGGGGAGGTGCGGATCACGAGTCACAACCACGGATTCGCGGTCGACGACGCCGGATGGGAGCGCGGCCCCGACGCGACCGCCGAGACCACGTTCGGTCGCGTCGCCTTCAGCCATCGCAACCTGAACGACGACACCCTCGAAGGGCTCCACTGCCTCGACGTCCCCGCGTTCTCGGTCCAGTACCACCCGGAGGCGGCTCCCGGTCCGCACGACGCCGGCGGCCTCTTCCTGTCGTTCCGCGCCTCGGTCGAGGGCGCGGCCGCCTGATGCCGAAGCGGACGGACCTGCGGTCGATCCTCGTGATCGGCTCCGGACCGATCGTCATCGGTCAGGCCTGCGAGTTCGATTACTCGGGCACGCAAGCGTGCCGGGTCCTCCGCCGCGAGGGGTACCGCGTCGCGCTCGTGAACTCGAACCCCGCGACGATCATGACGGACCCGGAGTTCGCGGATCGGACCTACCTCGAGCCGCTCTCGCCGGAGTCGGTGCTCGCGGTGATCGAACGGGAGCGACCCGACGCCCTCCTCCCGACCATCGGCGGGCAGACCGGCCTGAACGTGAGCGTGTCGCTCGCGGAGTCGGGAGACCTCGACCGACTCGGCGTCGAGCTGATCGGCGCGAGCCTGGAGTCGATCCACCGGGCGGAGGACCGGAGCGGCTTCAAGGAGACGATGACGAAGGCGGGCCTCGACGTCCCGCACGCGGGGATCGCCCACACACTCGAGGAGGCACGCCGGCTGGGCGAGCGGCTCGGGTTCCCGCTGATCGTCCGTCCGTCGTTCACCCTCGGCGGAGGCGGGAGCGGGTTCGCGTCGACCCCGGAGGAGCTCGAGACCCTGGCGCGGCGCTCGCTGGAGGCAAGCCCGGTCTCCGAGATCCTCGTGGAGGAGTCGATCGCTGGGTGGAAGGAGTTCGAGCTCGAGGTCATGCGCGACCACGCCGACAACGCCGTCGTGGTCTGCTCGATCGAGAACGTGGATCCGATGGGCGTCCATACGGGGGATTCCCTCACGGTCGCGCCGCAGCAGACGCTGACGGACCGCGAGTACCAGGCGATGCGCGACGACGCGCTCGCGTGCCTCCGCGCCATCGGCGTGGAGACCGGGGGATCGAACGTGCAGTTCGCGGTGGACCCGGAGACGGGACGGCGCGTCCTGATCGAGATGAATCCTCGCGTGAGCCGCTCCTCGGCGCTCGCGTCGAAGGCCACCGGGTTCCCGATCGCGAAGATCGCGGCGATGCTCGCGGTCGGGTACCGGCTGGACGAGATCCGGAACGACATCACCGGCGCAACGCCGGCCTCGTTCGAGCCGACGCTCGACTACGTCGTCGTCAAGATCCCGCGGTTCACCTTCGAGAAGTTCCCGGCGGCCGACGCGCGGCTCACGTCCACGATGAAGTCGGTGGGCGAGGTGATGGCGATCGGTCGGACCTTCAAGGAGGCCCTCGGCAAAGCGTGGCGGGGGCTGGAGAAGGACGGGGCCGATCTCGGCGCGAGGTACGCCCCGATGCCCGAGGGGGAACTGCTCGACGCGCTCCGCGAGGGGACCGAGGGCCGGTTCCACCTGATCGAGGGTGCGCTCGCGGCGGGCCACGGTGTCGACGCCGTCGCGGTGGCCTCCGCCGTGGACCCGTGGTTCGTCGACCAGATGGCGCAGGTGGTCGAGCTCGCGAACGGCCTCGGTGGGACGACTCTCGACGCCACCTGCGCGGACACCCTCCGGGAGGCGAAGCGCGCCGGGCTCTCCGACGCCCGGATCGGCCGCGAGACGGGAGCGACGGCGCTCGCGGTCCGCGACCGTCGCGAGACGCTGGGCGTCACGCCGGTCTTCAAGTCGGTGGACACCTGCGGCGGCGAGTTCCCGGCGCGGACGCCGTACCTCTACTCCACCTATGAAGAGGAGTCGGAGGTCACGCCCGCCTCCCGGCCCCGGGTCGTGATCCTCGGCGCCGGGCCGAACCGGATCGGTCAGGGCATCGAGTTCGACTACGCGTGCGTGCACGCCGCGTTCGCCCTGGAGGAGGCCGGCTTCGAGTCGGTGATGATCAACTCCAACCCGGAGACGGTCTCCACCGACTACGACACCTCGAGCCGGCTCTACTTCGAGCCCCTGACGGCGGAGGACGCGCTGGCGGTGTGCGAGGCGGAGCGGCCGGTCGGCGTGATCGCACAGCTCGGGGGCCAGACGCCGCTCGAGCTGGCGCGGATCCTCCAGGGCGCCGGGTTCCCGATCCTCGGCACGTCTCCGGACGCGATCGACCTCGCCGAGGACCGCGGGCGGTTCGCGGAGCTCCTCCAGGAGATGGCCATCCCGGCGCCGCCGCACGGGGAGGCGCGGACCGTCGACGAGGCCCGCGTGGTCGCTCGCCGGATCGGCTACCCGGTCGTCGTGCGCCCCTCCTACGTCCTGGGGGGACGCGCGATGGAGATCGTCTACGACGACGACGAGCTCGAGACGTTCGTCCGGTCCGCGGCCGAAGCCAGCCGCGAGCATCCCGTGCTGATCGATCGCTTCCTCGAGGGCGCGATCGAGGTCGACGTCGACGCGGTCTGCGACGGGAGCGACGTGTTCGTCGGCGCCGTGATGGAGCACATCGAGGAGGCGGGCGTGCATTCCGGCGACTCCTCGTGCCAGATCCCGCCCGCGACGCTCTCCGACGAGGAGCTGGACCGGATCGAGGACATCGCGCGCCGGTTGGCGCGGCGGATCGGGGTGGTCGGGCTCCTGAACCTGCAGCTCGCGGTGAAGGACGAGAAGATCTGGGTGCTCGAGGCGAATCCGCGAGCGTCGCGTACCGTGCCGTTCGTGTCGAAGGTGATCGGCGTGTCGCTCGCGAAGATCGCGACCCTCGTGCTGGTCGGGCGGAGCCTCGCGGAGCTCGTGGCCGAGGAGCTCCTGCCCCCGGACCCGGGGCACGACCGCCGGTTGCCGTTCACCGCGGTGAAGGCGGCGGTGCTGCCCTTCGGTCGCTTCCCCGGCGTCGACACGGTGCTCGGCCCCGAGATGCGTTCCACGGGCGAGGTGATGGGGATCGACACGGATCCGGGCGCCGCGCTCGCCAAGGCGATGGTCGCGGCCGGGCACGCGCTCCCCACGTCGGGCAGGGTGTTCGTCAGCGTGGCGAATCGCGACAAGCGGGCGATCGTCTTCCCGGCGAAGCGGCTCGCCGACCTCGGCTTCGCGTTGCTCGCCACGACCGGTACGGCCGGCGTGCTTCGGCGCGCGGGCATCCCGGTTCAGGCCGTGGCGAAGGTGAGCGAGGCTGAGGACAACGTCGAGGGGCTGATCCGCGACGGGCGCATCGACCTCGTGATCAACACGCCGTTCGGTCGGGGCCCGAGGACTGACGGCTATCACATCCGGACCGCGGCGGCCGCCGCCGAGGTGCCGTGCCTCACGACGATGCCGGGAGCGTTCGCGGCGGTGCGGGGGATCGAGGCCCTCCTCTCGGGAGCGACCGAGCCGAGGTCGATCCAGGAGTATCACGCCGACGCGCGGGCGCGACCGGTCCAGGAGCGGCTCGGCTTCGAGATGAGCCACGCTCGGGCGCCGGGCGGGGGGGTCGCGTGAAGCGGGTTCGGGCGGAAGTCCTGTCGACCCGGAAGCTCGGCGCGTACCACCAGCTCACGGTCGTGGCCCCGGAGATCGCGGAGAAGGCGAGGCCCGGGCAGTTCGTGGCCGTGCAGATGCCGGAGGCCCGCGCGTTCCTGCTCCGGCGGCACCTCTCGATCCACGACGCGTCGCGCCGCGGTGGTTGGGCCGGGACCCTCGAGTTCGTGGTCGACGCCGCGGGTGCGGGGACGTCGTGGCTCGCGGGCGCGCGGGCGCACTCGTTCCTCGACCTGATCGGCCCGCTCGGGAAGGGGTTCTCCCATCCACGGCACCTGACGAACTGCCTCCTCGTGGCGGAGGGCCACGGAGCGGCCACGCTGTACTTCCTCGCCCAGGAGCTCGCCGCCGCGGGCAAGCGCGTGGACATGGTCGTGGGCGCCGAGACGATGGAGCGGGTGCTCAAGCCGATCGACGCGAAGCGGCTGTCGCAGACGGTCGCGATCGTCACGGCCGACGGGACCCTCGGGGACCGGGGGGTCGTGATGGACGTGGTGGCCGGCGCCGCGGAGCGCAGCAAGGCTCAGGTGGTGTACGCGGCCGGCACGCCGCAGACGCTTGAGCGCGTCGCGGACTTCTGCCGGGAGGGCGGCCTGCCCGCGCAGATGGCGCTGGAGGAGCGGATGGGCTGCGGGTTCGGGTTGTGCCAGTCGTGCGTGATCCCGGTCGCGCGGAAGGACGGGAGCGGCTACGACAATCTCCGCGCATGCATCGACGGTCCCGTGTTCAACCCGGCCCGCGTGCTCTGGGATCGCTGGCTCGGGGAGCGTCCGACGATGCTTCCCACCCCACCCGAAGGCCTGCCCGTGGTGCGGTCGTGGCCGGGATGAGACGACACGTTCCGGCCGCGACGGAGCGGGGGGGCCGGCGAGTGAGCGCCGCGAGAAGGACCATCGCGGTCGACCTCGGCGCGGGATTGGTGCTGCCGACGCCGGTCCTGATCGCCTCGGGGTGCGCCGGTACGGGCCGCGAGCTCAGCGGGCTCGTCGACCTCCGGAAGGTCGGAGGGCTCGTGAGCCGAAGCATCACGCTGGAGCCCCGCAAGGGCGCACCGCCCCCTCGGATCGCCGAGACACCGTCGGGGACCGTGTGGACCACCGGGCTGCAGAACCCCGGCATGCCCGCGTTCGTCGAGGTCGAGCTGCCGCGACTCGCGAGGGGCGGGGCACCCGTGATCGTCTCGATCGCCGGCGGGACCCTCGAGGAGTTCGTGCGGTCGATCGGGGCGCTCCAGACGCGGTCGGAGGTCGCCGCGATCGAGCTGCACCTGTCCGGACCCGACGAGGAGCTCCGGCGCGACGTGTTGGGCGAGCATGTCGACCGGACCGGGGAGATCGTGGGCGCCGTTGCTCGGATGTCGCTCGTCCCCGTCTTCGCGAAGCTGCCGATGACGGCGACGGACCTGCCCGAGCTCGCGCGCACGTGCGTGCGTGCCGGCGCCCACGGGCTCACGATCGGGGGTCCTCCCGCCGCGCTCGGCGTGCACGTGGCGTCGTTGCGGCCGGCGCTCGGGCCGGTGACCGGATGGATGTCGGGCCCCGCGCTCAAGCCGCTCACGCTCCGGGCCGTGTTCGAGACCGCGCGCGTGCTCCCCGAGACCCCCATCATCGCCGTCGGGGGCATCCGGACCGCCGAGGACGCGGTGGAGATGCTCCTCGCGGGTGCGTCCGCCGTGCAGGTGGGGACGGCCGTGCTCATCGATCCCGCGGCGCCCGTGGAGATCGCCAAAGGGATCGCGGCCATCCTGAAGGACAAGGGCGTCGCCTCGCCCGGCGACCTGCGTGCGCGTCTGCGGGTCCCCGCCGGATTCCGGGCGCCAGAGGAACCGTGACGGAGGAACCGTGACGGAGGAACCGTGCCAGAGAACCTGAGAGAGGGAACCGTGAGGGAGCGACCGTGACGAGGGACGCATGATCCCGCGCCCCGCCGAACCGATCGTCGCTGCCCTGGATGTCTCCGTGCTCGCGGACGCGGAGCGCCTCGCAGCGCTCCTCGGGCCCCAGGTCGGGATGCTCAAGGTGGGGGTGGAGCTGGCATGGGCGGAGGGACCGGCGGCGATCCGTCGCATCGCGGCGCACGGTCCCGTCTTCGTCGACTGCAAGCTGCACGACATCCCGAACACCGTCGAGCGCGCGGCCGCCAACGTCGCGCGGCTCGGGGTCGCGATGCTGAACGTGCATGCGCTCGGCGGCGAGGCGATGATGCGGGCCGCCGCCGAGGGCGCCCGTCGCGGCGCGGACGAGGCGGGGGTCGAGCCCCCGCTGGTCGTGGCCGTCACCGTGCTGTCGAGCCACGCCGGCGAAGGCCTCGCGATTCCCGCCTCCCTCGCGTTCGAGGCCAAGGCGGCAGGACTCGAAGGCGTGGTCGTCTCGGGTGAGGACGTCGAGGACGTGCGCGCCGTCTGTGGTGAGGAGTTCTGCCTCGTCGTCCCCGGGATCCGCCCGGCGGGATCCAACGGACACGATCAGGTAAGGGTCCTCACGCCGGTCGAGGCGGTCGAGAAGGGCGCGGACTATCTCGTGATCGGACGTCCGCTGACGGAAGCCGCCGATCCCGTAGGGGTCCTCGAGGGGATCGTCCGCGACCTTCGCTGACGCGGATCCTTGCAACGAAACCGCAGGCCGCGCGCGATGCATCACGCTTGCCACGCCGACGCGGGCCGTGCGTATACTCGCGCCCTCACACCTTCCCACGGGTCAGGGGCCATCCGATCCCGGCCCACGGCCCTCGGCCACCGAGCAGAAGGAGCATGGGTATGGCACTTCCCACCCTCACGCCGGAACAGCGCGCGCAGGCCCTCGCGAAGGCTGCCGAGGCGCGGAAGAAGCGCGCGGAGCTCAAGGGCGAGCTCAAGTCCGGGAAGCGGACGCTGGGAGACGTGCTGATGCGGTCGACGGAAGACACGGTCGGGAAGATGAAGGTGTCCGCCGTCCTGGAGTCGCTCCCGGGCGTCGGCAAGGTGCGCGCGCAGAAGCTGATGGAAGAGCTCGACATCTCGGCGAGCCGCCGTGTCCGGGGACTGGGCGCGAAGCAGCGCGCGCAGCTCCTCGACCGATTCAAGAAGTGACGGGCCATCCGCATCGGGAGACTCTTCGTCCTCGCCGGTCCTTCGGGGGTCGGCAAAGGCAGCATCGTCCGGGAGCTGGTCTCCCGTGACCCGGAAGGACTCTCGCTCTCCGTCTCCGTGACCACGCGGCCCCCGCGGCCCAGAGAGGTCGACGGCGTGGACTACTTCTTCGTCGACGACGACGCGTTCGATCGGATGAACCGGGCCGGCGAGCTGCTCGAATGGGCGGAGATCGTCGGGCACCGGTCGGGCACCCCGCGGGGATTCGTCGAGGACCGGCTCGCCGCGGGCCGCGACGTGATCCTGGAGATCGACGTGGTCGGCGCCTCCCAGGTCCGCGAGCGTGTGCCCGGGTCCGTCCTGATCTTCGTGGAGCCACCATCCGCGGAAGAGCTCGAGCGCCGTCTCCGGGGCCGCGGGACCGAGACCGAGGACGGGATCCGGCTGCGGCTCGAGACCGCCGACTGGGAGGTCGGGCAGCGCGACTGGTTCGACCACGTGGTCGTCAACGACGAGGTGGAACGAGCATCGGCGCAGGTCGCTGCTATCATCGAGGCATCCCGCTCTCCCTCCTAGGAAGGCCTTCTCTGTGATCGAGCCCAAGATCGACGACCTGCTCGCCGCCGTGGATTCGAAGTATTCGCTCGTGATCGTGGCGGCCAAGCGCGCGCGCGAGATCAATTCGTACTACAGCCAGCTCGGTGAGGGCCGCGGCGAGTTCGTCCCGCCCCTGGTGGAGACGGGGTTCTCGAACAAGCCGCTCTCGATCGCCCTCGAGGAGATCGCCGAAGGGAAGATCGACTACGAGCGAGCCGAGGAGCCCGAGGACGAGTAGCGAACCGCTCGCCGGTCGTCGGATCCTGCTCGGCGTCTCCGGCGGGATCGCCGCGTACAAGTCGGCGCTCGTCGCCCGCCTGCTGACGGTCGCGGGCGCGGACGTCCGCGTCGTCCTCACCGAAGCCGCCACGCGATTCGTCGGGGCTGACACCTTCGCGGCCCTCACGGGAGCGCCCGCGTACACCTCGCTCTGGGAACGCCCGGGGGAGGTGTTGCACGTACGGCTCGCGCGCGAGGCCGACGCCTCGGTCGTGGCGCCCGCGACGGCCAACATCCTGGCCAAGCTCGCGCTCGGCCACGCCGACGATCTCCTGTCCGCGACGCTGCTCGAGTTCACGGGTCCGCTCGTGATCGCGCCGGCGATGCACTCCGGGATGTGGGAGCACCCGGCTACGCAGGTGAACGTCGAGACGCTGCGATCGAGGGACGCGGTGATCGTCGGGCCGGCGACGGGACGGCTCGCGCACGGCGACGAGGGGATCGGGCGCCTGGCGGAGCCCGAGGACGTGGTGGCGGCCGTGCGAGGGGTTCTCACGCCGCAGGATCTCACGGGGCGCCGGTTCCTGATCACGTCGGGGCCGACGCACGAGCCGATCGACCCGGTCCGGTTCGTGGGGAACCGTTCCACCGGAAAGATGGGAGCCGCGCTCGCAGCCGCGGCGGCGAGCCGCGGCGCGACGGTCACGGTGGTCCTCGGTCCCGGGGCGCTGGTGCCGGCCGGCGTCGAGGTCGTCGCCGTCCAGACCGCCGAGGAGATGCGCGACGTGGTCCTCGCACGCTACGACGACGTGGACGCGGTCGTGATGGCCGCGGCCGTCGCCGACTTCCGTCCGAAGGCGGTGGCCGGGCAGAAGCTCAAGAAGGACACGGGCGTACCGGAGCTGCTCCTCGAGCCGACGCCGGACATCCTCACCGAGCTGGGGGAGCGGCGTGGGCGACAGGTCCTGGTCGGCTTCGCCGCCGAGACCGAGGACCTCGAGAGGGCGGGGCGCGCGAAGCTCGTGTCCAAGCACGTCGACCTGCTCGTCGTGAACCGCGTGGGCCGTGAAGGCACCGGCTTCGGAGCGGAGACCAACGAGGCAATGCTCCTCGCCGCGTCCGGTGACGACGTGATGCTCCGGCGCTGGACGAAGCCGGACCTGGCGGCTGCCGTCGTCGAGCGGGTCGCGGTGCTGCTCCGGGATCAGCCGACGGGCGTCGGGGTCGGCCGCTAGACTCCCGCGCACGTGAGCGGGTCCTACCTCTTCTCGTCCGAGTCCGTCACCGAAGGCCACCCGGACAAGCTGGCCGACCGGATCTCGGACGCCATCCTGGACGCGATGCTGCGTGAGGACACCCACGCCCGGGTCGCGTGCGAGACCCTGGTCACCACCGGCCTCGTCATCGTGTCGGGCGAGATCACCACGGAGGGTTGGGTCGACATCCCGTCGGTCGTTCGCGGCACCGTCACGGACGTCGGGTACACGAACGCCAAGTTCGGGCTCGACGGCGAGACGTGCGGCGTCATGACCGCGATCCAAGAGCAGTCCCCCGACATCGCGCGCGGGGTCGAGGACTCCTTCGAGCATCGCCAGGGTCGTTCCGGCGACGAGCTCGATCTGCTCGGCGCCGGCGACCAGGGCATGATGTTCGGCTACGCGTGTCGGGAGACCGAGGAGCTGATGCCGCTGCCGATCGCGATGGCGCACCGGCTCTCGCGGCGCCTCGCCGACGTGCGGAAGGCCGGCGTGGTCCCGTACCTGCGGCCGGACGGCAAGAGCCAGGTCTCCATCGAGTACCGCGACGGCACGCCGGTCGGCGTGGACTCCGTCCTGATCTCCGCGCAGCATCGCGAAGAGGTCGACGTCGAGACGCTCCTCAAGCCCGACGTCATCGCCGAGGTGATCGACCCGGTGCTCCGGGAGTTCCCGGACATCGACGCCGGGCGGATGAAACCGCCCATGGTCAATCCCACCGGGCGCTTCGAGATCGGCGGGCCCAAGGCGGACACCGGGCTCACGGGGCGCAAGATCATCGTCGACAGCTACGGGGGCATGGCGCCGCACGGCGGCGGCGCCTTCAGCGGCAAGGACCCCACCAAGGTGGATCGATCCGCCGCGTACATGGCTCGCTACGCCACGAAGAACGTCGTCGCCGCCGGACTCGCGGACCGCGCGCAGCTGCAGGTGGCGTACGCGATCGGCACGGCGCACCCCACGTCGATGTACCTGGAGACCTTCGGGACGGAGCACGCGGATCCGTCCGCGATCCTCCAGGCCGTCCGCGAGGTGTTCGACTTCCGGCCGGCGGCGATCATCCGCGACCTCGATCTTGCTCGGCCGATCTACGAGGAGACCGCCGCCTACGGCCATTTCGGGCGCAAGGAGTTCCCCTGGGAGGGGACGGAACGCGCCGATGACCTCCGCCGGCTCGTCGGCTGAGATCCTCTCCGGCCCGGTCGGCGTCTGCGTCGACCGCCCGCTGCTCTCGCTCGACCGTCCGTTCACCTACGACCTGCCCGCCGAGCTGGAGTCGGGTGTCGGCTCCCTCGTCCAGGTGCCGTTCCACGGGCGCGCCACCCGTGGTTGGGTCCTCGGCCCGATCGACGAGCTCCCGAAGCGCCTGCTCGCCGTCACGAAGGTCGTGTCCCCCGTCCGGTCCTTCGACGCCCGCCGGCTCGCGCTCTTCCGCTGGATGAGCGAGCGCTACGTGGCGCCGCTCGCCGCGGTGATCGGCCGGGCGGTCCCGCCGCGCGTGGCCTCGGAAGATGCCGGATGGAACGAAGGAGAGGCTGCTCGGGTCGACTCCCCACCGACCCTGGGCGACCGCCTCGCCGGGTACCGAGGCGGAGAGCGCCTACGCGCCGAGCTCGGTCACGGCGGCGGCGCGTTCGTGATGCGGCCGGCTCCCGAGGACGAGCAGGACGCCGCCGTGGAGGCGGTGGCCGCGTGCCTCGCGGGCGGGCGCCGGGCGATCGTCATGGTGCCGGAGGCCGCCCCCGTGCCCGCGACGGCGTCCTCCCTCCTCGACGCGTTCGGCGACCGTGCGGTCCTCTTCCTCGGAGGGGACAAGCGGGCTCGCTACCGGAGGTGGCTGGAGATCGCGGGCGGCCGGTACGACGTCGTGATCGGGACCCGGCCGGCGGTGTTCGCCCCCTTGGACCGCCTCGGATTGCTCTACCTCGCGCGGGAGAGCCATCCGGCGCATCGGGAAGACCGTGCCCCCTACTACCACGCCCGCGACGTCGCGCTCGCGCGAGCGGAGCTGGAGGGCGCAGCCTGCGTGCTCGCGGCCGCGTGCCCATCGGCGGAGGCGTGGGCGCTCGGCCTCCCGGAGGTGACGCCGGCGGCACGTCGCTGGCCGCCGGTGGAGGTCGTCCGGCCGGGGCCGGCGGGACGCGCGCCGCGGCTCGTTCGGGCGCTCGCCGGGGCGCGCCGAGGGTTCGTTTTCTCGCCGCTCCCCGGATCCGGCGTGGCCCAGGTTTGCCGGGTCTGTGGCGAGCCGGCGGCCTGCGCGGCCTGCGGCGGGCTGCTCCGCGCGGCCACGGGAACCGTCACCTGCGTCGTCTGCGGCGCCCCCGGGCGATGCCGCGCCTGCGGCGCGTCGTCGTTCGGCGTCCGGCGCGGGGGCGCGGAGCACGTCGAGGAGTGGGCCGGCCGCGCTGCGCGGGTTCCCGTCCGCCGGCTCTCCGACGCCGGATCCGCCCGGCTCCCGGCCGACGAGGAGATCCTGGTCGGGGGTGCGGACCACGTCCGCGATCTCGGGACCGGGGACCTGGACCTGGTGGCGATCCTCGACGTGGATCTCGCGGAACGGCGGCCCGGGCTCGCGGCCCGGGAGCGGAGCCTCGCCACCTGGATGGAAGCGGTCGGCTGGGCGCGGCCGCGAGGGGCCGCGATCGTCCAGGCGTCCTCTGCCGGGGATCCGATCGTGCAGGCCCTTGTCCGCGGGAACCCCGATCGGTTCCACGCGGACGAACGGAAGCGGCGGGACGACGCGGGTCTCCCCGTCGGAGCCGCGGTTTTCCGGATCACCGGAGCCGCGGACCTGGAGGCGGAGCTCCGAACCTTCGCACCGTCGACGCTGCTCGCCTCCTCGGCGGAAGGCCGGACGGTATGCTTGCTCGCCCTCGACCCCGGGCGGGTTCCGGCGCTCGGGATGCGGCTCCGCGAACTGGCCACGGATGGCGTCGTCGACCGCGTCGAGGCCGAACCGCATCTGTAGTCCCGGAGCCGGACCTCGAGGGAGACCGAAGTGATCCTGCGTATCCGAACGCTCGGCGACCCGGTCTTGCGCGAGCCGGCCAAGCAGGTCACCGACTTCGGGCCAGCGCTCCGGACGCTCTTCGAGGACATGGTCGAAACGATGGCCGCGGCCCCCGGTGTCGGGCTCGCCGGTCCGCAGGTGGGGGTCTCGAACCGGCTGTTCGTGTTCGACGACGGCGAGACCGGGCCGATGTTCATGGCGAACCCGGAGCTCTCCGACGGTATCGGGGAGCTGTTGGAGGACGAGGGATGCCTGTCGATCCCCGGGCCGTACCACGCCACGCCGCGGTTCGCGCGGATCACGTGCCGGGGTCGCGATCTCGACGGGACCGCGTACGAGCTGGTCGGCGAGGGCCTCCTCGCCCGGATCATCCAGCACGAGACCGATCACCTCGACGGGATGCTCTACATCGACCGCCTCGACGACGAGGGCCGACGGGACGTGATGGCGCAGCTGCGGAGGATCGAGATGGGGCTCGCGGAGCCGCGGCCGACCGCGGAAGACTGACCCGCCGTATCCTCGCGCCATGCGGGTCGCGTTCCTGGGCAACGACGCATGGTCCGTCCCGTCGCTGCGGGGACTGGCCGCGGCGAACGATGTCGACGTGGAGCTCGTCCTCACGAACCCGCCGCGGCCGGCCGGGCGCGGCTCACGACTCACGCCCACGGCCGTCTCCGACGCGGCGAGCGACCTGGACCTTCCGCTCCTCGAGGTCGCTCGCGTGCGGGACGGCGAGGGGTTCGAGTCGCTCGATGCGCTGGAGCCCGATGCGATCGTCGTCGTCGCCTACGGCGAGATCCTCACGCCGGACGTGCTCGACATCCCGCGGCTCGGAGCGGTCAACGTGCACTTCTCCGTCCTGCCTCGGTGGCGCGGGGCGGCGCCGGTCGCGCGCGCGATCCTCGAGGGCGACGAGGTCACCGGCGTGTCGGTGATGCTGATGGACGAGGGACTGGACACCGGGCCGGTGCTCGTGACGGCGGACACGCTGATCGGAGCGGACGAGGACGCCGGCTCGCTCGGTGCCCGTCTGGCGGAGCTCGGTGGCCCATCGTTGATCCAGGCACTGCGGGGCCTCGAGGACGGGTCCCTGGAGCCTCGCTCACAGGACCATGCCGTGGCCACCGTCGCGCCGAAGCTGCTGCCGGACGAGCGCACGATCGACTGGACCCAGCCGTCCGACGCGATCGTCCGACGGGTGCGGGCGTTCGCACCCGAGCCGGCCGCGGTGACGACGTTCCGGCGTGGACGACTGAAGATCCTGCGAGCGGCCGACCTCGGAGGGTTCGGCTCCATCCTGGAACACCCCCCGATGCCGGCGCGCATCTCGGTGCTCGACGACGGGCGCGTCCGGATCGACGCCGGCGGCCGGACGAGGGTCGAGCTGCTCGAGGTGGCGCCGGCCGGGCGCAGACGCATGACGGGCGCCGAGTGGGCGCGCGGTGCGCGGATCGAGCCACTCGAGCACCTCACGTGAGCCTCAGCGCTCGGGCGGTCGCGCTCGAGGTGATACGACGCGTCACCGACGAGGGCGCGTACTCGAACCGCGTCCTCCCGGCGGCACTCGCGCGCTCCGGCCTCGACGAGCGCGATCGAGCGCTCGCCACCGAGCTCGCCTACGGGACGATCCGCCACGTCCCGGGGCTCGACGACGCGATCGGCGCGCGCGCCGCGAGACCGATGGCGCGGATGACGCCGGGCGCGCGCGCCGCGCTCCGGCTGGGCGCGTACCAGATCCTGCATACGCGGATCCCGGCGCACGCGGCGGTCGGGGAGACGGTCGGGATCGTCGTGCCGAGGGAGCGGGGGTTCGTGAACGCGATCCTCCGGCGTCTCGCGAAGGAGCCATCCGCGCCGCCGGCGGGTCGTGACGACCGGGCGGTCAGCCTGCGGACCGGGATGACGAGCTGGGCGATCGCCGAACTGCGGATGCTCCTGCCGCCCGAGGAGGTCGAGTCCGCCGCTGCCGGGTTCGGCGCGCGCGCGCCGCTCACCCTCCGCGTGAACCGGTGCCGGTCGACCGTGGAGGAGGTCCTCGCCATCCTCCGGGACACCGGCATCGAGGCGCGCCCCGGTCCCGTCCACCCGGAGTGCCTCCTCGTGGACGGCGGCGACCCCACGGCGCTCCCGGGATGGAAGGAGGGCCGGCTCGCCGTGCAGGATCAGGCGTCGGCGTTCGTCGTGGACACGCTGGCCCCGGAGGTGGGCGACCGGGTGCTCGACGCGTGCGCCGCGCCCGGGGGGAAGACCGCGCTCATCGCCTGCCGGGTCGGGGAGGAGGGACGGGTCGTCGCGGGGGATCGCTCGTCGGAACGGACCGCGCTGATCGCGACCCTGCTCATGCGGCTCGGGCTCCGAGCCGATCTCCTCGTGCACGACGCCACCACGCCCGCCGTCCGTGGCCCGTTCGATCGGGTGCTCGTGGACGCTCCGTGCACGGGGATCGGGTCCGCGCGCCGGCGGCCGGAGCTGCTGTGGCGGGGCCGACGCGACGAGCTCTCCCGTCTGGCGCGCCTCCAGGTCGCGATCGCGGCGGCCGGCGCCGCCCTCCTCCGTCCGGGCGGACGCATGGTCTACTCGGTCTGCACCTTCCCTCGGGCGGAGACCGACGCGGCGTGCGACGCGATCCTCCGGCATCGGCCGGACCTCGTCCCGATCGAGACGGCCGGACCGGCAGGTTCGGCGTCGGCGTTCCGCCACCGGCTCTGGCCCCACCGGCACGGGACCGACGGGATGTTCGTGGCGGCCTTCGAGCGGTCCGGCTGAGCTCGGTCGACGCCGCCGTTACAATCCGCCCACATGGGGAAGCTGGCGGCATCCATCCTCTCTTCGGACCTTGCCCACCTGGCCGACGAGGTCAAGCTGGTACAGCCGTATGCCGACATCATCCATGTCGACATCATGGATGGACACTTCGTACCTCCGATCACGCTGGGCACGGTCGTCGTTGCCTCGCTTCGCCCATGGACGGATCGGGTTCTCCACGGGCACCTGATGGTGGACGCGCCGGCGTCATACTTCGCGGAGCTCGCCGGAGCCGGTCTCGACGTGGTCTCGTTCCACCACGAGGCCGTCGGTGACCCCGGGTCGGCGATCGCGAAGGCGCGCGCGGCGGGGATGCGCGCCGGCGTGACGCTCAACCTGGAGACGCCGGTCGAGGCGTCCTTCCCGTACCTGGACCAGATCGACGACCTCATGCTCATGAGCATCCGACCGGGATGGAGCGGCCAGGAGCTCAACGCGGACGTCTTTCCGCGGATCGAGGCCAGCCGAGCCGAGGTGGATCGGCGAGGGCTCACGGTCGACATCGAGATCGACGGCGGCGTGAAGGTCGACAACGCCCAGCGCGCCGTCGATGCGGGCGCCACCGTGCTCGTGTCCGCGTCGGGGATCTACCAAGCGCCGGACAAGGTCGAGGCGGCTCGCGCGCTTGCCCGGATCGCGTCCGGCGACCGAACCGAACCCGCCCGGGACAGCGCGGGCTGATGTCCGAATCGATCCTCGTCGTCGACGATGATCCGGACATCGCCCGGTTCGTCGAGGTGAACCTCCGGTCGGCCGGCTACGCGGTCTCTGTGGCCGGCGACGGCGAGGAGGCGCTCGAGCGCGCGACCGAGATCCGCCCGGACCTGGTGCTGCTCGACGTGATGATGCCGCGCCTGGACGGATTCGAGGTAGCCCAGCGTCTCCGGAAGAACCCGCAGACCGCGAACACGAGCATCATCATGCTCACCGCGAAGGCGTTGTCCTCCGACAAGGTCACCGGGCTGCAATCGGGGGCCGACGACTACATCATCAAGCCGTTCGACCCGATCGAGCTACTCGCCCGGGTCAAGGGGACGCTCCGGCGCGCGAAGGAGATGCGCAACCTCTCGCCGCTCACCGGGCTCCCCGGGAACATCCGGATCCAGGAGGAGTTCGAGCGACAGGTGCGCGAGCAGCGCCCGTTCGCGGTCCTCTACGTCGACCTCGATAACTTCAAGGCGTACAACGACAAGTACGGGTTCGTGCGCGGTGACCGCCTGATCCAGGGCACGGCCCGGATGATCCAGGACGCCGTGATGTCGCACGATCCGGACGGTTTCGTTGGCCACGTCGGTGGGGACGACTTCGTGGCGGTCGTACGACCAGAGTCGGCGGAAGATGTCGCCAAGCTCGTGTGCGAGCGCTTCGACGCCGATCAACCGCTCTACTACGAGGACGAGGACCTGGATCGAGGATTCGTCCGGATGGAGGACCGCAAGGGCGTGGAGCAGGACATCCCGCTCGTGAGCGTGTCCGTCGGGATCGCCACGACGTCCAAGCGGGCGTTCGCGCACTACGGCGAGGCCGTGGCGGTCGCGACCGAGATGAAGCAATTCGCCAAACGCGACGGCGGCTCGTCCTACGCCGTCGACCGGCGCGCCCCGTAGCGCGCGCTCCGCCGTACCGGGCGTCCCAGGCACCGGAACGCCCCCTATACTGGCAGGAAGCCTGTTTCCGGGGCGGGGTGCGACTCCCCACCGGCGGTGACAGTCCGCGACCCCTCGCGGGCCACGCGAGGGTTGACCCGGTGCGATCCCGGGACCGACCGTGATAGTCGGGATGGGAGGGAAC
>JBOGVD010000057.1:0-11948 GCA_050696355.1 Actinomycetota bacterium
GATCTGGGCCGCCGCGCGCGCCGGGATCGGCGTGAGCGCGACCGGCGGCATCGGCGGCGTGCATCCGGGGCAGCGGCCCGACGTGAGCGCCGACCTGGTGGAGCTTTCGCGGACGCCCGGCCTGCTCGTGTGCAGCGGGCCCAAGTCGATCGTCGATCCCGCCGCCACCGCCGAGCGGCTCGAGGAGCTCGGGGTGAGCCTGGTCGGCTACCGGGTGGACCGGCTCCCGTTCTTCCTGGCGCGCGAGGCGCCGGTCGACGTGGAGCATCGCGTGGACTCGCCGGAGGAGGCGGCCGCGGCGCTGGCGGCCGCGATCGCGCTCGACACGCGCTCGACCGTCCTGCTGTGCGATCCGATCGATCCCCGCGTCGCGATGGACGCCGACGAGATCTCGACGGCGACGCGGCGTTGCGAAGAGCGAGCCGACCTCGAGGGCGTTCGCGGCCGAGACCGAACGCCGTTCCTCCTGGGCTGCCTGTCCCGGGAGACCGATGGCCGCTCCCTGCAGGCGAACCTCACCCTCCTGGAAGACAACGCGGCGCTGGCGGGCGCCGTGGCCGTCGCGTTCTCCGGCCGCTGACGGTGGGGCCGGGACTCGGAGCCGGCTATCGCAGCCAGGTCTGGATGATCACCTTGAGGAAGTTCCAGCCGTAGCGGAACGACTTGGGCTTCTTCGACTCGCCACCCGCGCGTGCGAGGAACGTGACCGGCACCTCGACGACGCGGGCCTTGTTGCGGAGCGCCTCGATCAGGATCTCGGTGGACCAGAACTGATCCTGTTTCAGCACGACGTGCTCCAGGAGGTCGGCGCGTGCGGCGCGGTATCCGGAGGAGGGGTCCGTGATCCGCTGCCCCGTGAGGACCGTGATGATGCGCGAGAAGACGTGGACGCCGAGGTGCCGGACAAGAGACTCCCGCTCGAAGGTGCCGAGCAACCGCGAGCCGTTCACGTAGTCTGCCTCCCCGGCCAGGATCGGCGCAATCACGATCGGGATCTCCTCGGGGAGGTGCTGCCCGTCGGAGTCGAGGGTGACGACGACCTCGGCGCCGAGGCGCAGCGCGACCTCGTAGCCGACGCGCAACGCCAGCCCGCCGCCACGCCGGATCGGCAGCTCGGCGACGTAGGCGCCCGCCTCGCGGGCGACGGCCGCCGTGCGGTCGCTGGACCCGTCGCTCACCACGACCGGCACGACATGGTGGCCCTCGATCATCGCCGGGATCTGCTTGATCACGGCTGCGACGTTCTCGGCTTCGTTGAACGCCGGGGAGATCGTCACGAGACGCGGGCCGTCCGGCAGCCGGCTCGCTCGATCCCAATCGAACCGTTCCTGGCCGAGCGCCTCGACGAGGAGTCGGAGGCTCCGCTCGTTCGTGTCGGCCGTGGTCTGCGCGCGCAGGTACAGGAAGAACAGGATCCCGACCGCGACCAGCAGCGCGAAGATGACGCCGTCGGTCCCTCGCTCGAAGTCGAACGTGCGCAGGATCGGGTCGAACAGCGGCGGGTAGATCGCGAGCGCGACCACCGACGCGCACAGGACGAACAGGATGATCAGGTTCAGCCGGCTGATCTGCCGGCGGTCGTAGCCGCGGATCGCGAGGACGAAGAACGCGACCGCGCCCAGGCCGGCCAGGATGCGGATCGCGGACATCCGCTAGCTCGAGGGTGCCGCTTCGTTCGCCCGCCACCGATCCCGGGGGAGGATGGCGTCGGTGCGCACGCGATCCTTGTGCCGTTCGATCACGCCGAACATCGACTCGACGAGAGTTTCCGAGAGGAAGTGCGGTTGGAGGCCGAGATCGAGGAGCTTCGTGTGCTTGGCGTTGTAGTAGTGCTCCTCGAGCTCGATGCGAGGGTTGTCGATCGGCTCGATGCGCACGTCGAGGCCGTGCTCCTTGCCGGCGCGCTGGACGATCTCGGCGAGCTCCGTCACGGAGAACTGCTCCGTGAACTGGTTGAAGACGCGGAACTCCCCGCGATCGGCGGGGTTCAGGACCGCGAGCTCCACGCACCGCATCGTGTCGACGATGTTCAGGTACCCCCGCGTCTGGCCGCCCTTCCCGTAGACGGTGAGCGGGTGACCGATCATCGCCTGCACGCAGAAACGGTTCAGGGCCGTCCCGAACACGTCGTCGTAGTCGAACCGGGTCGCGAGACGATCGTCGAGCTTGGTCTGGTCCGTCTCGATCCCGTAGACGACGCCCTGGTTCAGGTCGGTCGCGCGGATGCCCCACATCCGGCAGGCGAAATGGATGTTGTTGGAGTCGTGGACCTTCGACAGGTGATAGAGGCTGCCGGGCAGCTTCGGGTACAGGATCGTGTCTTTCCGGCCGTTGTGCTCGATGTCGAGGTAACCCTCCTCGATGTCGATGTTCGGTGTGCCGTACTCGCCCATCGTCCCGAGCTTCACGAGGTGCGAGTCGGGCGCGTACTCGCGCATCGCCCAGAGCACGTTCAACGTGTTGACGACGTTGTTCTGCTGGGTGAACACGGCATGGTCGCGGTCTCGCATCGAGTACGGAGCCGACGGCTGCTCCCCGTAGTGGACGATCGCGTCCGGGCGGAAGTCACGGAAGAGATCGCTCGTGAGGTCCCACTCGACCAGGTCACCCTCGGTGACGCCGACCTCCTTGCCGGAGACCTCCTTCCACACCGCGGCGCGCTCGGGGAGCGAGTCGAGGATGGGCACGAGGGTGTCGGTACCCACCTCCTCGTGGGCGCGGCGCCGCAGGTAGTTGTCGACGACGTGCACCTCGTGGCCGAGATCGGAGAATCGCATGGCGGTCGGCCACCCGAGGTACCCGTCGCCGCCCAGGATCAGGATCCGCATCTGGCGCTTTCCTTTCGGACGGGTCGGTCCGCCGATTGTACCCGCGCGGTTCTGCCTCTTCGGCGATCCGGCGTCCTCGTTCCGTGGCGATCGGACCCGCGCGTGGATCTCAACGCGGCGTCGGTCCGGCGAGCACGAGGATGCCCGTCGCCCCGACGGTGGGGGAAACCGACAGCGTTCGCACGATCCCTCGGATCGTGAACGGATCGCAGGTCCGGGCTCGGCGGATCACGACCACGGTCCGGGGGAGCCTCCCAAGGTCACGGCCCAGAACCCTGAGGCGATCGGGATACGCGGGGTCCGGACGCTCGCTGCTCCCTACGCATGAAAGGGGGAGGCTCTGCACGGGCCGGTCGAGGAGGAACCAGGCGATGTTCGCTCCGTTCGAGAGCACGATGTCACCGGCACGGACGGTCCCTCGGAGCGAAGAGGCCCAGGCGCCGTACTCATCGCGTGACTTCGCATAGGCGCCGAGCTCACGGGGCACGTAGCGCGTCGTGTCGATGACCGCGAGCCCGAGGAGGAGGACGGCGGTCAGTGGGATCAACCACCGGAAGCGCTTCCCGGCCCACCCATTCCACGCCCGGTGTCCGAGAAGGACGCTGGAGACGACGATCGCGACGAACATCGGCCCGAGGGTCCGGTGATTCAACGGGGGTGATCGATCCGTCAGGAGGCTGGCGCCGATGACGAACAACGGATGGAGGAGGGCGAAGAGGAGGAAGGCGGCGGCGGCCGGGTGCATCCGGAAACCCGTTGCCCAGCCTCGTCCGCGAGTGGTCGCCGCGGCCGCGATCGCGACGGCGGCGATCGAGGCGATCGCGAGGAGGCCCAGCCACGATGGACCGGTCAGCGGCTCCCGCAGGAACCAGGACGCGATCCGCAATCCACCTTGACCAACGTCGGAGGCCGAGAGGTCGTCGACGACCTCGGAGCGACCGGTGATCGTGCCACTCTGGGCCAGACTCCTCACCGACCATGCGACGCTGAGTGGCAGAGCGACGCTCAGACAGAGCGCGACCGTTCGGAGACGCGCGGCGATCCCACGCCTCGGCCATCCGACGATCAGGAGGATCCCGGTCACGAGCAGGGAGACCGCCGCGTATCGGGTCAGGAGAGCCAAGCTGGTGGTGACCGCGAAGGCGACTACCGTCCATCGGTCTCGGTTCTCGAGATGGAGGCCGATCGCGGCCAACGCGGCCACCTCGAAGAGATAGAAGAGCGGCTCGCTCCACACATGCGTTTCCGCGAAGAGGATCGGTACACCGAGGGCCGTGAGCGCCATGGCGACGACCGTGGCAGCCCAGCTCCCGCCGGAGGTACGCAACACGGTCCATCCGACGAGGAGGAGCAGCACCCCGAACGCGAGCGCGTTCTGCCAGAGCGTCCACGCAAGGGGATCCAGGTCCAGGCCCGCGGGGATCGCGAGTATCGCGGACGGCAACGGCGGGAAGAGCGTCACGGCTGTTCCCGGGTCCCCGAACGGGTACGTCCACCCCTCTCCTTCAGCGAGGGTCGCAGCGGCACCCAGGTAGACGAAGGAGTCGTTCGTTGCATGGACCCCGTGCGGGGAGGAGGAGAGAAGCAGGATCGGTCCGAGGCACGAGAGCGAGGTCAGGATCAGAAGGCTGGTCAGGCGTCTCCGTCTCTCCACGGTCAGCCCGGACACGCGACGCCGGAACAGGACCGGAGGCGCCCAAGCGCCCCCGCGAGCCGACCCACATCGGGATCGTTGGCGTCGTCGCCATCGCGCAGCAGATTCACCAGCTGGTACGGGTCCTCGCGCAGGCGGTAGTACTCGCGGAACGTGATCCTTCCGGTTCGATCGCTCGTGTACTCGGTGTAGAGCCATCTGCTCGTGAGCACGGCGGACCACGTGGGCTCGTCGGAGATCCGCCAGGATTCGAGCAAGAGGCGAGAACGATCGGAAGGAACGAGCAGGCTTCGCCCGTCCAGCTCCGTCGGGGGTTCGAGACCGGCTGCGGAGAACATCGTCGGGCCGACGTCCATCGTGCCAGCCAGCCGGCGATCGACGGCACCGGCCGCGACGTGACCGGGCCAGCGCACGAACAGCGGCACCTCGATCGCGGGCAGGTACGGGGCGGCCTTCTTCCACCGGCCGTGCTCTCCCCAGAGGTACCCGTTGTCGGAGACGAACACCGCGAGCGTGTTCTGGAGCTCCCTCATGTCTGTGAGCGAGCGCATGATCCGGTCGACCTGGTCGTCGACCGCCGCGAGTGACCGCAACGCGGGCTCTCGCCGCTCCTGGATCAGGGACGGGGTCGCGAGGGCTCGCCTCCGTACGTACCCGGGCTTGTCGGTCCGGTCGACCTCCCGCATCGCGGGATCCAACACGAACGGTGGCAGCTCCGTCTCGACATACCGGGGTTCCACCGTCGCGGGGAGGTGCGGTGCCATGAACGTGACCAGTAGGAACCACGGCTGACCGTCCTCGCCCTCGCTCTGTCGGAGGAACTCCCTGGAGCGATGGCCGATGAAACTCGTGGAGTTCTCGGCCACCGCCCGCACCGAACCGTCGAGGTTCCAGTCCTCGCCTCCGAACGCGACGAACGGCGTCGTTGCCCAGTGATCGAAGCTCGCGGGGTCTCGAGCGTTCGGCCAGTTGTTGAGGTACTTGCCGAAGACCCCGGTGCGGTAGCCGGCGTCGTGGAGGGATCGCTGCACCATGAGCGGCTCGGCCGCTGCCAGGACGTCGGGATCCTCCCGATTGGTGTGGATCCCGTGGTTGTGCGCGTACAGCCCGGTCAGGATCGACGCGCGAGCCGGGCAGCAGGCCGGCGTCGTGGTGAAGGCGTTCTCGAACCTGGTCCCACCCGTGCCGAACCAGCGCACGACATCCGGCATCATCGACATCGTCTCGTCCCGCTGATCGTCCGTGATGATCAGCAAGATGTTCGGACGCTCACCTTCCGCTGCAGGGTCGTCCTGCGTCACCGGAGCCGAGGTGCACGCGACCAGCACGAGGACGCATGGGAGCGTCACCCACCCAGTCATCGGCCAAGACTATCGTGGGCCTGCACGCGAGCCGTCGTCAGGACGACGTCGCGCGCCGTGACCGACCGGAGCCCGCGTACCAGCGCCTTCTACACTGCCGAGCCGTGCCCGCAGAGCTGATCCCGCGCGTGCTGCTCGCGTTCACCTACCTCCTCGTTCCGGGAGCCGGCGTCTGCCTCGCCACCCGCGTCGTGCGGTCCGGCTCGTTCGTCACCTTCCTCGCGTCGTCGCTCGGACTCGGTGTCGCTGCCGTCGCGACCGCATCCTTCTCGATGGTTCTGATGGGGATCCTCACGGTCCCGGTCCTCACGACCGTATGGGTGATCCTGAGCGCCGGACTGTGGTTCGTCGCCGTGAGGAACGGATCGATCCATGAACACCTGGAGAGCTGGCGCACGACGACGAAGGCCGATCTGTGGGGCACCACGATCACGACCCTCATGATCGTCGGCGTGGCGGCGGTGCGATGGACGTATCCACCGATCGCGAACATGGGCGCCACGGCGATGAGGTACTGGGCGGATGCGCTCGAGATCGCCGACGCCGGCGGGATCCCGGCAGAGACCCTCCAGTGGGGCACCGCCCTCCGACCCGCGACGAGCAAGTCGGTGCTGAACGCCTTCAACGCCGGCTTCTCGTTCCTGCTCGGAGGGGATCCCTTACCGTCGATGGGCATCCTGCTGTTCATCGTGTCGGTCTCACTCGTGATCGTGCTGACGGCCGTCCTCGCCGAGCTGGGGCTGAAGCGCCTCGCTCCGATCGGCGCCCTCGTCCTGCTCGCGAATCAGGTGACGGGCAGTGAGCTGACCGCCGACCTCACCCGCAACCTCGCCGAGAACTGGGGTCGGCTGCTCGCGTTCTCCGGTGTCGTCCTCGCGGTCCTGGTCCTGCGCGATCCTGTCGAGGCGGTGCCGGATGCGACCCCGCGCCGAAACCAGGGGGGACGCGGCGCGCTGGTGATCGCCGGATGGGTGTTGGGGATCGCTGCGGCCACCCATCTCGTGGCGGCGGCCGTAGGGGCTCTCTTCGTCGCGGCGTACGTGGTCGGGACACTGCTGCTCCGTGAAGGACGGATCGCAACCCTCACGCGGACCGCAGGGCTCGCCTCGGTCGCGCTCGTCACCGCCGTCCTGTGCCTCGTCCTTCCCGCGGGGGACCTCGGGTTCCAGGGTGCGGGCGGCGACGCAGAGTATCAGGCCGTCCGTGAAGGATTGGGCCTTCCTCCGACCTTCGACCCGACCAGGTTCATCGTCACCGGGGAGGTCGAGACGCCGTCCGAGGACCAGACCGTTCGCCTGGAGGACATCGCCGAGGCGTTCGCCTACCGCGTCGCAGGCCGGAACGCGCAGGTGGCGGAGCCGAACCGGGTGCTCCCGCCGTGGGCTCTGATCGTGCCGACCGCGGTGGTCGTCCTGGTCGCGGCGGCGGTCCTCGTGTGGGGACCCCGCGATCTGCGCATCACGATGATCTGCGCGAGCGTCATCGCGAGCCTCCTGTTCCTCACGGGCTGGGGATTCGCGCTGCGCTACGACCTCTTCGCTCTCGAGCGCTTCGGGAACCGACGGCTGTTCAACTACGCGATGCTTCCGTACGTGATGGTCCTCCTCGCAGGCCTCGAGGCGATCGTCCGATGGGTCGAGAGCCGCCGACGAGCCTGGATGGGTCCGGCCATCGCCGCCTCGCTGACGATCGTGGTCGCTGCGGCGCTCCTGCCGGCGGCCGGTTGGCTCAAGGCGGACAAGGTGCGCAACCTCCGGGATCAAGTGGAGCTGCTCCGATGGGTCGAGACGAACATCCCGTGCGATGGACGGGTGCTCGCGGATCGACGGACGCTGGGCACGTTCCAGGTGATGTCGGGTCATGCGGCGGTCCTGGAGGGGATGGGGCCGCATGTGCGACCGACGGTGCTCGGGCGAGCGATCGGGGAACTCTTCCGAGCGAGCGCGTTCTTCGAAGACCCACGGGCTCATCGCCGCTTCCTGCGTGAGCGGGGCGTGCGCGCGGTCATCATCACGCGGCCGTTCGCCGAGTTCGCCGGATGGGCTCGGATCGTGAAGCTCCGGCCCGATGCGTTCCGCGACGTACCCTTCCTCCGGGTCGCCTACCGGAACCGCGTCGGGGCCGTGTATCTCGTCGATGGCGATCAACCCGATCGCTCACTTCCGATCGTGCGTGGCAGGCCCGGGTTCCGATGCCCGGCAGGTTCGGACTGACGCCGCTTCGCTGGTGGTCCCGTACGCCGGAACTTGCTTTCCGGAGATGCACGGTTCCGGCGGAACCCGGGCCTACAATCCGGCCGCGTGACGCCGCACCTCCTTCCCCATCTCGTGCTGACGTTCGCCCTCGTCCTGATCCCAGGGGCGGGGGTCTGTCTGCTGACGCGGGTGGCGCGCGGTCGCCCGTTCTTCACGTTCCTCGCGCTCTCCTTCGGCTGTGGGTTCGCGGCGGTCGCGCTCGTCTCCCTCTCGCTGGCACTCGTCGGGATGTTCTCGAGCGCCGCCTTCACGCTGTCCTGGCTCGCCGTCAGCGGCGCGGCGTGGACGCAGGCGTACCGGCGGCGGAGCCACGGTCCGATCGCGCTCGCCCGGGCAGGGTCGGGGCTCGACCTTCCCGTCGACGTCCGCGTGGAGAGCCACCTGGAAGGGTGGCGGCACCACGCCGCCGCCGACCCATGGACGACGGTGATCTCGGCGATCGTGGTCTTCGGCATCGCCGCGGCGCGCTGGACGGTCGCTCCCGTGGCCAACCTCGCGCCGACCTCGCTCCGCTACTGGGCCGACGCGCTGGAGCTGGCGGACGCCGGCAGGATCCCGGAGGAGACACTGCAGTGGGGGAGGCTCCTGCCGCCGACGATCAGCAAGGTCTCCCTCAACGCTTTCAACGCCGGCGCCTCCACCGTCCTCGGACGCGACCCGATCGAGCCGATGGGCATCCTGCTCTTGGTGGTGACGATCGGCCTCGTGGTGATCTGCATCGCGCTGCTCGGCGAACTCGGGCTTCGCCGACTCGCGCCCGTGGGCGCGATGCTGCTCTTCGCGAACCAGGTGATCGGGAGCGAGTTCACCGCCGATCTCGGCCGCAACCTCGCTGAGAACTGGGGTCGGCTCGCAGCGCTCGCCGCGGTGCTGGCGACGATCCTCGCGCTCCGCACCACGCCCGTCCTCGAGGATCCGAAGCGGACCGAGCAACGCGACCCTGATCGGGCCCGCCGGGTCGCGACGATCATGGCAGCGGTCCTGCTGGCCGTCGCGGCCGGCACGCATCTTGTGGCGTCGTCGTTCGCGGCGGCGGCGATCTTCGCATTCGGCATCGCGTCGTTGATGACCCGCGTCCGTGTCCGCGACGTGATCACGTACGGGTGCACGATCTTGGGGCTGGCGGCTGTGGTCGGGATGGCGATCCTCACGTTCCCGACGGGTGACATCGGCTTCAGGGGCGCGGTGGAACCCAGCGCGTACGAGGACCTCCGGGTCGAGCTCGAGCTTCCCCCCGGATTCGACCCCACCAGGTTCATCGTGACGGGAGAGGCGGGGACGACCGCGACGGATCAGGCGATCGGCCCGGGCGACGTGGTCCAGGCGTTCGCCTCCCGGGTCGCCGGATGGAGCGCCGGGGAGGTGCAGCCGGGCACGGAGCCGTCCCTGTGGGCGCTGATCCTGCCGTCGGCCGGCGCCATCGTGCTGTCGATCCTGCTCTTCTTCCGTGGCGGGACCGATCTCCGGGTCGCCGCCGTCACGTCGCTGGTGCTCGCGGTGATCCTGCTCGGTGTGGGGATCGCCTTCGCCGTGTACTACGAGCTGTTCGCCCTCGAGGCGTTCGGCAGTCGCCGGCTGTTCAACTACGCAGCCGTTCCCTACGTGATCGTCTTCATCGCGGGAGGCGAGCTGCTCCTCCGAGCCGTCGGTCGGATGAGGATAGGGCACCGGCGATCGATGCCCGCCGTCGGGTTCACGCTCGTGGCGTTGTGCGCGACGGTGATGCTGCCGAGCGCGACCTGGGCAAGGACGGAGCGACGCGCCGGACTCGAGGAGCAGCTCGAGCTCCTCCGCTGGGTGGGGCACAACGTCCCCTGCGAGGGCCGGGTGCTCGCCGACCGCAGGACCCTCGGAACGTTCGAGGCGGTCACCGGGCGTGTGGCGGTCCTCGAGGGGATGGGACCGCACATCCGGCCGTCCGTCCTCTCGCGGGCGATCGAGGAGCTCTTCCGGGCCCGGCAGTACTTCCTGCATCCGAACCTCCGTCGCTCCTTCCTGTCGAAGCGTGGAGTGGCCGCGGTCGTCGTGACCAATCCCGGCCACCGCTTCGGCGGCTGGTCACGGGTCGTCCGATATCGAGCGGAGGTCTTCGACAGCGTGGGATACCTGGAGCCGGCGTTCCGGAACGAGGCGGGCACGGTGTACCTCGTGGACCACTTCCGTCCGATCCGTGCTCTCCCGAGGATCCACGACCGGCCGGGTTTCGGTTGCGCTAGCTGAGCGACCGAAGCGCCTCGAGCACGCGATCGACCTCATCGAGCGTGTGGTAGTGGCAGAAGCCGATGCGGACTGCGCCGCCGGTCTCGAGCAGGCCGAGCCGGACCATGATCTCGCGCGCGTAGTAGTCGCCGTCCCAGACGGCGATGCCGCGCGCGGCGAGGGCCTTCGCGGTCTCGGCCGGATGCTCGTCCCCCACGCGGATCGCGAAGGTCGGGGTGCGCTCCGCGAGCCGCGCCGGGTCGGCGATGCCCCAGAGCCGGACCTCGGAAAGGCCGGCGATGCCCTCCAGGAAGCGCTCGGCGAGTGTCCGCTCGTGCACCGCGATCGCCTCGTAGGAGGACGCGAGCCGGTCCCGCCGCGGTGTGCCCGCGGCGCCGGCGAGCCCGGCCAGGTACTCCACCGCCGCAACCAGCCCGGCGAGTCCCTCGTGGTTCTGGGTCCCCGTCTCCCACCGGTCGGGGACCTCGTCCGAAGCCGGCACCAGCTTGTAGGGCGACAGGGATGCGAGGAGGCTGCGTCGTGCGGCGAGGACCCCGAGATGCGGTCCGAAGAACTTGTAGGGGGAGCAGACCAGCAGGTCGGCGCCGAGCCCGTGGAGGTCGAGGAGCCGATGCTGGGCGAGGTGCACGGCGTCCACCGCGACGATGGCGCCGACCTCCTTGGCCCGCGCGACCAGCTCGGCCGCCGGAGGGATCGTGCCGACCGCGTTGGACGCGAGGGTGAACGCGACGAGCTTCGTGCGGGGAGAGAGGGCGGCCGCGAAGGACGCGGGGTCGATCGTGACATCGTCCTCGCGGACGTCCACCCATCGCACCGTCGCGCCCGCGTCGGCCGCCGCGAGCACCCACGGCCGGACGTTCGCGTCGTGATCCAGCCGGGTGACGACGACCTCGTCCCCGCGTCCCCAGATCTTCGAGAACGACCGGGAGAGGTGCAGCAGCAGCGTGGTGGCGTTCGGTCCGAACACGACCTCGTCCGGATCGGCGCCCGTGACGTCGGCGGCCGCGCGCCGCGCGTCCGCGATGACCGTGTCCGTCTCCTGGCTCGTCGGGAACGCGCCGTGCGTGTTGCTCATCCCTCGGCGGTAGTGGCGCGCGACCGCCTCGATCACGTCGTCGGGCACCTGGGAGCCGCCGGGCGCGTCGGCGAGCACGAGCGGCCGGCCGTCCTCGCCCCGGCGCGTGAGGGCGGGGAACCGAGCACGGACGCTGCGAAGGTCGAGCACCGACACAGGCTCCCGCACCGGCACACTCCCGGCAAGTCCGTGGCCCACCGCTGATCTGTGGTTCGAGGGCCGGACCGGATTCAAGAGCAGGGCTCCGGCGTGTCGGTGGCGGCGCGGTCCCATCCGGATCGCAGCATCGGCGCGGGCCACGCTGGGTCTGGTCGCCATCCCTCCCAGTCTCGGTCGAACGGCGGCTCCCTCGAGAGGACTCGCTCGACCGCGCGCTCGCCCCAGGCGCGGAAGTCCGTCGCCTCCTCCGGCGTGAACAGTCCACCGCGCACGGCCTCGGCCAGCTCCTCCTCGTCCTTCCAGCGCCAGGACGAGCGATCGAGCTCGACCACGACGTCCAGCGCGTGATCGATCGTGTCGAAGCCGAGGGACGTCCGGGTGAGCGGGTCCTGCAGG
>JBOGVD010000058.1:0-27710 GCA_050696355.1 Actinomycetota bacterium
GCATACGACACCTTCTCGCGAGCCGGGGAGACGGGTGCTCTCAAAGTGGTGCTCACGCGGTCGTGACCGTTGGGAGAGCGCACGAGGGTAGATCGCCGGACTCGCCGGGTCCCGGCGGCCGTGGGTAGGTCCCGGCTCGCGTCGGGTCGAATGGCCCATGGAAGCCGGCGCCCCACGGCGACCATAGGCATCGACGGGCCGCATTGGAACGGCGGCCCCAGGAGCGAAGGAGCAGACGATGGACAGGAGCAGCTGGGACAAGATCGTGAGCGGTGCAGGCGCCGCCGTCGCCGTCGTGCTCGTCATCCTCGGTGTGATGGCGATCTACGGCGGGACCTTCGGGCAACAGAACGTGCGGGATCGCCTGGAGCCGCAGAACATCTCCTTCCCGCCGACCGAGGCGATGACGCCAGAGGAGAGGGCCGAGGTCGGCGAGTTCGGCGGCCAGCGGGTGCAGACCGGGATCCAGGCGGAGGCGTTCTCCCGCTACATCGGCGGGCACCTGGAAGCCGTCAACGACGGGAAGACCTACGCGGAGACGAGCTCGGAGGCACGTGCCGAGGGGCTCGACCCCGACACCGCCGCGGAGCTGCAGGCCAAGGCCGACACGCTGTTCAAGGGTGAGACGCTCCGAGCGATCCTGCTGAACGCCTACGGCTGGTGGATCGTCGCCACGATCGCCCTGTGGGCCGGCGTCGCGACGACGGTCGCGGGCGTAGCGCTCGGGATCCTCTCGATCCTCGGGTTCCGGCACGCGAAGAAGGTCGGTCCCGCGCAGGAGCCTCGGACGGGCGACCCGGGAGATGCCAGCGCGACACGGTGAGCGAGCGGCCTCAGCTCCGGGCCGCTTCCAGGGAGGAGCTCGCCTGCAGGTCAGCTCCTCCTGCGATCTCATCATCACCCTTCGTCGACGGCCGGAGGAGGTCCGAGGTTCGGATCCTGGTTGCGCGGAGGGTCTAGGCTTGTCGGTGAGCCCGCCAGGCGAGGGGAAGTGGTCCGTACCCATGAGGAGGCTCGGGGTCGTGCTGGTCCTGGCACTGGTCGCCGCCCTCGTGCCTCTGGATGCGACCGCCGCCGTCACTCGATGCTTCGCCGACGGCAACACCCTCGAACGGAGGCTGATGCGTGGTCACCTCGACGGCGACAACGCCCGCGACGCGGTGTGGGTCGGCGCGAGGAGAGCCGATGGCAGGTGCCGCTACTTCGTCTTCGCTCGGGCCACCACGGCCGGCACGTCCCGAGTCCACCTTCCTGCCCCCGACAGGTTCAGTCGCTTCTCGCTCGGCAACGCCGCTCGTCCCATCGCGCTGGTTCGTATCGACGCGGTTGCGGGCAAGGAGATCGCGGTGAAGCTGCTTGAAGGGGCGTCGGTTCGGCCATTCGGGTTCTTCACGATGCGCCGCGGCGCGCTCCGACGCATGGATATCGACGACACGGCGCCCCGGCCCCTCGCGGCGGAGGACATGTTCGCGTTCGGAGGCGGCCTCTCCCTGATGTTCGGCACGGATTGCGCGTATGCGAAGTCGGCACGCACGGTCGTGTTCAGTCGGGCATATCCCATGGGCAACGGACCTCGCTACATCGTCGAGAGACGCTGGTACCAGGTGCGAGGAGATTTCTTCGCCAGGACCTCGCATCCGACGCAGCGCGGATCGGTCGGGATCGCCAGGCTCAGAGGCCGGTTCCCGGAATTCCGCCGTGACGGCTTGTTGCCTCGATGCGAAGGAAAGGTGCTCGACCCGCGGCATGCATGAAGCGGAGTAGCGAGCGAGGTCGCTTCCCGCTGTGTGAGGTGATGTGCCCGGCCGGCTTCAGGCGATCTCCCGGTCCGCGCGAGCGGCCTGCCGCCGAGGGAGCAACCGGAGCAGCGGCACGAGGAGTGCGGTCCCGATCAGGCCCGTGAGCCCGCCCAGCAGGTAGGCGGCCTTCGGCCCGATGATCGGCACGACGGCGCCGCCGATGAGGAAAGCGATCACCAGCGAGACGTGATTCGCCGCTTCCCACGCACCCATCACGCGGCTCCGGACCACGTCCGGCGAACGCCGCTGCAGGAGGTTCTGCTCCGCAACCTGCGTCGGGCCGTCCGCGAGGCCGAACAGCGTCACCCAGACCAAGACCAACCAGAACCAAGGCGAGAAGAAGACGGCGAAGCCCGTAACCGCGATGACGCCGCTGCCGGCCACGAGCCACATCGCCTCTTGGTCCTGCCGGATGTTCCGTCCGAGCCAGGCTCCGACGATCGTGCCGCCTCCCCAGCACGACGTGATGAGCCCGTAGCCGAGCGAACCCCAGCCGAACTCATCGGCCAAGACGGGGTCGGCGACGATGGTCGAGGCCATCCCGACGATGAACACGACCCACGACGCCAGCAGCCACGTGAGGACGCGGTCCCGCCGGATGAACCGGAAGCCGGCGGCCAGGCCTCTGTGTTCCTCCGCCTCCTCCTCATCCCGTTCGGCATCCGCGAAGTCAGCACGGACGCTCCAGACCAGGGCCACGGAGATCAGGTACGTCGCGGCGTTGCCGACGAAGACCCACGGCGCGCCGATCGATGCGACGAGAACACCACCGAGGAGCGGCCCGAGCGTCAAGCCCGCGTAGCGTCCCATCGAGATCAGGCTGTTCGCCCACGAGAGGTTCTCCTGGCCGGCGACGTTGGGGATCGCGGCTCCCGAGGCCGCCGGGAACGGTGCCTCGAACGCCGATGCGAAGAACGCGAGGGCGAGGAGGACGACCGGGTCATCGAGGAGGAACGCCATCGCGAACCAGCACACCGCGGCCGCCGTCTCTCCGATGATCATCACGCGGCGTCGGTCGTAGCGGTCGCCGATCGCGCCGCTGATCGGCCCGAGCATCCCGATGATCCCCCACGTGAGGACCATCGCTGCTGCCACCCAGACGGCGGAGCCGGTCTCCGAGTACAACGAGTAGCTAAGCGCCGTGCCGGAGGCGATCGTGCCGGTGCTGGAGATGAACCGGCTGATCGCGAGCCGGCGGACCGCAATGCGAGGCGGGGTTCGTCTGATCTCGGATGTGACGCCCTCGGCTCGCATCGGCGAGTCTTCCTGCCGCGAGCGACGAGCATATCGTCGCGCGTTCCTGCTCAGGACCACCGCCGACGCGGAACCTCGTGGACGAGGGGCCATCTGTCGCGAGCGCCCAATCGGAAGCTGCGGATATGGGATCATCCGGTCGCTTGCTCGAGGCGGTTGCGATCGCCGAGCCGACGTCGAGTTTGCATGTCTCGAGGCGGGCAGCCAAGAATGAGCTATGAGAAGGAAGTGGCCCGGACTGGGACTGGCAGTCGTCGCCGTTCTGCTGCTCCTGCTGGCGAGCTGTGCGCCGGGGCCGAACGCTCAGGAGGGTGTCGCCGCGCAGGGAGTCGAGATCGCCGGCTTCTGGCTCGGTCTGTGGCACGGGATCATCGCCCTGATCACCTTCGTCGTCTCGTTGTTCAGCGACAACGTGAACGTGTACGAGATCCACAACAACGGCAACTGGTACAACCTCGGTTTCGTGCTCGGGGCGGGCGTCCTGCTGGGTGGCGGCGGCGCCGGCTCCCGGGGGCGGAAGGGCTGAGCTCTTCAGCCCATCGGCGGTATCGTCCTTGATGCATGTCCGAGGATCGTTCGTACGTCGAGGAGAACAGGCGGGAGCGGGAGCGCCTCCGCGCCCTGGTCGAGCGTTTGGACGTGGACGAGCTCCGCGCCTCCGTGAACCCGCACTGGACGGTCGCGGCCGTGTTCGGCCACATCGCGTTCTGGGATTCTCGGATCCTGTCGCTCGCGGACAAGCTGGAAGGGGGCGTGCCCTTCTTGTCCTCCGACACCGAGCCTGAGGACGTGGACTGGATCAACGACGCCTCGCGCCCGCTGATCCACGCGATCCCTCCGCTCGAGGTCGCCCGGCTGGCCCTCCGCATCGCCGAGGAGACCGACGCGCGAGTCGCGACCCTGCCGGTCGACCGCCTCTGGCCGCGTGACCCGGACAGTCCGCTCTACGCCCTGCGCGCGACGCACCGGGGCGAGCACCTCGACGACGTCGAGGCGGCGCTCGAGGCGCTCCGCGGGTCGCAGGGCGGCGACGACACATCGAGCTAGACCCAGGTCATGTGCTATCCGATGGAGGGAACCCGCTCGACCGACCGCCCGCGCAGGAGAAGATCGGAGGCTGACATGGACGACCGAGCACACGGGACCGCCGGCATCCCCGGGACCGAGACCGGCACGGATCTCTCCGGGAGGTTCGTCGGGTTCGTCAGAGGGGATGACGTGCACCTCACGCGATCGGCTGCCGGGCTGGTGGCCTCCGGGGGGAACCTGTCCATCCACAACGGCGGGTGCGGTCCGGTGCTGACCAAGGGGAACGTCGCGATCCGGAACGGAGGATGCGGTCCGGTGATGGCCGGGGGCGACGCGTCGATCGAGTACGGCGGTACCCAGGCCATCCTCGCCGCCGGGGGAGCGACGATCGGCCGGAACGCGTTCGTCGGCGTCGTCGTCTCGCCGAGGGTCACCGTCGAGGAGGGTGGGCGAGTGCTGCTGAGCTCGCCGACGGCGATCGCGGTGGGTGTCGGCGTCGGGTTCGGCGTCGCCCTGCTCTCTCGCCTGCTGCGACGGTAGCCGAGATCGCGGGCCCGGCCGGGCGGCTCACCCGTCCTCGTCGAGCGTGTCCGGGACGAAGAGCTCGGACGGTTCGAGCTGGCGCGGCGTCTAGCCCCTCCGCGAACGACCATCGCGCGGCCGCTTCCAGCTCACCCCGGTTGGCGGCGAGGAGGATGTGGAGGAGCTGACGAGCCGCACGCGCCTCCCTCGGAGATTGCGCAGACTATATGCAATCGCTCACCGCGGACCCGGACGTGCGGGTGCCGGTCAGGTGCTGGCGAGCGAGGACACGGCGAGGCGATCCGCGGGCGCGGCCGTCCGCTTCGAGCCGATCGGCCCGGTCGTCCTCAAGGGGGTGGCCGAGCCCGTGGAGCTCCTGCAGGCGCGGCGGGACCCGAGCGGTCCCGGCCACTGACCAGCGCCTCCTCCGGACGCCTTGCGCTGGCCCGACGGACGTCACGGGCGACCGGCTGAGTATCCTCCGACGATGCATGATCCATCGCAGCCGGTCGTCGTGAACGAGCGTTCAAGCGCCTCCTCGCCACCGAAGTGGCGCCGCCCGCTCTCGATCGCGCTCTCGCTCGCGATCGTGGTCGGCGTGTTCGTGTTCGCGATCCCGAAGATCGCGGACTACGGCGCGGTGATCGACACGCTCCGCCGCCTCACGTGGATCGAGCTCTCGTCCCTGGTGCTCGCGACGACGTTCAACCTCTTCACGTACTGGCTCGCCAACATGGCAGCGGTTCCGGGGCTCAGCCTCGGTCGGGCCGCGCTGCTGACCCAGTCGACCACCTCGGTCGCCAACACGCTGCCGGCCGGCGGAGCGATCGCGGTCGGTCTCACCTACGAGATGCTCCGCTCCTGGCGCTTCACCGCGACCGCCGCCACGCTCTACGTCGCCGTCACGGGCATCTGGAACATCTTCCTCAAGCTCGCCCTGCCGGTCGTCTCGGTGGCGCTCCTCGCGCTCACCGGACAGGGGAGCGCGGCGTTCGTGACCGCGGCCTTGATCGGACTCGCCGTGTTGGCGGCGGCGGTCGGCGTCCTCACCGCGATCTTCTGGAAGGAGGAGCTCGCCCACTCGGTCGGTGAGCTGGGAGGGCGCGTCGCCGCCTTCGTCACCAGGCTGTTCCGGCGCCCGCCGCCTCAGGGGTTCGGCGACCGGGCCGTGCGGTTCCGGCGTGAGACGGTCGGCCTCGTCCGTCGCCGGTGGGTCGCGCTCACCGTCACGACGATCGTGAGTCACCTGGCGCTGTTCGTCGTGCTCCTGTTCTCGCTCCGGCACGTCGACGCGTCCGCGGCGGAGATCTCGACGGTGCAGGTGCTCGCGGTGTTCGCGTTCGGACGGCTCATCTCCGCGCTCCCCGTCACGCCGGGCGGGCTCGGCGTGATCGAGCTGGGTTACATCGGCGGTCTCGTCGCGGCGGGGGGACAGCAGGCGGAGGTCGTCGCCGCCGTGCTGTTGTTCCGGCTCCTCACCTACGGCGTGCAGATCCCGGTCGGCGCCGTGACCTACCTGATCTGGCGGCGCGGGACGAGCGCGGGGCGCTCAGGGCGCCCTTCCCGCTCCGCCGTGCAGGTCTGAGCGCGGTTCCTCCTGCACGAGCGGATCACCCATCTCCGGCTGCGGAGGCAGCCCGTGACGTTGCCGCCAGACGTCACGGAACTCGGTGAGCGCCGCGAACCAGAAGACGGCGATGCCCGACCCGAGGAGCGTGCCGGCGACCACGTCGGAGAACCAGTGCGCTCGCAAGTACACGCGGGAGATCGCCATCGCGAACGCGAACGCGACGGCGGTCCACTCCCAGCGCCGCCGATGCGGCCCTTCGGGGAGGAACGCCAGCACGAGGGCGACCGCCGTCGCGGCGCCGGCGACCGCATGCCCAGAGGGGAACGAGGAGCTCGAGGTCTCGACGAGGCTACCGGGCGGGCGCCCACGATCGAAGGACAGCTTCAGCACCCGCAGCACGATCTCCGACGTCGCCCACGTGAGCGTGAACGCGGAGAACGCGCGCCACCGATGATGGAGCCCCAGGATCACCGTGGCCGCGACACGGAGCGGGATCGTGACCAGCCCTCCGCCGATCACGCTGAGGAAGGTGAAGATGGCCGTGAGCGGGGCCAGGCGGATCTCCCCCATCGCGTTCCAGATCGAGGCGTCGAGCCGGCCGACGAACGGGGCGGTCGTCGCGGGCGCGAGGTCGGTCGGGTGGCGTCCGACCAGGAGCAACGCGCCGACGCACGCGACGAGCAGCACGACGGACCAGGCGAACGCTCGCCGATGATCCGTCAGCATGGCGCGGTGGCGGGACTCAACCGTCGCACGGGGGAGCGCCGGCCCCGCACAGGGTCTGGTCCAGCTGCTCACGGGCGTAGCTGATGGCCTGGTCGCGGGGGGCGAACGACAGCGCTTCCTCCGCCTCGAGGGAGAGCTGGACGGGTGCGCCGGGCTGGAACGAATAGGTGTACGTCGCGCAGCCGCCCTCGAACCGGAGATACCGCTTCCCGCGGAACGGGTCGAGGTTCGTGGGCTCTTGGAAGACACGGGCACCGGCCTCGTCGGGCGACGGCAGGACCTCGATGGCCCGGGACGTGTCGCACTCCGCGGCGAGCTCCACGGCGACCGACCGGAACCCGGCGAGATCGCTCTCGAGCCAGAACTGCGTCCGGCCGTCGACGATCGAGCTCCCGGCGGTGCGCCAGCCGGCCGGGAGGATGGCCACGCAGGGGAGCAACGTCGCGGAAGGGACGGATTGGGCGACGAGCACGAGCGCCGCCTCGTTCCCGCGGCCGCACGTCGGCACCATGTCCGACCCGGACTGACACGCGCCGAGCGCGAGCACCACGACGAGGGCCATGGACGTCCGACTCGACGCGCTCACGCGAACACCGCCCAGTTGGACACGACCAAGGCGAAGGCGATCAGGCCGAGGACCAGCGCCCACAGCGTTCGGACCACGCGGCGCAGGCTCCACCGCTGGATCGGGATCGGTCGCCGGGCCGGCGCCAGCTCGCGGAAGCGGGCGAGCAGATCGCGGCCGTCTTGCTTCAGCATCATGCGGAGCTGGCTCGGGCTCGCCACGCCTCGGGTGGCTGCGAACGCCTCGGAGAGCTCGTCGGGCGTGAACGTCGCGAGCGCACGCCGGTACACGGTCTCGGGATCCGATCGGAGCGCGAGCACGAGCATCATGTTCCCGAGGTCCACGGCCTGCCGCCACGGCGAGGGGCGGACCTGCATGAAGAAGACGTCGATCACCCGGAGGTGCCCGTCCTGCACCATCAGGTTGGCGGGCTTGATGTCGCGATGCGCCACCCCCAGGTCCCACAGCCGCCGGACGAGGTCGAGACCCTGGTCGATGATCGCGTCGTCGACCTCGGCGTCGCCCAGCTCCACCGCGCCGTCGAAGAACTCCATGAGGACCATGTACTCGCGCTCGGGGGAGATCTCCACGATGCCGTACGGCTCCGGGGAGGGGAACCCGTGGTCGTGCAGGAGTCGGAGGGAGTAGTCCTCGTACTCGACGAAGCGGCGCACCGTCCCGAACGGGGTCTCGTCCTCCAGGGCCCCGTAGATGATCGAGCGACCGATCTTGTACCAGCGGTCGGAGCGGACGTGGTTCAGGGCGTACAGCTTGGCGAAGAGGTATCGGGTCGAGCCGTCGCCACGATCGATCGTGAGTCGCAGCGGCGTGGAGCCCCCGGAGCCCTCGAGACCGATCGGGCGGATCGCGACCACGTCGGCACCGATCTGATCGGAGATGGCCTTCACGATCGCGTCATGACGCACGCCGCCGACGTCGAGATGCGCGGACTTGCCCCGCCGATAGCTCACGGGGAACACGTCGTTCGGCGTGAAGAAACGGAACGCGCAGAGCCCGACAGCGACCCCGAGCACCGCGCCGAAGAGCGCGTCGCTCGGTGTTTCGATTCCGAGGAGGAGACGCGCGAGGATCAGGACGCCGAGGACGCCGCCGGTCACCCACTTGCCCGCGTCCCGAACCCGACCGTGCGGGAGCAGCGCGTAGAGCACCCCGAGCAGGGTGACCGCGAGGCCGGCGAGGGGACGTGAGGGCATCGAGAAGCCGCCCCACGGACCGAGGATCGTGACGCCGAGCGGCCGCGGACGCGCCATGTAGATGGATGCCTGGTAGGCGATGAGCTCGAGCACGAGTAGCGAACCGAGGAACACGAACAGGTGTCGCCAGCGACGGAAGGCCAGCAGCGCGAGGATCACGGTCCACCGGAGGATGCGGATCGTCCAGCGCGAGGCGAGGAGGTTCACGACCAAGGCGCCATCCACGAGCCAGTCGGTGCGGATGCCCACGGAACGCCGCATCACCACCGAGTCCACGGCTCCGAAGAACGCCGCGAACGGATTGAAGAGGAGGATCCCGGCGAACGTGACCACGAAGTAGCCGACCATGGCGAGCCAGAACAAGCCAGAGCGACCGAGGTTGCGCGGCAAGGGCGGTCGTTCGCCCGACGGCCGCCGGTGACGTCGCCCGGGGTCGACCGGCAGCTGGGGGCCGTGTCCGAGGCCCGGATCCGGATGGGTGCGGGAGACCTCCATGGCGTCCGATGCTAGCCCGTGGGGAGCAGTCCCTGATCGCGGAGCCACTCCCTCGCGACGTCCTCCGGTGTGCGCCCGGATGCGACGGCGGCGTTCATCGCACGCAGGTCACGTGTCGTCAGCCGCGTCGAGACGCCGTCGAGCGCTTCCACCAGGCGCTGCCCGAATCGGTCGACGGTGGCGGCATGGACCACCGGCACGATCTGCTCCGGTGGTTGCAGCGAACGGTCGTCGGCGAGGAGCACCAAGCCGGGTTCGTCCAACGCGCCGTCGCTCGAGAACAGGAGCGCGACATCCACGAGGCCGTTCCGCAACGCCTGCAACGTGAGCGGCCCCCCGGCATCGAGCGGCACGACGTCGGCGAACCGCAACCCGTAGGTGCGCTGGAGGCCGGCGAGGCACAGCGGTCGGCGGGGGCACTCCTGCGGGCCCCCGAACCGGAGGGACGCCGCGTGCTCTCGGAGCTCGGAGAGCGTCCGGACGCCGAGCTCGGTCGCGGTCGAGGTCGTGAGCACGAAGCCGTTCTGGTTCTGTGCCCGCGCGGGGTCGAGAGCGACGAGTCCGCGCGCCGAGAGGGCGGCCCGCAGGCGGTCGGCCGTCATCGTGGGATCGGGGGACACCGACCCGCCGAGGAACCCCAGGGCGCTGCCCGAGTACTCGGGGACCAGCTCGAGGAGACCGCGCTGCAGCGAGGGCATCACGAGCTCCCGCGGGCCGATCGCGAGCGCACGACGGACCTCGATGTCTCGCGACTCCAGGACCGAGGCGTACAGCTCCGCGAGGAGCACGCTCTCGGGGAAGTTGAACGACCCGACGGTCACGGTGTCGTCGCCCAGGACCCGGCGGGGCGGCGTCGAGGTGGGGCCGGCGCACCCGGCGAGCAGCAGCAGCCCGATCACGAGTCGACCTGCCCGCCACCGGTTGATGCGCCCCATGCCACTCCCCTCGACCGCGAACCGGCACCCGTCCTCTGACGGCCCGCTCCCGGATCCCTTCAGGCGTCAGCGCGACTGTACGCGCATCGCACCGCACGTCGCCCCGAGCGGACGCCCAGAGCCGGGACCCTGCGTCAGGGGCCCGCGTCACGTCGGCTCGGCGGCGTCCTGCTCCTTGATGGCATCGAGCACCCGGGCCGCCGCTTCCAGGACGAGCTCTTCGCGCAGCACGGCGAGCTCGGAGTCGGTGAGGTCGACGGACGTGCGGCTCGGCGAGCGTCCCCGCTCGCGGAAGCTGTACGCGGCCTCGCCGTGCTCCTCGACGTCGAGACCGACCTCCTCGCTCTCCTCGGTGGCGCGGAACCCGATGAGGCGGTCGACGAGCGTGAGGATCGCGAGCGTCCCCGCGAACGCGAAGACGAGCGTGACGCCGGCCGCCGCGGCTTGCCGCCCGACCTGCAGCAGGCTCCCGTCTGCTCCGGCGGGGTTGACCGTGAGGCTCGCGAACACGCCCGTCAGGAGCGCGCCGAGGAGCCCGCCCACGAGGTGCACGCCGACGACGTCGAGCGAGTCGTCGTAGCGGAGCCGGGGCTTGAGCTCGACGGCGAGGAAGCAGATCGCACCCGCCGCCAGACCGATCGCGATCGCCGCGAGCGGCGTCACGTAGCCGGAGGCCGGCGTGATCGCGACGAGCCCGGCGACCGCGCCGGTGGCGCCGCCGACCGTCGTCGCCTTGCCGTGCCGGATCCATTCGGGGACGAGCCAACCGATCATCGCCGCGGCGGCGCCGAGGTGCGTGACGACGAAGGTGGAGGAGGCCAGGCCGCCGGCGCCGAGGGCGCTCCCGGCGTTGAAGCCGAACCACCCGAACCACAGGATCGCGGCGCCGAGGATCACCATCGGCACGTTGTGGGGTACGAAGGCGCCGCCCGGGAAGCCGGATCGCTTGCCCACGAAGAGCGCGGCCGCGAGGGCCGAGGCGCCGGCCGCGATGTGCACGACCGTCCCGCCCGCGAAGTCGATCGCCCCGATGCCCGCGGCGCCGAGGAACCCGCCGCCCCAGACCCAGTGCGCGAGCGGGGCGTAGATCGCGACCGACCAGATCGCCACGAACAGGAGGTATCCGCGGAACCGCACACGCTCGGCGAACGCGCCGGCGATCAGCGCGGGCGTGATGACCGCGAACATCATCTGGAACACCGCGAACGCGGTGTGGGGCACCGTCGGGGCGAGCGCGACCGGATCGGCTCCGACCCCGGCGAACCCGGCGTGGTCGAGCCCTCCGATGAGCGAGCCCACGTCGGGACCGAACGCGAGCGTGTAGCCGATCAGCACCCAGAGGATCGAGACGATCCCGATCGCCGCGACCGAGTGCATCATCGTGCCGAGGACGTTCTTGGAGCGGACGAGCCCGCCGTAGAACAGCGCGAGCCCGGGCGTCATGAACAGCACGAGCGCAGATGACGTCAGTACCCAGGCGGTGTCGCCGGTATCCATCGCGGTCCCCTCTCTCCCCGAAGCGACGGTCACGTTCCGGTCTTCTTCTACGGGCTCACCAGGTGCCGGTCGAGGGCGCCCGTGTTTCGTTCTCGTTAACCCTCGAGGACGGGAGAGGCAGGGCCTTCACCCGGGACGACGGCCTCGACCTCGGCTTCGGCGAGTTCGCGATCACGCTCGAGGCGGACGAGATCCGGCCCGGCCCGGTGACGTTCGTCGTCCGGAACGGAGGCGAGCTGATCCATGGATTCGAGATCGAGATCGAGATCGAGATCGAGGTCGGGCGGGCTTCTTCACGAAGTCCGCCCGAACCCGTCGGTCCCGACGTCAGCAGGGCGGGAAGAGGCCGCGCCGTTCGATCGCGTCGCGGACGTCGCCGAAGCGCACGCCCTCGACCGCGAGCTCACCCACCGGGTCGCCTCCGTGCCTCACTCTGATCTCCCAGATGTTGCCCCGCGGCGGGACGAGGAACCAGGCGCTGTCATCCGGCACCCAGCACAGGTGCCATTCGCCGGCGAGCCGCGCCGAGCCCTGGCTCGCCTCGACGCGAGGAGCGCGGATGCAGCAGGGGTGCTGGACGCAGCGCTCGAGCCCGTCATCGTCCGGCATCGCCATCAGCGGCTCTCCACCCCGCCCCATCATCGCCCAGACGCCCGGAGGCGCGCCACGATGTTGCCGATCGTGCGCACCGCCGCCTCCGTGATCGGATCGAGGACGAGGATGAGCTCGTCGGCCCCGGTGTCAACGATCGCGCGCAGGCTGGCGCCGATCGCATCGGGCGAGCCGTGGAGCGGGACGACGCCGGGCTCGTCCGGTCGCTCGCCCGTGTCGCCGAGACGGATGAGGACACAGGCGCTGCGTTCCAGAGAGGCGGGGTCGCGACTCGCACGCTCGCAGGCTTCGTCGAGCTCACGGACCTTCGTCGCGAACCCTTCGGCCGTGTTGCCATACCAGTCGTACCAGGTGTTCCAGACGTCGGCGTGCGGCAGCGTCGCGGCCAGGACACGCGCGCCGGTCGACCCGATCATGATCGGAGGGCGCCGCGACGGACGGGGGAGCAGCACCGCGTCGCGGACACGGTGCCAGGTTCCCTCGAACGTGACCCGTTCGCCGTCGAGGAGCCGACGGACGATCTCGAACGCCTCCTCGAAGCGCGAGGCGCGGTGGTCGAACGGGAGTCCGAACGCCTCGAACTCCGTCTGATTCCAACCCGCGCCGACCCCGAGGACGAGCCGGCCGCCGCTCAGCTCGTCCACGGTCGCCGCCGTCTTGGCGAACACCGCCGGGTTGTGGAAGTTCAGGCAGGCGACCAGCGGCCCGAGGCGGACGCGCTCGGTGATCGTCGACAGGCCCGCGAGGAGCGTCCACGCCTCCCACGGGCCCCGCTCCGGGCGACCGCCGCCTCGATAGAGGTAGTGGTCGCCGACCCAGATCGAGTCGAAGCCCGACTCCTCGGCCGCCCTGGCCATCGACGCGTACTCCGACCATCGGACCTCGCGCTCCACCTCGGGAAGCTGGACGCCCACACGGAGATCACCTGCCACGCGCTGGAGTCTAGGGGCGGACCCGTCGCGAGCCGCGAACCGGATCGTCCTGAACCGCGCTAAGTGTGCTCGCGAGGGGGAGGATCCTTGCCTCCCCCTCAAGACGCTTCTGAACGAGGTCGATGACTCCAGGGCAGCTGAAAGGACGGCTCTCGAACGGAACGGGCCCTCTATGAAGGAAGTCGGCGTGAAGCTCATCAAGAGGCGCTCCACACTGCGAAGCCCGCTCGGACGCTCGGGGACGCTGTTGCTAGTCGGGCTCCTGCTCGGTCCCGCCCTCGTGCTGCTTGCCGGGCGATCGGTCCCGGCGCTCGATCCCGTCTTCGAGTCTCCGCGTTTCCACCTCGTGATCGTGAGCGTGATCGCCGGGTGCGCGTTGCTGCTGGCGCTCGCGACCGCGATCGCGGCAGCCAAGGATGGCCGGGCGGGTCCGGTGCTCCTCGCCATCGGATGTGTTTGCGTGGGATTCCTGATGCTCGCTCACGGCCTCACGACACCGGGCATGCTCGGCCAACCGCTGAACATGTGGGTGGGCCGACTCGGATCGCTCGCCCTGATCGGTTTCGCCGCATGCCTGGCGGCGGCGGTCTGGGACCAAGGTCCGGTCGCTCGGGTGGTCGCGCGCGCTCCGCGCCTCAGCATCGCTGCCTCGGTCGTCGTGATGGCGATCGGATGCATGGTGATCGTGGTCGATCCGACGGGACTGTCGGGGACCCGACCGGTCCCGGGTGAGGATCTCCTGCGGTCGCTGGTCCTTTCGGCGAGCGCCCTGTCCTTGCTCATCACCGGCTCGATGCACTGGCGACGGTGGCGGCTCGGGCGCGACCGTGTGGAGCTCTCGCTCGTCCTCGCGAGCTGGCTGTCGATGTCGGCGATCCTGTCGTTGGGGTTCGGCCAGCTCTGGCGCCTGTCGTGGTGGGACTACCACCTCTACCTGCTCGCGGGCTTCGCCGCGACATCGTGGGCCGTGGTCGCGGAGTCCCGCCGGTCGCGGAGCCTGTCGAGCGCGGTGCAGGGCATCTCCGTGCGAGATCCGCTCGAGCAGATCACGCGCGGGCACCCCGAGGCGCTGGACGCACTGATCGGCGCGGTCGAGGCGAAGGACCCGTACACGCACGGTCACTCCGGGCGTGTCGCAGAGATGTCGTCGCGGATCGGTCTCCGGCTCGGGCTGGAGCCGGAAGCGCTCCGAGGGCTCCACCAGGGCGCGTACCTCCACGACGTCGGGAAGATCAGCGTGCCCGACCAGGTGCTCAACAAGCCGGGCGGGCTCACCGACGACGAGTGGGAGTCGATCAAGGGCCACCCGGTGGTGGGATGGGAGCTCGCCAGCCGCGCTCGTTCGCTGCGGGCCTCCCTGGTGGCGATCCGCCACCATCACGAGCGTTGGGACGGGAGCGGCTACCCGGACCGGCTGGCGGGGGCGGAGATCCCGCTGGCAGGGCGGATCGTCGGCGTCGCCGACGTGTGGGACGCGCTCACGTCCGATCGCGCCTACCGTCCCGCATGGTCCCTCGATCGCGCGATCTCGCACATCGCCGCGGGCGCCGGCGAGCTGTTCGACCCGCTGTGCGTGGAGGCGTTCCTGGACGTGCTCGACGACACGGGGCTCGCTCCCGAGAAGACGCGTGTCGACGCGGAAGCCTTGCTCCGAGCCGCGATCGAGTGCCACCCCTCGGAACGCAGGACGGGATCGACCCCGTCCCACCCCGCCGCGCGTTCGTAGCGAACACGCTTCTGCTCACTGTTAGCATCCGCCCTCGGATGGTCGAGCGCGAGGAGCAGGCGGGCGCCCGCGACCAGCCGTCTCCGGTTCGCCTCGTGCTCTTGAGCTTCCTGATGCTGTTCGTGGAGCTGGGGTTGATCCGATGGAGCGGCGCCTACGTCGTCTACCTGTCGTTCTTCACGAACTTCGTGCTGCTCGCGAGCTTCCTGGGGGTCGGCGTCGGGTTCCTCCGGGCTCGCGCGAGGGGCGACCTCTTCCGGCTGTTCCCCGTCCTGTTCGCGGTCCTCGTCCTGTTCCTCGCGGTGTTCCCCGTCGAGGGCGGGCGGGTCGCGGGTGAGCTGCGGTTCGTCGGCGCGTTCGGGTGGCCCGCGCTTCCGAAGTGGCTCTCGCTCGGCGCCGTCTTCCTCCTGGCGTTCCTCATCATGGCCGCGCTCGCGGAGGGGGTCGGCCGGGTCTTCGTCCGCTTCGCGCCACTCGAGGCCTACCGATGGGACATCCTCGGCAGCATCCTCGGGATCGCGGCGTTCTCGGGTCTGTCCTTCCTGGAGGCGTCGCCACTCGTGTGGGGCACGATCTCGGCGGCGATCTTCGTCGTGATCGTCGCGGGATCGCGGGTCGCGCAGGTCGTCCCGCTCGCCGTGGCGGTGGTGGTGCTCGGCGTGCTGTCCTTCGCGCCGAATACGCGATGGTCGCCCTACTACCGCGTGAGGACGAACGCCGTGGCGGCGGACGGGAGCGTGGCGATCAGCGTGAACGGCCGGCCGCACCAGCGCATCATGCCACTCGCGGTCATGGAGGAGACGCAGACGTTCCGGTTCGACCCGTACGCGCACGCCCCGGACAACCCGCTCACCGACGTCTTGATCGTCGGCGCCGGGAGCGGGAACGACGTGGCGATCGCGCTCGCTCGAGGCGCCGGGCACGTCGACGCCGTCGAGATCGATCCGCTCCTGTACCGGCTCGGCCGCGACCTCCACCCGGACCGGCCGTATCGGGACCCGCGGGTGACCGTCCACGTCGAGGACGGCCGGTCCTTCTTGCACGACACCGAGCGACGCTACGACCTCGTCCTCTACGCGATCCCCGACTCGCTCACCGTCCTTGCCGGGCAGTCGTCATTGCGCCTCGAGAGCTACCTGCTGACCAGGGAGGCGATGCAGGAGGTCCGCGACCACCTCAAGCCGAACGGCGTCATCTCGATGTACCACTACTACCTTCCCGTCGTCGTCGACCGGTACGCGGACGCGCTGACGCGGGTCTTCGGTGACGCCCCGTGCCTCGAGCTGGCGGCCGGCGCCGGGCCGAGGCCGCGGACCGTCCTCACGGCCAGTGTGCGGCCGGCCGATCTCACCTGCGACGAGCGATGGTCGCGACCGGCCGAGCTGCCGGATCCCGTCACGGACGATCATCCGTTCGCCTATCTCGTGGGGAGCGGGATCCCCGGCTTCTACCAGGTCACGCTGCTCGCGATCCTGCTCGGTTCCCTCGTGGCGGTGCGGCTGTCGGCCGGGCCGTTCGGGCAGATGCGCCCGTACCTCGACCTGTTCTTCATGGGCGCCGCGTTCCTGCTCCTCGAGACGTCCAACGTCGTCCGGTTCGCGCTGCTGTTCGGAACGACCTGGTTCGTGAACGCGCTGGTCTTCGCCGGGATCCTCGTGTCGGTGTACCTCGCGATCGAGGTCGCCCGGCGCGTCCGGTTCCGGCATCCGGCGTGGCTCTACGCGCCCCTGCTCGCCGCCCTGATCCTCGCCTGGGCGATCCCGGCCGAGTCGCTCCTCGGCCTGGACTTCCTGCCGAGGTTCGCCGCCGCCGTGACGCTCGGGTTCACGCCGGTCTTCATCGCGAACCTCGTGTTCGCGGACCGGTTCCGCGACGTCGGGTCATCGGGCATCGCGTTCGGCACCAACCTCCTGGGCGCGATCGTCGGCGGCGTGCTGGAGTACGGCGCGCTCGTGACCGGGTATCGGGCGCTCCTGATCGTGGTGGCGCTGTTGTACGGGTTGGCCCTGCTCGAGGGACGCGCCCATCTGGTCGACCGGCGCGAGCGCCCGCCCGTCCGTGAGGGCGTGCGAGCCTAGGAGACGCTCGCCGGCACGGGCGGCATCGGAGGGACGGGGCCCGCCGGGGCCGCCCTCACGTTCCGGATCGCCACGGCGAGCAGGCCGAGGCCCCAGACCGCCGCGAGGAACCACAGCACCCCGCCCACGATCGGGATCAGCGCGAGCAGCCGGAGAACGGCCCAGCCGGCGAGGAACGCCACGAACCGAGACTGCGTGGTGCGGAGCAGCAGACCCCCCACCCCCATGGCCGCGACGACGTAGCCGACCGTGTAGAGGAACGCGAGCGCCAGGAGCAGGAACAATCCCAACGGGATGCCGAGGATCGTGACGAGCAGGAACACCCCGCCGATGGGCAGCAGGAAGAAGAGCCCGAAGCCCCATCCGATCGTCGCGCCCAGCCGTGTCGCCACGGCGTCCCGCACCGCCGGGAAGAGTCGGGGCGCGAACGCGAGCAGCAGGAGCCCCAGGATCAAGGCGGAGACGGAATAGGCGAGCCACCACGCGATCCGTCCGCCGACGCCCATGTCTTCCCAGTCGAACCGGGTGACGACGTTGCTCCGATCTCCGCGGACCGTCGCGCCCTCTTCGACCGTCGGCGTGGACTGCGTGACGAGGTCGCCGCCGACCTCGGCGCCGGAGCGAACCACCAGGTCGCCGTTGAGCACGACGACGTCTTCGTCCACGCTGCCCGAGATCTCCGCGTCGCCGTTGAGGACCACCAACGATTCGCGCACCGTGCCGTCGACGGTCGCGCTGCCGTTGAGGATCACGGCGGCATCGACGGTCTCGTCTTCCGCCACCGACAGTCGGCCCGTCAGCACGATCTGGTCTTGATCTCCCAGGACATCGTCCGATTGCGCGAAGGCCGGCCCCGCCGTGAGGAGGGACAGGAGGATGGCGCCACCCACGATCAGGAGAGGACCGGACGATCGGCGGGCGGGCGACAACGTGGTTCCTCGATCTCGCATCTGGCGACTCTACGGGGTTCTGGCCGCCCCTGTCGAAACCCGGTCGGATCCCGATCGGCGGCGGACACACGCCTGACAAGGGTGCCGGGCGTGGCTACCGTTGCCTCACGCATGGGCGAGGCACCGGCACCGACGCGGATGGAGAAGGACGTGGTTCTCCGTGACGGCCGGACCGTCCACCTGCGGCCGGCGCGGGCAGCGGACCAGCGCCTGGTCGAGAACTATCTGATCGGGCTCTCCGACGAGACCCGGCGGTTGCGATTCTGGACAGCGTCGATCGACGTCACGGATGTCGCGACGAAGGCGGTGCACATCGACGACTCCGACCACCTCACGCTGCTGGCTCTGACCGGAAGCCACGGTGGGGAGGTCGTGGGCGGGGCGCAGTACCGGCGGGAGAACGCAACCCGGGCCGAGCTGAGCGTGAGCGTCGCGGACGACCTGCAAGGCTCGGGCCTCGGATCCCTCCTCGTCGGGAGCCTGGTCGCGGCCGCGTTCGACGTGGGCATCGCCGTCCTCGAGGCGAAGGTCCTTCCGGAGAACCACCGGATGATCCAGGTGTTCCGCCAGAGCGGGTTCCCGGTCTCGATCAAGGCGAAGCCGGGCGCCGTCTCGGTCGAGATCGCGACGGCACCCACCGACGAAGCCGCGGCGCAGTTCGAGGAGCGGGAGGCCACGGCGGCCGCCAACGCCGTCCGATCGATCCTCGCCCCGAACAACGTCGCCGTCATCGGAGCCTCACGGGACGAGGAGAGCATAGGAGGGCGCCTGCTCCGGAACCTGCTCACGGCCCCGTTCCGGGGCATCGTCTATCCGGTCAACCCGTCCGCGCCGGCGGTGCAAGGGGTGAAGGCGTATCCGACGATCGACGACGTTCCCGGCCCGGTCGACGTCGCCTTCATCGCCGTGAAGGCGCCCCTCGTCGTCGATGTCGCGGACGCCTGCGGCCGCAAGGGCGTGCGAGGGCTCGTCGTGATCTCGGCCGGCTTCGGGGAGACCGGCGGCGAGGGGCCGACCCGCCAGCAGGCCCTCGTCGACGTGTGTCGGCGATGGGGGATGCGCCTCGTCGGGCCGAACTGCATGGGAGTCGTGAACACGGATCCCGACGTCGCGTTGAACGGCACGTTCGCCTCGATCGCCCCCGATCCCGGCACGGTGGGATTCCTGTCGCAGAGCGGCGCGGTGGGCCTCGCCGTCATGAGCGAGACTCGTCGCCGGGGGATCGGCCTCTCCTCTTTCGTCTCGGTCGGCAACAAGGCGGACATCTCGGGGAACGACATGTTGAGCTATTGGGCCGAGGATCCGCGGACGAACGTCGTCCTGCTGTACCTGGAGTCCTTCGGGAACCCGAGGCGGTTCTCGCAGCTCGCCCGCCGGATCGGGATGCGCACCCCGATCGTCGCGGTGAAGAGCGGCCGAACCCAAGCAGGTCAGCGCGCCGCCGGGTCCCACACGGGATCCCTCGTTGCGACGTCGGACCTCACCGTGGATGCGTTGTTCCGGGAGAGCGGGGTGATCCGCACCGACACGCTCTCCGAGATGTTCGACGTGGCGATGTTGCTCGCCACCCAACCGCCGCCCGGCGGCAACCGCGTCGGGATCGTCACGAACGCCGGAGGACTCGGCATCCTCTGCGCCGACACGTGCGAGGCGAACGGGCTGGTGCTTCCCCCGCTCGCCGCGGCGACCGTCGAGGAGCTCCGCGCGTTCCTGCCGCCGGAGGCCTCCACGGGCAATCCCGTGGACATGATCGCGTCCGCGACGGGTGAGGACTTCGAACGGGCGCTCGTCGCCGTGGCGAACGACCCGGACATCGACCTGATGATCGTGATCTACATCCCGCCGCTCGAGCAGCAGGCGGACGACGTGGCCCGTGCGATCGGGCGGGCGATCGGACGGCTGGACGGACGAACGCCCGTCCTGACGAGCTTCATGTCCGGGCGGGAGGTCCCGAACGATCCCGAGACCGGGAGGCGCCTGTTCTCCTCGTTCGCCTTCCCCGAGCAGGCAGCGATCGCCGCCGCGCGCGCCGCCGACTACGGCCGATGGCGGGCGCGCCCGCCCGGCGTCGTGCCGTCGTTCCGCGACGCCCGCCCGGACCAGGCCGATGCGGTCCTGGCATCGGCGCTGTCCCGAGGCGGTGGCTGGCTGGAACCGGCCGAGGTCGACGACGTGCTCGCGTGCTACGGCATCCCGGTCGTCACCTCGCGCGTCGCCGCGATACCGGAGGAAGCCGGTCGGTACGCGGCAGAGCTCGGTGTGCCCGTCGCCCTCAAGGCCATCGGCCCGCTGCACAAGACCGATGTCGGCGGGGTCCGACTGGGGATCCGCGGTGAGGCGGAGGTCACGGCGGACGCGACCGCGATGCGGGACCGGATCCAGGCCCTCGGCCAGCCGCTGCGCGGCTTCACCGTCCAGGCGATGGCGGAGGGCGTGGAGATGCTCGTGGGGATCACCCACGACGACGTCTTCGGGCCGATCGTGGCGTGCGGCGCCGGCGGCACGATCGCGGAGCTGCTGAAGGACGTCGCCGTCCGAGTGGCGCCGGTGACGGACGTCGCGGCTCGCGAGATGGTCCGTTCGCTCGCCACGTTCCCGCTCCTCGACGGGTACCGCGGTGCTCCCCGCGCCGACGTGGCCGCGCTCGAGGAGATCGTCCTCCGGGTGAGCGCGCTCGCCTCCGGACACGAAGCGATCCGGGAGATGGACTGCAACCCGGTCATGGTGGGAGAGACGCGAGCCGTGGTCGTCGATGCTCGCGTGCGCGTCTCGGCACCGTAGGCCGGCCGGGATCCGTGCTCGGCTACGGCGGCGGTTCTGCCCCCGCAGTCACGATCCGATCCACGAGCTCGAGATGCGCCCCGAGGAAGTGCGGGGGGAGGAATCGAGCGCGGACCCGATGCCGGGCGGCGTGGCCGATCGCCTGCGCGAACCCGGCGTCGCGGATCAGCGAGGACACGGCGCCGCCGAACGCCTGGAGGTCGGTCGGATCGACGAGGAGACCACTCCTACCGTCGACGATCTGATCTCCGATGCCGCCGACGCGGCTCCCCACCACCGGCCGCTGTTTCCACATGGCCTCTGCCACCGTCAGCCCGAAGCCTTCGGCGAGGCTCTTCTGCACCACGACCTCTGCCTGCCGCTGGAGCGCGTTCACCACGAGCGCGTTCTCGATCCGGTCCACGACCGGAAGGCTCAGCACGTGGACGGATGCGCGCCGTCGCGCCGGCAACCGGCCCCACGCTACGAGGATCTCCGCCAGCACCTCGGCTCCCTCCGGATCGTCGGCGACCGAGGCGGTGGCCGGTCCGACGAGGAGGAGGTGCGCATCCAGGCCGCGTCCCACGTGACGGGCGAAGCCGCGGAGGACGCCGACGTGGTCCTTGAGCCGATCCCATCGCGAGACCTGGACCACGAGCGGCACGCTGGGCGGGGCCGGTGCCTCCTCGATCGCGCTCGCGCGGTTCCGGACGTCCACCGCGCCGATGCCGGGCAGCTCCACGCGCGTCGTGCGACGGCGGGTGGAGGTCGCGAGCACGCCGGCGGATCCCAAGATCGCGTCCACGTCGCCATGGGAGACCTCGATGTTCTTCGCGGAGGTCGGATCGATGCAGGGCGGGATCACGGTCGCCTTCCGACGATCGAGCCCCTTCCAGATGTAGGCGCGGCGGGAGAAGACGAAGGCATGTGCCGGTTCGACCTCGTGTCGGAGGAAGTCCCACGCGGATCGCACGACGTCGTCCGGGCTGTCGACACCGACGTGGCAGACCCAGACGACGTGGAGCCCAGCCTCGACGAGGGGTCGGACCAGGCCGGCGGTCTGCGGATCGTGGAGAACTACGACGTCACCCGGACGCGCCTCGTCCAGGAGCGGCGCCCGCTCCCGCGCGAGCACCCGCAGGTACACCTCGCGCTCTTCCCGTCCCAGCGGACCGCCGTCGCCCATCGATGCGTGGAGCCGGTTGTGGATCCGCTTGGTGACCCAGAAGAAGTCCTGGTCCCCTTCGACGACCACCCATCGGCATCGGATGCCGAATCCGGTGACGTAGCCCAGGAGCTGATGGAGGAGCTCCGCGACCCCTCCTCCTTCGGAAGTGGAATTGACGTGCCAGAGGGTGTGCCCGTCGAGCCGGGCGGCAGCGCTCGCGCCCGCCCGCCGGAACCGTTCGAGGTCCTTCGGGAGAGCCAGTCCCTCCAGCTGGGAGATCGATCGAGGCGCGAAGGCGATGTCTCGCATGATCCCTTTCCTCGCCGGTCCTGTCCTCGCCGGGTCCTGCCATGCCTCTCGTCACGCGAGGGTCCTGCGGATGATGCCAGCCCGAAGGGTCCGGGCGGGGAGCCGCGGCACACGCCATCGGTCCTGCGCTCGCCGACCGACGCGATCTGACCGCTTCCCCGGCTACGCTTCTGGAACCCTCCGGCCGCGCTTCGGTGTAGGGAGGGTCCAGAGGGCGAGCCGGGGAGGTTCCACTGACGGGACAGCACGCGAAGCGACGGCGCCGGGCCGGGAGCCCTCTCTGGGCGCCATCGGCGCTCCTGCGCTACCCCGGACTCCTGGCAGCCGTCGTGGTCGGAGCGCTGCTGCTGTCGCTGGTCGCCGCCGCGTATCCCCTGTTCCTCTCGCGCTCGGAGGGCGACCTCCTGCGCGCGAGGCTCGCGGATCCCACGATCGGTCGGAACGGCGCCGGGATCTTCTACAGCGTCACGAATGTGCGTTTCCGAGAGAAGGTCCGAGGCGGTCGCGCGCTCCTTGCGGATCGACTGGACGAGGAGTTCCGTCGGATCGCAGAGGACGGGCCGCATCTCGGGACGCCGATCCGGTTCGTTCGAGGAGCGGTCGCGTTCGTCACTCTCCCCGGGGGCGAGATGCCCGAGTCGGGCCCGGTATCAGGAGCGATCTTCTCAGGCACCGATGCGGGCGAGCACGTCGATGTGGTGAACGGTGATGGTTCGAGCGGAGCGATGGTGCCTGATCTGATCGCGCACGAGCTTGAGGTCGGACCTGGTGATCTGATCGAGCTGAACGGGAAGGTCACGCTGCAGGTCGGCGGTGTCTATCGAGCTCTCTACAACGAGCCGCGGTCCGGGTACTGGTCGCCATGGAGCGAGCAGATCTATCGACAGTGCGCATTCTGCCCAGCTCCCCCGCAGTTCATCCTCGTGGGGCCCGAAGAGGCCCTCCGACTGACACGTGAACTCGCCGATCCTGAGGAACGCGACCTCGATCTCGGCTGGGTAGCCCCGGTCGACCGGACGTCGCTCGACGCCGACGCGGCCCGTGCCGTTCGGGGGTACGCAGATCGCGTGCTCCGACTGGTCACGGACCGGAAGACGCAGATGGGTCGGCTCTTCGCCTGCTGCGGCACCACCTACGGAGGATTCACCTTCTTCGGGAGGCGCGACATAGAGTTCCGCTCGTCGATGCCGCTCGTGCTTCGTGAGGTGGAACGGAGGGCAGCGGCCGTCGAGGGACCCCTCCGGCTCCTCCTGATCGCAGGGCTGGGGGTGGCCGCATCGGTCGTGGCCGCGGCGGCGGCGTTCGCCGTCGCTGGGCGACGGACAGAGGCCGCGCTGCTCCATGCCCGAGGCTGGGGGCCGCTGCGATTCGCCGCGAAGGCCTCAGTTGAGGCGACGATCCCGATCGCCCTCGGAGCGACCGCAGGACTCGGCCTGGGGTGGTGGCTGATCTCGACGTTCGGGCCGGCGGCTCCGGCGGCTCCCTCGGCCCGGCTGATCTCCGTCTCGTGGGCGGTGGCCGCCGGCGCTGCCGGCCTGCTGGTGCTCGGCATCGTGTCGGGCGTCTCCTTCATCCGGACCTTCGAGGTCCATTCGTTGAAGCGCCGGCTGGCCTGGGTGCCGTGGGAGGTCTTCGCGATCGCCGGCGCGCTCCTCGTGCTCTCCCGGCTCAACGCGGGTGGTGCCCTGATCGAGGACACTCGCCTGGACATCCGCCGACCGAGCGCTCTGCTCCTCGCGTTCCCGGTCCTGTTCGTCGCCGGCTTCGCGACCCTCGGGGCTCGGCTCCTCGTCGAGGGACTCCGCAGGATCGGGACCCGAGGTTCGGGCCGCTCGCCGGTCACCTACCTCATGCTCCATCGCCTGACCGGGCTGCCGAAGCTCACCGTGCTCCTCGTGGGCGCCGCCGCCCTGTGCCTGGGCATCTTCATCGACTCGCAGACGATGGTCGGGTCCTTGCGCGCCACCGTGAACGCGAAGGCGGGCGTGTTCGTCGGGAGCGACGTGCAGGTGCAGATCGACTCGAACGCGCCGGGGCAGGAGCGTTTCCCCCTGCCGATCACGCGCGTCCAGCGGGTGAAGTACGCGGGCGAGCTGAAGCCGGGCGATGTCCCGTTCGACATGGTCGGCATCGATCCGGGGTCGTTCGTGGGGGCGGCCTTCTGGAACGACGCGTTCTCCGACGAGCCGCTCGAGGACCTCGTCTCCCGGCTCCGCCGGGCCGACGGCCCGCTGCCCGCCCTGCTGATCCAGGGCGACGGGAACCCGACGCGCATGGCCATCGCGCAGATCGACACACCCATCGAGGTGGTCGGCCGTGCGGAGGCGTTCCCGGGGGTGTCGTCGGACGATCCGGTCCTCGTCGTGGACGGGCGGTCGCTCGACCAGCGGCTCGGCGCGGGCGGGAACCCGCTCACGCGCCCCGGCGCTCGAACCGAGCTCTGGATCGCGGGCGAGACGGACCGGGCGCTCGCGGCGGTCCCGGAGCTCGAAGCGTTCGCCCTCGACACGCTCACGGCGGACGAGGTGAAGGATGTGCCGTTCATCGCGGCGGCGATCGACACGTTCGCGATGCTGAACGTGCTCGGCCTCGCGGCCGCGATGCTCGTGATCGGGATCCTCGTGGTCTACCTGCAGGCGCGCCAGCGGGCGCGGGCCGTCTCCAACGTCCTGTCGATGCGGATGGGCATGCGCCGGGCGCAGGCGAGGGCGGCACTCGTGTCCGAGCTCGGGGCGATGCTGCTGGCCGCGTTCGTCCTCGGCGCCTCGACGGGGATGGTGGCGGGACGACTCATCACGCCGCTTTTGGATCCGCTGGAGACGATCCCGCCGGCCCCGTTGTTCGACGCCCCGGTCGCCGTGGTTGCGTGGACCGCCGTCGGGCTCGCGGCGGTGGCGGTCGTGGGCGGATGGCTCGTCCACCGCCGGGCCGAACGCGTCGACCTGGGGGAGGTGCTCCGGGTTGTCGAGTGAGCCGGTCCCCGCGCGCTGCGTCGACCTTGTGAAGACATACCGAACACCGACGGGCGCCGTCCACGCGCTCCGCGGCGTCTCGCTCTCGTTCCCGGCCGCGGCGCTCACCGCGGTGGTGGGGCCCTCAGGGAGCGGGAAGTCCTCGCTCCTCCGCGTGCTGACCGGGATCGACCGGGCGACGTCGGGGGATGTCTGGGTGGGCCCGCGGAACGTGGGCAGGATGTCAGGGCGCGGGCTCCGGCGCCTGCGCCGCGACGTCGTCGGCTACGTGTTCCAACGGCCGTCGGACAACTTCCTCCCCAACCTCACGATCGGCCAGCACCTGAAGCTCGCGTCCCGTGGCTCCCGGTCCCAGGGCGACGGCGCGATCCTCGAACGGCTCGGCATCGGCCATCGGGTCGACCATCTGCCCGACGAGCTCTCCGGCGGGGAGCAGCAACGAGCGGCGTTCGCGCAGGCCGTCGTGGCCGGATCGGCGGTGGTGGTCGCCGACGAACCCACCGCGGAGCTCGACTCCGGATCCGGCCGGCTCGTGATGGACGGCGTTCGCGCGCTCGTCGACGCGGGCGTGACGTTCGTCGTCGCGACGCACGACGGCGCGGTCCGCAGGCTCGCCGACGAGGTGATCGAGCTCGACCACGGCCGCCTGAAAGGAACGCACCCGGAGGGTCCGGGCTCACGCGGCTCGAGGGCCGCCCGCTACCCCATCGCAAGGCTCGTCGACGAGGACGCGGAGGCCGTCGTGTCCGTGATCGGTCTGACCAAGGTGTTCCACCATCACGGCGGGGACGTCGTGCACGCCCTCGAGGACGTGAGCTTCGAGGCGAGACCCGGCGAGCTCGTCGGTCTCGTCGGCCGGTCCGGGTCCGGCAAGACCACCCTGCTGAACGTCATCGCCGGTTGGGAACGACCGACCTCGGGCGAGGTCCGCTGGGGCGGTCCGATCGATCCTTCCTCACCCGCATGGTCCGGCGTCGCGGTCGTGCCGCAGAAGCTCGGCCTGATGGAGGAGCTCACGGTCGAGGAGAACATCGAGTACCCGGCCCGGCTCGCCGGAAGCCTCGACGATCGATCGGACGACATCGAAGACCTGATCGGGGTCTTGGGGATCGGTGAGCTCCGGAGGCGGTACCCACGCGAGGCATCGGTGGGGGAGCAGCAGCGGACCGCGATCGCCCGCGCGCTCTCGATCCCGACGAGCGTCTTGCTCGCGGACGAGCCCACGGCGCATCAGGACACGGTCTCGGCGGAGCGGGTGTTCGCGGCGCTCCGACGGGCCTCCGAGGCGGGGACCGCTGTCGTGGTGGCGACGCACAACCCGGAGGTGATCCGCCACCTCGATCGGGTGTTGACGATGGCGGACGGGCGCCTGGCCGAGGCCCCTCCGACCTGATCGGGCGTCCCTGCGATCCGGATGTAGGCTGATTCGAGACGCCGATCCCGGGTACGAGAAGAGGGATCGCCGCGGTTGACAGCGCACGAGACTTCCCCCCGTACGAGGAGCAGGCATGCGACGTTGGAGGGGACGGGGTCACTCGCTCGGGCTGGTCACGGCACTCGCGACGCTGTTGACGCTCGGATCCTTCGCTCCGGCCGCGTTCGCCGATGAGAGGCAGTCGCTCCTCGACCGGACCGCGGATGCCCTGGTCGGGGCCTTGGATCAGGCGGCCCCCTGGAAGAAGCCTCCGAAGCCTCCGAAGCCACCGCCCGCGCAACCGTCGCCGGAGCCGAGCCCCGAGCCCAGCCCCGAACCGAGCCCGGAGCCGAGTCCCGAACCATCCCCGGAGCCGAGTCCCGAGCCCAGCCCCGAGCCCAGCCCCGAACCGCCGGGGCCAAGTGGTGGCGGGTCCTCAGGCGCCTTCGGCCCCGGCTCCCCAGGCGGTTCCGACTCTCTCGTTCCGAGGTCGCAGGACGCGGGGATCGGAGAGAGCGACCAGGGGGACTCGGTCCTCCCAGAGGGTGAGGGGAGCGGGGAGCGCGGGTCCGGCTCGTTGATCCAGTCGGTGGCCTCGATCCTCGACGAAGTTGCCACCACCGCGGATCTGGCAGTTACGACTGCCGAGACTACCTCCGCTTGCGCCGGGTCCGAGTGCGGACCTGGATTCGAGGTCGTCGACCGGAACTGGCTGCCCATCCTGTCGATCTGCGCCATCCTGGCCGTTGTCGGAACACTGGCCATCCGTGCCGTGCGGCGTCGATCGATCATCCATCCCCCCCTCGGGGACGGCTGAGCGGACGACGATCGGTCGTCGTCAGACCCAGATAGATCAGTCCGGCGACGTGCCCACGACGCCGCCGCAGCTCTTGCAGTAGAGCACGAAGAGGGAGATCGGCTCCCCTTCATCCTCAGCGGGAGCGGCGACCAGGGTCCGATATGCCAGGGCGCCCTCCAAGGGGACCGAGCACCAGGGGCAGGTAGGCCCCGATGCCGGCATCCATCCCTTCATGGGCGTCTCCTCGGGCGTGCGGACGGTGTAGCCGGACAGGAGCTGGATCACCGTCTGGCGGACACGGTTCAGGTCCGCGCCGAGCTTCTGGAGGACCTGCGCGGCGACGCCCTCGCCTTCGCGGATCAGGCCGAGCAGGATGTGCTCGGT
>JBOGVD010000059.1:0-25689 GCA_050696355.1 Actinomycetota bacterium
CGGCCGCGCGGCGGGCAGCGCGCTCGCGCGGTGCCCGATCGAGCTCTTCGTTCCGTGCCACCGGGTGGTGCGAGCCGGCCCGAGCCTCGGCAGCTACGGGGGCTACGACGAACGTCGGCTGTTCCTGCTGCGCCTGGAGGGCGCTCTCACCGGTGCTTCTCCGCGTCCGTGAGAAGGTGGAACGGATGAGCCGCCGACGCGTCCTGCCCTCGATCCTCGCCCTCGCCGCCCTCCTTACGGCCTGCTCGACACCGGAGGACGGGGGCACTGGACCCGACCTGAACACCTCGTTCGCGGCCCAGATGGCCAGCACCTGGCACTACGTCGGCACGCCGCAGCGCGTGCAGGTGGGCATCCTGGCGAGCGACGCGAACGGGATCCGCGTCGTCACCCAGGGCTCGCTCGACATCGCGTTCGCCGCGCTCGACGGGGCCGACCCCGCGCCCGGTCCCTCCGTCACCGCGACGTACGTGCCGGTCCCCGGGAGCGACGCGTCCGGCGACGCGCCGACGGTCGTCTCGGGCGCCAACGGCGTCTACGAGGCGGAGGATGTGACCTTCGACACCACCGGGGCCTGGCGCGCGACGATCTCGGTCGTGATCGACGGCGTGGCTCGCGAGCTCACCACCGATTTCGAGGTCCGCGAGGAGTCCGAGATCCCGGCGCCAGGGATGCCCGCTCCCGCGACGGCGACCTTGACCATCGATTCGAAAGGAGTCCGGAAGGGGTCGATCGACTCCAGCGCCGACGCGGGTGGAGAGATCCCCGACCCAGAGCTCCACGAGTGGGCGATCGCGGACGCGATCGAGCAGGGCCGGCCCGCCCTCGTCCTGTTCGGGACGCCCGCTTATTGCACGAGCCGGTTCTGTGGCCCCGAGGTGACCGAGCTCCAGCGGCTCGCCGCCGAGCACCCCGACCGTGCCGTGTACATCCACGTCGAGATCTGGAAGGACTACAACGCGCAACCCCAGGTGATCAACGAGGGAGCGGCCGACTGGCTCCTCCGCGGCACCCCGGAGAGCCCTGAGATGACCGAGCCCTGGCTGTTCCTGATCGGCGCCGACGGCGTCGTCGCCGAGCGCTGGGGGCCGCTGTTCGACAGCGCGGAGGTCGAAGCCGCGCTCGAAGCGCTCCCGCCGATGCACGCGTAGCCCGGAACGCTCGCGGCGCCGTTGGCGCGTCCCCCTTGCATCGGCCCATGGCGGATGGGCCCTGACCGCCGTCTCGCTCCTGATCGCGTTTCCGGCTCGGACGGCGACCGCCGAGCCCTCGCTACCCCTCTGGCGTCCATCGCGCGGAGGACCCTTCCGGCATCGCGATCTCGACTCCCCGAGCACGCGTCCCACGCGACGACCGGACCCACCGTTCGTCCCGGCCCCGCGTACGATGACCCCCGTGGACCCGACGCCGACGATGCCTCCGCCGCCGACCCGGGAACGCTGCTATCGGCACCCGGACGTGGAGACGGGCGTCCACTGCACCCGCTGCGGTCGCCCGATCTGCCCGGACTGCATGATCCCGGCTCCCGTCGGCCACCAATGCCCCGAGTGCGTCGCCGAAGCCCGACGCGAGTTCCGCCGGGGACCGGGCCGCCAGGTCGCCGTCGCGAACGTCCGATCGGCGTCGGTGACGATGGTCTTGCTGGTCGCGATCGGCATCGGATACGTGTGGGAGCTCGTGGTCGCCGGTGGACCCGGCTCCCTGTTCGAAGGCCCCTCGAGCCAGGCGTTGATCGACGCGGGGGCGCTCGTCCCGTACTCGGGGGGGACGCTCGGAGCGCCGGTCGGCGGGATCGTCGAGGGCGAGTGGTGGCGGCTCTTCAGCTCGATCTTCCTGCACGCCGGCGTGATCCATCTCGCGCTGAACAGCTACGTGTTCTGGATCTTCGGGAACGCGATCGAGCGCGACATCGGACGCGTCTCCACCCTCGCCGTGTTCCTGGTCACCGGCGTGTTCGCCGGAGCGGTCTCCTTCGCGTTCGCGTCCGGGTTCAGGATCGCGGTCGGCGCTTCGGGCGCCATCTTCGGGCTCGTCGGCGCGTTCGTGGCCTACAACTACCTGCGCCGTCACCACGTGATGGCGCAGGCGCGGCTCCGTTCCGCCCTCTCGATGCTGCTGATCAACCTGGTGATCGGGTTCTCGATCCCGGCGATCGACTGGCGCGCGCACCTCGGCGGACTCGTCGCGGGTCTGGTCGCGGGCTTCGCCGTCGATCCCTCCCGGCCGACGGCCGCGCGCCGCGCCGCGTCGGTCGCCGGGCTCGTGGCGCTGCTGGTCGTCGCGATCGGGCTCGTCGCCTTCCGCACGGCGCAGATCAAGGACGACCCGTCGATCCTGTTCCGCTGATCGCTACTCGGCGTCCCGCTCTGTCCCGCGCTCGGTGAGGCCGTACAGGTACCCCTGGCGCGTCCCGAGGTAGATCCATCCGCGCCACACGGCGGGCGTCGACTCGATGCAATCGCTGAAGCGCAGCTTCCACAACAGGACCGGATCGGCATCGGGCTCCGAGACGTCCCATGCCCAGAGATCCCCGGCGCAGTCGCCCTGGATCAGGACCCCGTCCACCACCACGGGCGAGCCGATCGCCGGGGCGCCCACCTGCCGCTCCCACCGGACCTCGCCCGTCTCGCGCTCGACGGCGAGCACGCGCCCCGCCGCCGTGGTGAAGTAGACGAGCTCACCGGAGAGCGCTGGCGTCGACCAGCTCCCGCCCGCTCCTTCGAAGCCGACCTCGCGCGCGTCGATCGACCACACGAGGGGATCGCGCGGACGTGACGGGTCCAGCTTCATCAGCTGACCCACCTCCTCGCTCCGTTTGCCGAAGCGCTGGTACTCGCTCGCCACGTACAGGTCGCCGGCGTCGTCGATCACCACCGTGGCATCCGTGTCGTCTCCCGTCCAGTACCGGAACACGCGCTCGACGCGAGAGCCGCCGCGCAGGACGTCCGAGACGTCCCAGCCCTGCACCAATCCGCCTGAGTTGGCGAAGAAGAGGACGCCGTCGTGCAGGGCGACCGAGTTCTCGATCGAGACCTCGGAGTCGCCGAGCGCCCGGAGCAGCGCGTCGTCGAAGCTCGGGACGGTCGCCACGACCTCGGGATCGACCGTGACCAGCCCGAGCTCGTCGTAGGCGCGGTGGAGCCGGACCACGTACAGCCACCCGTTCTCCCCGCCCTCGAATAGCACGTCGTCGACCACGAGCGCGGCGCCGTCCCAGTCGTCGTTGCGAAGCGGCCGCTCCACGCTCGTCGCACCGTGGATCGACCAGAGCACGAGCGGCTCCCGCCGGTCCGTCGCGACGATCCGGAACCGGCCGTCGCGCGAGCCCGCGTAGTAGAGGGGGAACCCGTCGGGATCGGTGGTCGCGGAACCCTTCGCGAGATCGTTCGTGACCAGCGGCGGACGGACGGGCAGGCCCGTGAGCCCGTCCAGGAAGTGATAGCTCCCGTCGTACGCGCCCTCGCGGACCTCGACCGACCCGTCCGCGCCGACCACGACGTTGGGCTGCCCGGTCCACCCCGTCCCGCACCATTCGCTCCGGTCGATCCCGACGAAGGACACGGAGCAGAGCCGTTCCGCGGGAGCGCGCCAGCCGATCACGGGATCGAGGGGCACGGGTCCTTCCCCGTGATAGGTCCTCGTCGCGTTCCCCCGGAACGTCGTCAGTCCCTCGAAGGACGAGTTGATCGGGGCGGCGCCCGGCGGCGGGGCGTCGTTGCGGAGCGGGCCACCCCGGTGCTGCTCGTCTTCGACCCGGGAGAGGACGAACGCGATCACCAGGACGGCGACGCCGATCACGATGGCCCCCGAGATCACCGGGAGGACGGGCAGCCGCCTCGTCAGGGGTGCCGCGGGGGACGCCTCAGTCGCACGGGCCACCGACCCATGCTATGCGGTCAGACCGGTTCGTCCGCGGAGCGGTAGGACCCCAGGACCTTCAGCAGGGAGGTGTGCTCCCGGACCTCCTCGATCGCGCCCTCCACCTCGGGATCGCCGGCCGGCGCCATGAAGTCCACGTACATCAGGTACTCGAAGGCGGCGCCGTGGCGGGGACGGGATTCGATCTTGTGGAGGTTGATGCCGCGGGCCGCGAACGGCGCCAGCGCACCCAGAAGCGAACCCGGCTCGTCCAGCACCGCCATCACGATCGAGGTCTTGTCCGCGGGCCCGAATCCCGGGTCGTCCGCGCCGATCACCGCGAACTTCGTGAAGTTCTCCTTCTCCGTCTGGATCCGCTCGGCGAGCACGATCAGCCCCGAGATGCCGGCCGCGTCCACGCTGGCGATCGCCCCGGACGCCGGGTCCGCGGCGGCCGCGACCTTGCGCGCCGCGCCCGCCGTGTCGTGCTCGGGCACCGGCTCGATCCGCATCGCCGACAGGAAGTCCTCGCACTGCGCCAGCGCCTGCCAGTGGGAATGGGCCCGGCGCACGTCCTCCAGCCGGGCCCCGGACACGCCGAGCAGCGCATGGTCGACGCGGACGATGGACTCCCCGACGATGCGCAACAGGCTCGTGTTCGACAACAGGTCGTACGTCTCGTTCACCGAGCCGGCCTGCGAATTCTCCAGCGGCACGACGCCGAAGGACGCCTCGCCGCTCGTCACCCTGGAGAAGGCATGGCGCACGGTGTCGCACGGGAGCGGCTCCGCCCCGCTGAAGAGCGAGCGGACCGCTCGTTCGCTGTACGCGCCGGGTTCCCCTTGGTACGCGACCTTCATGCCGCGCGGGAGCGTACCTGTCCGTTCAGCGGCCCGACAGCACGCAGGCTACGCGTTGATGAACTGTTCCCAGATCTGGATCGCGCCCGGGCCGACGATGACCACGAACAGGGCCGGCAGGATGCACAGGATCAACGGGAACACGATCTTGACCGGTGTCTGCTGCGCCTTCGCCTCGGCCGCCTGCCGCCGCTTGATCCGCAGCTGCTGGGCCTGGGTGCGAAGGACGCTGGCGATCGAGACGCCGAAGACGTCGGCCTGGATCATCGCGAGGGCGAACCCGTTGAGCTCGTCCACATCGGTCCGGTCGGCGAGGTTCCGGAAGGCGTCGGCCCTCGGCACCCCTAGCTGGATCTCCTGGAGCATCCGGGCGAACTCCGCCGACAGCGTGCCGGGCACGTTGTGCACGACCTGCGCGATCGCGGCGTTCAAGGACAGCCCCGCCTCGACGCTGATGGTGAGGAGGTCGAGCGTGTCCGACAGCGTCCGGAGGATCTCTTTCTGGCGCTCGTCGACGCGCCGATTCAGGATCGAGTCCGGAGCCACGAAGCCGACGAACGCCAGCAACCCGATCAGGACGATCCGGATGAACGGCGTCACGTTGCCCAGCAGCGAGGTGACGAAGAACCCGAGGACGATCCCGCCGCCCAACCCGATGATCTTGAACGCGAGGATGCGCTCCGCGTCCCATCCGGCCGGACTCCCGGCGAGCAGCAGCTTCCGAGCCACGCGATCACGGGCGTCGATCGGCGTGATGCGCCGTGCGACCCTCGACGCGCCGGCGACGACCGGCACGATCATGCGCGAGCTGAAGCTCTCGGACAGGTGCTGCTCACGGAGGTTCACGTTCTCGCTCGTCGTGCCGGTGACCTGCGACTCCAGCAGTCGGACGGCACGGCGACGCTCGGACTGGTTCAGGTCGACGAAGATGCCCAACAGGACGATGGCGCCGACGACACACCCGACAGCGAGTACCAACCAGACCTCAGACATCGATATTCACGATCTTTCTCATCCAGAGGACCCCGAGCACCAGGAGGACCGCAGCAGTGCCCAACATGAACAGCCCGATCTGCGTCGTGAACAGCAACGTGATGTATTCCGGATTCACGGCGAACATGTAGAGGGCGATCGCGAACGGCAGGAGTGCGAGGACCCACGCGGAAAGACGACCCTCGGCGGTCAGCACCTTGATCTGTCGCCGCATCGTCGCGCGCTCCCGCAGCGTGTCCGACACGTTGTCGAGGATCTCGGCCAGGTTCCCACCGACCTCGCGCTGGATGTTCACGGCGAGGACCGCCCAGCGGAAGTCGGAGCTCCCGATCCGGTCGGCCAGCGCCTCCAGGGCGTCCTCCGCCGGGCGTCCCAGCCTGATCTCGGCCACGAGCCGCTGGAACTCGACGTTGGCCGGCGCGGGGATCTCCCGCGCCACGGTGTCGAGCGACTGGAGGAAGGAATGGCCCGCGCGGAGCGACGACGCCATGATCGTCAGCACGTCCGGCAGCTGCTCGCGCATCTTGTCCGAGCGGCGCCCGAGCGACATCCGGAGCACGACCGTCGGGAGCGCGAGGCCCAGGAGGCCGATCACGCCGGCGAGCAGCACGTTCTGCAGGATCGCCGCGCCCAGCACCGCGCCGAGCAACCCGGCGCCGATCGTGGCGACCACGAACTCCCCCGAGCGGAGGCTGACGCCGGCGGCCTCGAGTTGCGCATCGAGCTTCTCGCCGAACCCTTGCGACTGCGCGAAGCGCTCCCCGAAGGCCGACACACTCTCGGGGATCCATCCGGTCCCGGACTTGTCGACGGGCGACGCGATCGATTGAGGGACCGGTCGCCCGATCGCGGCCATGCGAGCCGCCATGTCTCGGTCCGACTTCACGCGAGCGGCCGTCCCGAGCAGGAGCCACCCCATCGCGAAGGCGGCCAGCGCCACCAGACCGACGACGACGGCGAGCATCGCCTCGCTCGAGAAGAAGGTATCCGCGGCCAGCATCTACCGACTTCTCGCTTCCAACGCGAACGTCTCCGGGTCGACGTACACCCCACGCTCCTGGAGCTTGTCGAGGAACTTCGGCCGGAGGCCGGTGGACTTCATCCGGCCACGGAACCGACCCTCGTCGTCCATGCCCGCCGAGAAGTCGAACAGGAAGATGTCCTGCAAGGTGATGACCTCGCCCTCCATCCCGGCGACCTCCGTCACGTGGGTGAACCGGCGCGTCCCGTCCTTCAGACGCTGTTGGTAGACGATCAGCTGGATCGCCGAGGCGATCTGCTCTCGGATGGCCCGGGCGCTGAGCTCCATCCCCGACATCATCGTGATCGTCTCGAGCCGGGAGAGCGCGTCGCGTGGGGAGTTGCAGTGGATCGTGGAGATCGAGCCGTCGTGGCCGGTGTTCATCGCCTGGAGCATGTCCAGGGCCTCGCCGCCTCGAACCTCACCGACGACGATGCGGTCGGGACGCATCCGCAGGGAGTTACGGACGAGGTCGCGGATCGACACCTGCCCCTTCCCCTCGATGTTCGGAGGGCGCGACTCGAGCCGGACGACGTGAGGCTGCTGGAGCTTGAGCTCAGCGGCGTCCTCGATCGTGACGATCCGCTCGTCGTCGGGGATGAAGGAGGAGAGCACGTTCAGCGTCGTCGTCTTCCCCGCGCCGGTTCCGCCCGCCACCATCACGTTGATGCGGCCGCGGACACACGCCTCGAGGAACTTCGAGACCGCCGAGCTCATCGTGCCGAACTCCACCAGGTCGTCCGCCTGGTACGGGTCGGCGGCGAACTTCCGGATCGTGAGGGACGGCCCGTCGATCGCGAGCGGCGGGATGATCGCGTTCACTCGGGAACCGTCCGGGAGCCGAGCATCCACCATGGGGCTCGCCTCGTCGACGCGACGGCCGACCTTGGCAACGATCTTGTCGATCGTGCGCCGGAGCTGGCCCTCGTCGTGGAACTTCGTGCCGGTCCAGAACAGCTTGCCGGACCGCTCCACGTAGATCGTGTCCCAGTTGTTGACCATGACCTCCGTCACCTCGGGGTCGCGGAGATACGGCTCGAGCGGTCCGAGTCCGAGGACGCTGTCGCCGATCTGCCGGACGATCAGCAGCTTCTCCTGCGCCGCGAGGACGCCTTCCTCCTCGTCGAGGAGCTCCCGCAGGCGCTGGTGCACCATGCCTTCGAGCTCCGTGTCGGAAAGGCTCGCGTCGTACAAGCGCGGACCGAGGCTCTCGACCAGGCGCTCCTGCACCCGAACGCGGACCTCCGCGATCCGGTCCTTCTGTTGGGACTTCTGGAGCCTGTCTGCCAGGGACATCGGGTGCCTCCTCTACCTCTTCTTCGTCATCCGGTCAGCTTCGAGCGAAGAGCTTGCGCTTCTTCTTGTTGGACGTATCGATCCCCGCTTCGCCGGCGGCGACCATCTCGGCCTGCCCGGCGAACCGGACGGCGAGCTGCCGCACCGCCTGCGCCACCTCGGAGTTGGGCTCGTCGAGCACCACCGGGCGGCCCTTGTTGAGGGACGTCGGCACGAGCCGGCTCGACGGGATCATCGCGTCGACGTTGATCTTCATGACGCGCTCGACGTCGGAGGCGTCCAGGCCGACCTTCGAGTCCGCACGGTTCAGCACGACCCGGAACCGCTCCCGAGGCAATCCGATCGTGAGCAGGGTGTCGAGGGACTTGGACAGATGCTTCACGCCCACGACGTCGAGGCCGGTCACGAGGCAGATCGCGTCGGACAGATCGAAGCACACGAGCGCGGAGTCCGAGTAGTCGACCGAGGCATCCACGATGACCCAGGCGAACTCGTTCCGCAACGCGCGCAGGAACTTGCCGATCGCCTCGCCGGCGGGCGCTTCCGCCGTGGGGTCCGGCGGCGCGCCGAAGCCCCACAGGTGGTCCGCCAGCTGGACGCCCACGGTCTTGATCCGGGAGCGCTCGGCGCCCTCACCGAGCTCCATCAGGTCCTGGATCGTGGCCGCGGGCTCCCGGCCGAAGTACGTGAAGACGTCGCCCATGTCGATGTCGAGGTCCACCACGGCCGTGTCCTGACTGGTCACCTCGGCGATCGCGGTCGCCAGATTGGACGTCAGGAACGTCTTCCCGGTCCCTCCCTTCGAGGAGAAGACCGAGAGGATCCTGCCGCGGGTGACGGGCAGCCCGTCCACCGAGCCGACGTTCACCGACCGGAGGTTCGTCGCCCAGACGATCGCGCGCTCCACGGCGTCGCGAAGCTCCTCCGTTCCCTGGGTCATGTCGACCACGTCGCGGATCCCGGCCCGCATCGCGGCCGGCAACAGGCCGTTCCAGGTGTGGTCGCGCACCAGCACCATGGCCGTTCCGGGAGCCTGGCGCCCGACGAACTCGGCCAGGCCGAGCGCGTCGGGCTCCTTGACCTCCGGCGAGAGGACCAGGACGTCGACGGGCTGGAAGGAACTGATCAGCAGCTCTTCCGCAGCCGTGGCCGACTGCACCCAGCCCACTTCGTCCGGGCCCATCTCGACGGCCCTGGCGACCTGTTGGCGGAACGACTGCGGCGTCCCGACGGCGACGACGCTCGCGTCTGTCATCCGAGCTTCGCTCCGAGCAGGAGCTCGATCGGAACGGTGGACGCCGGAGGCTGCGTGCCTTCCTCGTTCGGAGGCAGGAGGCCGAGCCAGACGCGCGCGTTCTCCTGCGCGAACACGAGGTTCTGGGCGTCCTCGGGCAGCAGGTCCAGCGTGACCTGGATCCGCGAGCTGTCGCTCCGGCCGGTCTCGCTGTCCACCTCCGGGTTCTGGATGCGCAGGACCCGAACGGTCCCGATCAGCGTCACGGTGAAGTCGGGAACGTCCTTCTTCGGGGTGGCCGCCGTGGTCGGCTGCGTCAAGTAGCTGCGCAGACTACCGGGGATGAGCGTGACGCCTTGGTAGGTCGCGAAGACCTGCACGTCGTCGCCAGGCTTGATGATGCCGACGCCGCCCTGGGGAGCGTCGAGCTCCACGGAGACACCCACGTGGCCCTCGCTCACACCGACGGTGTTCAGGTTCTCCTCCGCGGTGGAGAGACGCTTGGCCGGGATCTGCTCGTTCGCGAGGATCGGGGTGGTGGACGTGGCCCCTCGCAACTGGCTCACATCGGTGACCGCCCCGCCGACCAACGCCTCTGCCGGCACATCGATCTCCGTGAAGAGGCCCTGGTCGATCAACGGGTCGAGGCGCTGATTGGCTGGGATCTCCTGCGTCGCCACGATGACCGTTTCGAGGGTCCCGCCTTCCACCGCGTCGTTCTTGACACCTTGGGTGTAGAGCACCACCGCTGCAGCCGCTGCCACGGCGAGCACGATCGCGATCGCAACCACCAGACCTCGTGATCTCATCCTCTTGCTCCTTTCAACCCATCCTCAGAGTTCGATCCCTTGTATCGGTCCTTACCGGCGTCCCCTTCAGTGCTTCTTCCGACCTTCTCGTCCGTATTGCCGTCAGTCCGGGCAGCTCCCGATCGCCAGGTCACACAACCGTACGGCGCGGAGACCGAAGTTCGCGCCGCCGCCCGGAGAGGTGCCGCCGAAACGGACCTCGACCGTCGTGACCTTCAGGCAGACGGCGCTCGAGTTGCCCGGAGGCTGCCCGCACTCGCCGTCGAGCCACCAGTCGAAGTCGACGTTGACCCGACCCGCCGGCCCGGTCCAGGTGAAGGACTTGTTCAGGTCGTCATAGGACCAGTTCGGGCCTGACGTCTGGTTGTTGATCCTGAAGTCGATCACGCCGGACGGCGTGCTGCCGTTCGGACACTGGCCACCGGTGAACGACGAGAGCGGGATCACCTGCTCGGGCGTCACGTTCACGTTGTTCGGGCTGCACGAGCTCTGGGGGACTCCCCCCCACTCCGCGGCACTGTCCAAGACGGCCTCGAGGTGCAAGGTGATGAAGCCGATGATGTTGTACTTGTCCGGCGGCTGGCTTGGGTTGCACCCGATCACGTTCCCGTTGTTGTCGACCTGGGTGTTGCAGTCGTTGATCGGGAAGATCAGGTCGGAGCCGTCGTCCACCCCCGAGACGTGAGGGCCGTTCGCCTCGCGGGTCTCGAGCGTGCTCCAGTTCGACGACGTGAGCCCGCTCACGCGGCAGACATAGGTGGGCGACGGATAGTTCAGCTCGTTCGGTCCGCCGGTCCAGTTGCCGGCGATCCAGTCGCTGCGGAGGCTCGCGCCGACGTTGGGGCAGTTGTCCCCGGTGCCGACGTCCCATCCGAGCTGGCACGGGTCCGTCGCGGTGCAGAGATTCAAGAACCCGAAGGAGGAGCCGTCGAACAGGTCGTTGTCGTACCAGAGATGGCAGGAGAGGCCTTCGCCGATGTTCTCCTGGATATCGCAGTTGCCCTGGTCGCTCCCCGTGTACACGACGATCGGCAGAGGGTTCGCCCCGCCGGCCGGGCCCCAGCCGGCGGTGGCCTCGGTACGTACGGGGGCCGGCCCGTTGAAGCCCAGCACCCCCGCGAAGAAAAGGTCTTGATTCATCGCGTACTCGACGCTGACGTGACCGAACGGCGGGCCGTCACATCCGACCATCTCGGTGATGTTCGGAAGCCCCGTGATCGCCTCGCTCACGTTGTTCACCGCGAACGTGTCGGCCATGGACTCGGGGACGTCTGTATCGGCCAGACCGGCACAAGACTGGGCGGCGGCCAGGGCGGCAGCGTCCGAGGCGTTCACCATCCCGCGGCGCTTGAAGAGGAGCTGTCCGACATCGACGGTCAAGACGATGAGCCCGAAGATCGCGATCAGGCTGAGCGCAACGATGACGGCGGCGGCTCCTCGTTCGTCATCTCGGGTGGAGCCGTGGCCGCCTCGGAGGGATCGTGTCGTCATCAGGCCCTCATTCGCATCGGAAGGAACCGCTCAGGAGCGGGTCCAGCTGGATCGGCGGGAGGAACGGGATGGAGACCTCGAACGCTTCCCGGACGGACCCGGACAAGGAACCGTTGACGATCTGGATCGTCACTTCCTGACCGCGGGCGTCGTCATCGCACGTCCGGGAGCGGGTGAAGGTCCATCCGCCGCTGAGGGACCCCGCCGAGGAAGCGACCATCGCGGTGCGGACCGCGGTGTCGTCCCCGCGCACGGCCGCCACCCTCGCACCCTCGCGCGCCGCGGAGCGCAGGTTCTGCACCTGCCAGAAGGCCAGCCCGTACTCGAGCAGACCGAAGATGAGGACCGCGAGCAGACCCACGATCAGTGCGAACTCGACCGCGGCCGCCCCGTCCTCACGACGCAGCTTGCTTCGCATCTTCACCCATCGCTCCCGAAGGTTGTCGGCTCCACTCGCCGCCGCCTCGAGGCGGCGGCGAGAGCGGCCGACGGCCGCTCGATCAGATGAACTACGAGGCGCCGTTAACGGCGGTCCCAACCTCGTTGAACTTCGACTCCGCGGACGTACCGATGAAGGTCACCGCGGCGATGATCACCACCGCGATCAGCGCCACCATCAGCGCGTACTCGACCGCCGTGGCACCGTGCTCCTCCGTGGCCCGCTCCTTGAGGTCGGCCCACCAGGTCTGCAAACCGGTGTAAAGCTTCAGCATCCTGTTCCACCCCCTTCCTCCGAGATCTCCCGTCCTCGGGGGCCGCGTGGCCCCCCAGCGGATGTGATCCGCCACCCAGGAAGCTACGGAACCCCGCCGTCCCAGGGAATCCCATCTTCCCCTGGATTTGTCTACGTACTTCGACGTACGTACCTCCGGATCCAGCAACGCGTTACCTCGCTGGGAAAGGAAGGACCCGGATGGTACCCCGTAGGATGCGCGGATGGGAACCCCACAAGGGACCTTTTTGCCCACCAGCCGGCCTAGCCCAACTGAAGTAGAAGAAGGAGGGCCACCCTGGGCCGCGGCCGCTTGGATCCTCCCCGCAGCGGCCTCGCTCATCGCGAGGATGCGGGCGATCGACCTGGCCTATCACGTCCGGGTCGGGGAGCTCGCCCTGCGCAGCGGCGACGTCATCCGCACCGACATGTTCACGTTCACGCGAGGAGGCTTTCCCTGGCTGAACCAGCAATGGGGGGCACAGGTGATCTTCGCGCTGGCCCATCGGGCGCTCGGGTGGGCCGGGGTCGCGATCACGCATGCCGCGGCGGTCGGGACCGGCATCCTGTTCGTGTATCGGAGTTGCGTGCGGGCGGGGGCCCACCCGCGAACGAGCGCTGTCCTCAGCCTGCTTGGGTTCCTCGTTGGGGCGGGATCGCTCGCTGCCCGGCCGCAATCGCTCGCGATCCCCCTCTTCACCGGGACATGGCTGCTCTTGGGACGGCGGAGCCGGTGGATCTGGCTCGTGCCCGTGCTCGCCGTGGTCTGGGCGAACGTGCACGGGAGCTTCGTCCTGGCCCCGCTCTTGACCGCGTTCGCGCTCGCCGACGACGTCGCCGACAGGAAGCCCGCAGGACGGAGCCTGCTCCTTCTCCTCGCAACCGTTGCGGGAACGCTCGTCAGCCCCTTCGGGCCGAGCGTGTGGTCGTACGCCGTCGAGATCGCAGGCAACGAGACGATCCGGAGTTCGGTGGCCGAGTGGCGCCCACCGCTCCCGTTCACCGTCCGAGGGGCGCCCTTCTGGTTCTCCGGGATCGCTGTCGCCGTCCTGGGGGTGTCGAAGCGCCGGGCGGTCCGTCCGGTCGACGCCATCCGACTGCTCGCCTTCTTCGCCCTGGGCCTGCCGGCGCTCCGAGCCACGCTCTGGTGGGCGCTCGCCGCGCCCCCGATCGTGGCGAGTTGGTATCGGAGGGCCGATCGCACCCCCTCGGCAGGGACCGGCCGCTCCGCGCTCGATCGAACGGCCGCCGCGATCCTCCTCGCGCTGCTCCCGATCTCCCTGCTGGCGCGGGCCGGGATCGACCCGGTCACTGGCGCCCCTGTCCGGCTGGCGCGGGATGCACCGGAGGTGCTGGTGGATGCAACGAGGCGGAGCCTGCCCAGGGGATCGCGGCTCTTCGTGTTCCAGCCGTTCGCGTCCTGGTTCGAGTTCTCACTCCCCGAGGACCCCGTGATGGTGGACTCCAAGGTGGAGCTCTTCCCTGCCGCGGTATGGCGCGACTACGCGCGGGTGATCAGCGCTCGCGACGGGTGGGAGCGGGTCCTCGACCGTTACACGATCCAAGGCGTGATCCTGGAACCCGGAGCGGTGCTGACCGACGAGTTGCTGGTCTCGGACGGATGGGAGCGGATCGCGGTCGGCCCGGCCGGTTCCGTGTTCGTCCGGGCTTGAGTCTCTACTCGATGGGACCGATCGAGACCAGGCCCGACCGGGCGGCGACCCGAAGAGCTGCGATGCGGCTGCCGACCCCCAGCTTGCCGTAGATCCTCGCGAGGTGGGTGGTGATCGTCCGTTCCCGGACACCGAGACGCTCGGCGATCTCGCGCGCTGTGAGCCCTTCGGCCGCGATCGCGAGGACCTCCCGCTCCCGACGGGTGAGGCGGAAGCTCACGCTGCGCCTTCGTTCGATCCCCTCCGCGATCTGGCCGACCGACGCGGCTGCAGGTCCCGCGATCACGACCTCCTCCTCCGAGGCGCGCACGATCGCGGAGAGGAACTCCGGAAGCTCCACGTTCTTATCGACGAAGCCGTCCGCGCCGACGAAGAGCGCCCGGGAGACAACCTGTGGGTCCGCGTTCGCGCCCATCCCGAGGATCACGAGTCCTGGCGAGCGTTCTCGAAGCGTCCGGATCAGCCAGTAGGCGTCGCGTTCCCCGGCAAGCCCCATCGCGACGAGGACCACGACACGGCTCCCGCGAAAGCGACCCGCGGCGTCCACCGCATCCTCGGCCCCTGAGACGTCCGCGAGTATCTCGAGCGCGGGGTGTTCCGCGATCGTTCGAACGAGTCCGGCCCGGATGACAGGGTAGGGCTCGACGATGATCACGCCGAGCAGGACCCCGAACTTCGAGCCACCTCTGCTCTCGGACGTCTCTGCCAATCCTCGCTCCAGATCCGTCGGCGGTCCCCATCCGGCCTCGGCGTCGATCCCCGAACGCTGAAGCTACAGGTCGACGAGTCCGAGCGCAGCGGCTCGGGACACCGCTTGAACACGGGTTCGCACGCCGAGCTTCCGATAGACCTTCGCGACGTGAGATTCGACGGTCCGAGGTGAGATTCCGATTCTCGAGGCGATCTGGCCCGTTGTGAGTCCCGCGCTGATCAGCTCGAGCACCTGTCGCTCGCGCCGCGTGAGACGCGCCGCGACCTCAGTACCTTCCCTCGCGCGTCGCGCCATCGTGCCGAGCGCACGGATCGCACCCTGCTCGAGGGCAGGAGACATCACCCGCTCCCCCTCTCCGACGCGCCGGATCACGTTCACGAGATCCCTGAGACCGTCTGCCTTCGTCACATACCCACTCGCGCCGAGCTGCAGCGCCCGCAGCACGAGGTCGCCGGAGGCGAGATCCGCCAACACGACGACCTGCTTGGGACGCTCGGTTCCCAACTCGGTCAGCACGGTGAACCCCTCGGTGTCCGGGAGCTCCAACTCCAGGACGAGCAGATCGGGATCACTCGTGCGACAGGCGCTCACACCCCCCATCGCGGTGTCTGCCCGCCCGACGACCGTTACGCCCGACTCCTGACACGCGATCTCGATCGCGCCTCTGACCATCCGATGCGCGGCGACCACGACCGCTCGAACGGGGTCGCTCATGGATGGAACCTATCTCCCTCAGGCGGATCGAGGAACGAGGGAGAGGCCACCCCGCCAGGCCGCGCCGATCGCCTCCACCTTCGAATGCACATGGAGCTTGCCGAAGATGTTCTTGACGTGGGCCTGCACCGTAGCGGGACTGATCCCGAGCTCGAGGGCGATTCCTGGTGTCGTTGCTCCTTCGGCCAACGCGGTGAGGACCTCACGTTCCCTGCCGGTGAGCGTTTCGAGGAGCGAGAGCTGGACCATCCTCGCTCGACCGGCTCGAAGGTCATCCACGATCGGCGACGGGCCGTCGGCGGGCAGCACGAGCTGGCCTGCCAAGGCCCGGTGGAACGCGTTGACGAGGCTCGATGGACCATGGTCCGAAGGGAGCACTCCGCACGCGCCTGCCGCGAGCGCGAGCTCCATCAGGGGAGCACCGGGGTGTCGGGTCGCAGTCATCACGCGGATCGACGACCCATTCCTGACCGCGGACACGATCGCGATCCCTTGGTGGTCGTTCCGGTCGAGGTTGACGACGACGAGGTCGGGGCACGCTTCCGCGCACACCTCGAGCGCCGAGGGAGCGTCGGGAACAGGACCGATCACCTCGAACCCGGATCGCCGACGGAGCGACAGCGACATCGTCTGGGTGAGAGCTGGACTCTCGTCCGCGACGAGGATGCGGATCGTGTGCATCACTGCAGGGGATATCGGCACGGTCGACCCCGGAGATAAGCCATCCGAGGGGACGACCTCGGGAGACTGCGGGAGACTGAGGGGATGAATCGGCTGGCGGACGAGACGAGCCCGTACCTCCTCCAGCACGCGGAGAACCCCGTCGACTGGTTCCCGTGGGGCGAGGAAGCGCTCGCGCGAGCGAGGACGGAGGATCGGCCGATCTTCCTCTCGATCGGGTACGCCGCCTGTCATTGGTGTCACGTGATGGAGCGCGAATCGTTCGAGGACCAAGAGACGGCCCATCTCCTGAACACGCACTTCGTCCCGATCAAGGTCGACCGCGAAGAGCGGCCGGATCTCGACGCGATCTACATGGATGCGGTGCAGTCGATGACGGGCCGGGGCGGGTGGCCGCTCTCGGCGTTCCTCACTCCCGACGGCAGGCCCTTCTTCGCGGGCACCTATTTCCCGAAGGAGTCGGCGCACGGCATGCCGTCGTTCCGCCACGTGCTCGACGGGGTCGCCGAGGCCTGGCGCGATCGTCGTCATGAGCTGGAGGAGCAGGGCGGCCGGGTCATCGAAGCGATCTCAGAGGTCGCCTCGCTTGAGGGCTCGTCGGGGCCGCTCACGGCTGAGCTGACGCACGAGGCCCTCGGGACCCTCCGTCGCTCCTTCGACGCCAAGTGGGGAGGGTTCGGAGCGGCTCCGAAGTTCCCTCAGCCCATGATCCTCGAGTTCGTGCTGCGGATGGCGGTCCGGGGCACGCCAGGTGCCCAGGAGATCCTCACCACGACCCTCGACCGGATGGCCGCCGGCGGCATCTACGACCAGCTCGGGGGCGGGTTCGCTCGGTACTCGACGGACACGACCTGGCATGTACCGCACTTCGAGAAGATGCTCTACGACAACGCGCAGCTCGCCCAGCTCTACACGCGCGCCTGGCTCGTGACGCGCGAGGATCGCTATCGGCGGGTCGCGACCGAGACCCTCGAGTACCTGCTCAGGGAGATGCGACACTCGGACGGCGGGTTCTTCTCGAGCCAGGATGCAGACTCCGAAGGGGTCGAGGGCAAGTTCTTCACGTGGACGTGGGACGAGCTCGTGCGGCTGATCGGCGAGGACGCCGCGGAGGCGTTCGGAGCAACTCCGGACGGCAACTGGGAGGGAACCAACGTGCTGTGGTTCCCGGACGGGGACCCGGAAGGGACCGGTCTCTCGGACGCACGCGCGACCTTGTTCGAGCAACGCGAGGGTCGCGTCCGCCCCGCCACCGACGACAAGGTCCTCACCGCTTGGAACGCGATGGCGATCCAGGCATTCGCCGAGGCGGGACGCGCGTTCGGGCGGGAGGACTTCCTGCGCACCGCGACGACGACCGCGGAATTCGTCGACCGCCAGCTGCGGGATCCGGGCGGGCGGCTTCTCCGTTCGTGGCGCAACGGTGTCCGGGGACGGCCGGGGTTCTGCGACGATCATGCGCTGCTCGCGTCGGCCTTCCTCACGCTCTTCGGCGCCACCGGCGATCTCCATCGATACCTGGGGGCCGCGCGCCTGGCGGAGGACCTCGTGGACCTCTTCGCTGACGAAGATCGCGGAGGCTTCTTCCAGACGGGACGCGATGACGACCCCCTCGTCATCCGACCCAAGGAGCTGTACGACAACGCGGTGCCCTCGGGGAACTCGGCGGCGGCAGACATGCTCCACCGGTTGTCGCTGCTCACCGGCGATCCCGAGAAAGAGCGATCGGGCGTCGCAGCCATCCGTCTGGTGCGTGACGCGCTCGGGCGCGCGCCGACGGGATTCGGGCACGCCCTTTCTGCCTTGGACTTCTACCTCGGCCCCAGTCGCGAGGTGGCGATCGTCGGCGACCCTCGGCAACCGGCGACTGGGGCCCTCGTGGATGAAGTGCTCAAGGAGCGCTATCTCCCCAACACGGTCCTCGCGGTGGCGGCGCCGGACAACGAGGAGGCTGCCGCGGCTATCGCCCTGCTCCGGGACAGGCCTCAGCTGGATGGTCATCCCACCGCATACGTCTGCCGGGGCTTCGTGTGCACCCTGCCGACAGCGGATGCGGCCGCGCTCGGACGGCAGCTCGACGAGGGAGACCACGCCGACCCAGGGCAGGACGGGATCTCTCGGGCTCAGTAGTGTGGCTGGCTGCCCCTTCCACCCGTGATCGAGAGGACGGAGCGAACCCATGCCGAACGCAACCATCCACACCAGCAGAGGCTCCTTCGAGGTGCGCCTGATGCCCGATCACGCGCCGAAGGCGGTCGAGAACTTCCTCGGCCTCGCCACCGGCTCGAGGGAATGGGAGGATCCTCGAAACGGCGAGCGGAAGACCGATCCCCTCTACTCCCGCACGATCCTCCACCGGGTGATTCCCGGCTTCATGGTGCAAGGAGGCGATCCGACCGGGACGGGGATGGGAGGGCCCGGGTACCAGTTCGAGGATGAGTGCCCGCCGGACGGCCCCAGCTTCGACCGACCTGGGCTCCTCGCCATGGCGAATGCCGGGCCGGGTACCAACGGGTCGCAGTTCTTCGTAACGGTTGCCCCGGCCCCGTGGCTCGACGGCAAGCACACGATCTTCGGCGAGGTCACCGACGGCTACGACATCGTTGAGAGGATCGCCGGTGTCGAGACCGGCGCGCAGGATCGGCCTATCGACGACGTCGTGATCGACCGGATCGAGGTCCGCGAGTAGCGGCAGGTTCATGCCGCAGCCCTCCGGGTCGATAATCACGACGTGTCCGATGATGCCGTAGCGCTGCTGGGTCGATGCCGGAACCCGGACGGGGGTTTCGGACTACGCGCCGGTCAGGCGAGCGAGCTGGAACCCACGGCGCTCGCCGCGATGGCGTCGGACGATCCGGACGCGAAGGCATGGCTTGCCGACGGGCAGCGAGAGGACGGGTCGTTCGGGTTCGATGTCGGACAGTACGTGAACGACTCGGCGACCGGGCTGTGCGCGCTCGCGCTCGGGCCCGGATCCGGGCGCGAGCGCGCCCTCGACTACCTGGAAGAGGCCGGGGCGCGACGCGTCGAGTCCACGAGCGCGATCCCCGTCGACCCGTCCGCGATCGGTTGGGGCTGGACCGAGGGCACGGCCTCGTGGGTCGAACCCACAGCCCGGGCGCTCTGGGCGCTCCGCGTCGGGAGGCCCTCGTCTCCGCGGATCGGCGATGGCGTGTCTCTGCTCCTCGACCGAGAGTCCGTCGGAGGCGGATGGAACTACGGGAACCGCGAGGTCCTCGGTGAGGACCTCCCGCCGTTCGCACAGACCACGGCGATCGCGTTGATCGGTCTGCGGCGTTTCGACCCCGTTCTCGAGATGCGGGGTCTCGATGCCCTCCGGCGGCTGTGGCGCGTGGAGTCAGCCGGTGGGCTGTCGCTCGCGACGACGATGGCGGCTTTCCGGATCCACGCAGCGAGCTCCGATGCCGAGCGGGTGCACGTCCGGCTCCGACGGCTCATCGAGGAGACCGCCCTGCTGGGTGACGGGGTCGCGTTGGGGTGGGCGGCGCTGGCCGCGAGCGAATGGCTCCCCGGGATCGACGGATGAGCCGCCGCTTCGACCGTCGGACGTTCCTCCGCGGAGCCGTGACCGGCGGCCTCGTCGCGACCGCCGGCGGTCTGGGTCTCCGAGCGCTCCTCAGGGAGCCGCCACCGTGGGACGAGAGGGCGTTCCGTCCTCCTGGGGACGCCCGCGTTGCCGTGCTCGGCGCCACCAGCTACGAGGGATCGCTCGAGTCGACGGTCCTCGACGGCCTCCGCGCGATCGGCGCCGACGTCCACGGAGCACATGTGCTGTTGAAGCCGAACCTCGTCGAGTTCGATCCCACCACCGCGATCAACACGGAGCCCCGGTTGATCGCCGCGACGGTCCTCGCGTTCCGCCGCCTCGGCGCAGCCTCGGTACGTGTCGCCGAAGGCCCCGGCCACCGCCGGGACGTCCAGGACGTGGTGACACGGTCGGGGCTCGCCGAAGCCCTCGCGGGGGTCGAGGCGCCGTTCGTCGACTTGAACCTCGCCGCCATCCGGCGAGTGGCGCTCCGTTCGAAGTACACGGATCTCAACGAGCTGTGGCTCCCGGCGCCGGTGCTCGACGCCGACGTGGTCGTCTCGATGCCGAAGATGAAGACGCACCATTGGGCGGGTGTCACGCTGTCGATGAAGAACCTGTTCGGGACGCTTCCGGGACGGTTCTACGGTTGGCCGAAGAACGTCCTGCATTGGGCTGGGATCGAGCGTTCGATCCTCGACATCGCGGGAGCGGTCAGGCCCGCGTATGCGATCATCGACGGGATCGTGGGGATGGAAGGCAACGGTCCGATCTCCGGTGAGCCGGTCGCGTCGGGGGTCCTGGTCTTCGCGGACGACCCGGTCTCCGCCGACACGGTCGGGGCCTCCTTGATGGGGTTCGACCCCGAAGGGATCCCGTACATCAGCGAGGCCGGTCGATTCCTGGGGCAATCGGATCGCGACCGGATCGAACAGCGGGGTGAGGAGCCGGATCGGTTCACTCGATCGTTCTCGCCGCCACCGATGGGGGCAGGCGTCGCCGCCGGCTGAATCGGGAGAGACGGTCCGTTCGCCCCGCTACGCCTCCCCCGGGCTCGGCCGTGCCGTTCCGGCAGGAGCCGTCACCTCTCCTCCGGCCGGCCGACGTGGAGCGAGGACGTACGCAACCGCATAGAGCCCGGCCACCAGGAGCAACAGCGCCCGGAACCCGGTGAGGAGTGAGAGGTACTCGAGGGTCCCGCCGACCATCGCACCGAGGAGGTTCGCACCGAACGCCGCCGTCGGGTCCGCGGTGTCGCGGAACCGTTCCGCGAAGATCAGGTTCGCCACGAAGATCGGGAAGAAGGCAAGTCCGGCGGCTGCGAGCAGCCTGGGGACGGTCGGCAGGCCCAGCAGCGCTCCGGTCGGGACCAGCCACCCGACCAGGAGCCCGGCGAACAGGAGACCGAGGAGGAGCCTCGGACGCGCGATCCGGATCTTCCTCTCCACCTCGATGGCGAGCAGGACCGATACCAGCACGCCGACGAACACCAACGAATTGACGAACCAGGTGGTCCCGAACAGCAGCGCGAACTGGACGACGTTCTTCGTTTCGAGGAGGAGGAAGGCGGCGCCCATCAAGAACAGGTCGAGGTAGGGGAGCATCCGACGGAACGAACCGGCGCCCACGCGCACGAACGTCACGGACGCGAGCAGCACGAGAGCCAGCGCGGCGAGGTAGCGAGGCGGGATCGACCGCTCCTGCAGGTAGAGGAACGGACGGTCGTCCACGGCCGGTGCCACGACGTCACGACCTCGAGGGTCCCATCGCTCGTCGCACCGGAGCACGGTCGGATCGCTGCTCGCCACGAAGACGCTCAGTCGGCCGACCTCCCCGCCCCCACTGCCCCCGATGTCGAGGCAGGGGCGGGAACCGAACACCTCGGTGAGCGTCCCCGCGAGTCGATCGGCCAACCATCGTTCCCGGTAGAAGTTGTAGATCGTGAAGGCACCGTCGGGTGCGAGATGATCGGCCGCGGCCTGGAACGCCTCCCGGGTGAAGAGATAGCTCTCCAGGCGAACGGCCGACTGGCCGCTGAGCAGCGTGAGCGAATCCGGCAAGGCGAAGACGATGAGGTCGTAGCGATCGTCGCTCCGCTCGAGGAACGCCCGGCCGTCGTCGATGAACCGACGCACGCGCGGGTCGGCATAGGGGCGCTCCGGATGGAACCGCACCCCGATCCGCATGAGCTCCGGATCGATCTCCACGGCGTCCACCCGTGCCGCTCCCTGCTGGAGGGCGATGGACACGTCGTTCCCGTTCCCGGCACCCACCACGAGGACGCGCTCCGCGTCGTTCCGGTAGCGCTCGTACGGGAGCTCGTAGTCCGTTCCCGCCGTCCGCATGGCTGCCTGATGCGGGACGCCGTTGGCGTCGACGAGCACGGTCGGACCGTCGTGCGACACCCGCAAGCGGTAGTACGGAGACCAGACCGTTTCGTACCGGTATGTCCCCAGGGCGAGGACCGCGAGCAACACCCCGAGGGAGACGACTTGCGGGAGGGTGGGCCTCCCCAGCAGCCAGAGGCTGATCGCGACGATCACGATCCCCCAGGCGACCGATCCCGCCCCGGCGAATGCGAGGGCGGAGAACGCGACGATCCCCAGGATCGAACCCACGATGTCCAGCCGATAGGCCTCGAGCGCCGGGAATCGAGCGAAGCGGGCAGCGACCCCGTGCGCCACCGTCGCCAGCGACGCCGCCGTTGCGACGAACACCAGCGGGAGCAGGACCCACGCCGGAAGTCCCGTCTGGCGGACGCCGAAGAACACGACGTCCCCTCCCGTGCGATCGATCTGCGCGGGGAACGCCATCACGAGCCCGAGGAAGAGGGCGGTCACCACCGGGGACCACGCGAACAGATCCGGGCTCTTGTGGGCCCGGAGGAAGCCGATCCCGATGCCGAGGAAGCTCCCGAGCAGCACGAAGTTGGCGAAGTAGGAGAGATGGACGACCCACGCGCCCGCCCAGCGGATCGCGACCAGCTCGACGAAGAGCATCAGGAAGCTCGCCGCCACGAGCTCCAGGCGCTGTCTCCGCACGGTCGGAGGCTAGCCGCGGTCGGAGGGCGAAGCCAGCACGGTCACCGGTGCGCCGAACGCGAGCCGTTCGCGTCGACCCGGTACACGAGGTGGACCCAACGGTCGCTCCCGTGGCGGGTCTCCTTCCACACGGTCATGCCGATGCGCTCGGCGACGCCGCGCGAGGGGACGTTCTCCGGACGGATCAGCGAGATCACGTGGTCCATCCCGAGCGACCGGAAGCAGCGGTCGCGCCACGCCGCGGCCGCTTCGGTCGCGATCCCCTGGCGCGCGCGGCGTGGCGTGACCGACCAGCCGAGCTCGATCTCGTCGACCCCGTCGACCTCCTGCCGGATCGGGCCGCAGTTGCCGAGGAACTCGCCCGTCTCGCGATCCTCGATCGCCCACAGGCTGAAGCCGTCGCGCTCCTGCCGCTCGACGAACCGCTCGATCCACCCCCGGGACTCGGCCCGGCTGAACGGGTGCGGGTAGACGCGCATGTGCTCCGCGTCCGACTGGATCGCGTGGAGCGCGTCCAGGTCCGAGAGGTCTCGAGCGAAGGGTCGGAGGCGGAGGCGCGCCGTCTCGATCACGTTCGCATCCACCCGGGCAGGCTAGCGACCGCCGCCGGGATCGACGCCCCGGCGCCGCCGGGTACGGTGAGCGGGTGGCGACCTCAGCCGAGACCCTCGAGGTGGCGGGCCGGGACATCCGCGTGACGAACCCGGACAAGGCGTACTTCCCGGACGCCCCCGGAGGCCCCATCACGAAGATGGACCTCGTCCGGTACTGGATCGAGGTCGCCGAGGCGGCCCTGGTCGGCTGCCGCGACCGCCCCACGACGCTGCATCGCTTCCCGGACGGGGCCGGTGGGGAGGGCTTCTATCAGAAGCGTCTTCCGAAGGGCGCGCCGCCGTGGGTCGAGACGGCCCTGATCACCTTCCCCAGCGGCCGGACGGCTGACATGCCGGTGATGGCCGACGCCGCTCACCTGGCCTGGGCAGCGACGCTCGGCTGTCTCGAGATCAATCCCTGGCCGGTGCGCGCCGGCGACGTCGACCATCCCGACGAGCTCCGGGTGGACCTCGACCCGATGCCGGAGATCCCGTTCGCGTGGGTCCGGGAGGTTGCGATGGTGACCCGGGAGGTCCTCGAGGAGCACGGGCTGCGCGGCTTCCCGAAGACGAGCGGGAAGAAGGGCATCCACGTGAACGTCCGGATCCGACCCGCGTGGACGTTCAGCGAGGTGCGCGCCGCGGCACTCGCGCTCGCTCGCGAGGTCGAGCGTCGCCTCCCCGACCTGGCGTCGACGAAGTGGTGGAAGGAAGAGCGCCACGGCGTGTTCCTCGACTACAACCAGAACGCGCGCGACCGGACGGTCGCATCCGCCTACAGCGTCCGGCCGGTCCCCGACGCACGCATCTCGACGCCGCTCGCATGGGACGAGGTGGAAGGGGTCGAGCCCGAGGTCTTCACGATCCGCACCGTGCCCGCTCGCCTCGAGCGCGTCGGCGACCCCGGAGCCGGGATCGACGACCACGAGGGCGACCTCGAGGCGCTCCTCGCGCTCGCGGACCGGCAGGCGGCGGAGGGGCAGGGCGAGGCACCGTACCCACCCCACTTCCCGAAAGCCGAGGGCGAGCCGATCCGGGCGCAGCCCTCGAAGCGGCGCCGGCGGGACGCGAAAGACGCCGAGGGAACCGTGCCCCCACCGGCGCCCGGCAAGACGAGCGGCCCGACCGGGCGACGCCGCACGACGATGCCGCTGATCGAGATCGCGCGCGCGGCGACGGAGTCGGAAGCGAAGGAGGGGCTCGAGCGGTGGAAGACTCGCCATCCCGATGCCGCGTCCCACCTCGAGCCCGCGGACGTGATGGTCGACTCGATGCGCGGGCGGAGCACCACGTGGACGCGGATCCGCGTGAACCTTCGGCACGTCCCCGAGCCGGATCGTCCGGCGCAGGAGGCGCTCGAGGTCGACTACGACCCGTGGGAAGGGGTCGACTGGCCGGGTCGGTCCTCGAGCTCGCTCCACGAGGGCGGCGACTCCCCGACCTGAGCCCAGGTGCACGTCTCCGGCTCCCGATCGGGGCGCCATCGGAGGAACGTAGCGGCGTGCCGGATCCGACCGCTCTGGATGCGATCGAACGCCACCTCGCACACGAGCTTCGGTTCGACCGTGACCCATGCGGTGTCCTTCCCCGACGACCATCGGCTCGGCCCGCCCGGCGCGCGCGCGCCGACGAAGCTCTCGCTGCCTTCGAGCGGTCGCAGCAGGTCGCGGATCTCGCGGCGCTCCTTCGCCTTGAACGACGACGTGTGTCCCACATAGTGGAGGGTGCCCTCGTCGTCGTACAGGCCGAGCAGGAGCGAGCCGACGCCGTCGTCGTTCTTCGCGACCCGGTAGCCCCCCACCACGCAGTCGGCGGTCCGGCGGTGCTTCACCTTCACCCATCCCCGGGTGCCGCGCAGGTACGGCTGGTCCTCGCGCTTGGCCACGATGCCGTCCTGACCGAGCCCCGCCTCGTCCGCGAACCACGCCTCCGCGACCTCGAGGTCCTCGGTCCACGGCGTGAGCAGGAGGTCCGGACCCGGATCGAGGTCGTCGAGGTCCTGCGGCGCCTGTCCGACGTGCAACCGTGAGCAGAGGGCGGCGAGCCGTGCCCGGCGATCCGCCAGCGAGCGTGGGGTGAGATCCTCCCCGTCGTCCCCGAGGAGATCGAAGAGGATCAACGTCGTGGGGATCTCCGCGGAGAGCTTGCGGACGCGCGATTCCGCCGGATGGAGACGGAGTTGGAGCTCGTCGAACGAGAGCCGGCCGGGCCGCACGAGGACGATCTCACCGTCCGCGACGAACGGTCCGTCCTTCCGCTCCTCCAGCATCGAGACGAGCTCCGGGAAGAACCGCATCATCGGCCGGTCGTCGCGGCTCTCCAGCGTGATCGCGTCGCCGACCGTCACGATCGTGCGGAACCCGTCCCACTTCGGCTCGTACGTCCAGCCCGGGCCGCGAGGGATCTCGCGCTCGAGCTTCGCGAGCATCGGGCCCTGCCCGATCCTGGCCATGC
>JBOGVD010000060.1:0-13033 GCA_050696355.1 Actinomycetota bacterium
CCCCACGCCTCGCCCGGCGCGCCGCGGCGGCGCGCCACGATCTCCCGGCGATCCTCGCCGACGAACGCGGAGCGGTCCGAGCCTCGGAGGCCCTCGTCCTCACGGGTTCGAGCGCGGGGATCCCTCAGGCCGGGGATTGGCTCCTTCGGGAGGGCCTGGCAGCGGACGTGGGTCCCTCCTTGCTCGCGCACGTGGCAGCGTTCCACGCCGCGCACCCCCTGGAGGAAGGCGCGACGCTGGTGTCCGCGCGACGGGCGCTCGCCGACGCCCTTCGCCCGGCGCTCGGCTCGCCCCACCCCGACCTGCTGGACGCCGTGATCGACGGCCTCGTCGCCGACGGCTCGCTCCGTCGCACGAGCACGGGGGTCGCGATCGCCTCGTACCGGCCCGCCGACCGGGAGCGCGATCCGCTCGTCCAGCGCCTCGTCGACGAGATCGGCGCCGACCCCGCTCTACCGCCGACGATCAAGGAGCTCGTTTCGGCGGGCATCGGCCGCGACGCGATCGACGCCGCCACCCGGGCCGGCCTCGTCGTCCGCGTCGCCCCGGATCTGCTGTTCACCCCGGCGCTTGTCGAACGCGCGACCTCGATCGTGGTCGAAGCCGGCGCGAGGGGGATCACCGTGAGCGCGTTCCGCGAGGCCCTCGGGACCAGCCGGAAGTACGCCGTGCCGCTCCTGGAGTGGTTCGACCAGCGGGGCGTCACGCGCCGCGAGGGCGATCTCCGATTCCCTCGGTCGCCGTAGCCGCCGGTCCGCGTGAGCCGGCCACCCCGCCCCCCTCGTCGACGACCTCGGCCGTGACCGTGATCTCGACGCAGGCCCCCATCGGGAGGGACGCGACCCCCACCGACGCCCTCGCGTGCCGCCCGTCCGGGCCCAGCACGGCGACGAGCGTCTCACTGGCCCCGTTCGCGACCGTGGGATGTTCGATGAACGCCGCGTCCGCGGCCACGAACACCGTGACCTGCAGGATCCGGACCAGCCGGTCCAGGCTGCCCCCGAGATGCGCCCGGAGCGCCGACAGCGCCTGGAGCGCGGCGAGGGCCGCGGCCTCCTGGCCCATCTGGACGGAGACCTGCGCGCCGAGCCGGCCCGGATGCACCAGGTGGCCGTCGCGCTTCGCGATCTGCCCCGCCACGAACGCCAGCGATCCTGCCCGGGTCACCGGGACGTAGCTGGCGACCGGCTCGGGGGGCGCGGGGAGCTGGTGACCGAGCTCGTCGAGACGTCGGAGGATGTCCGCATCGAGCACGGCGGCATCCTCTCAGACGAACGGAGGCGCGCGGCCCCGGTTCAGCTGGCCTCGAGCGCCTGCCGCTTGAGGATCGCCCGTCGTTCGGTCTCGTTGAGACCACCCCACACACCGTGGCCCTCGCGAGTCTCCAGCGCGTACTCGAGGCAGGGCCGGCGGACGGGGCACACGGCACAGATCCGCTTCGCGACGGCCTCCCGCGCCAGCTTCTCGCCACGCTTCTCGAAATAGCTGGGCGCGAAGTAGTACGCGGAGTCTTCGCCGCGGCACGCGGCGAGTCGTTGCCAACCGGCCAGTTCCTCGTCGAACGGCATCTATCAGGTTGTTCGCAAGAAGGGGGCTTCGAGATTCCGCTGGGACCCAGGCGTTCCGGCCTGTCACACGTTCTCCAGGATCGAGGTGATGCCCTACGGTCCAACGTCTCCCATGGGCGGGGGCGCGTCCGCTGAGACCTGGAGGATCAAACCGTCCACCGCTCGGACCCTGATCGGCGTGCCCGCCTCGATCGGATCGCCATCCGTCCGGCCGCGCCAAAGCGCACCCTTGACGAAGACGGGACCGTCCGGCGCGAGCCGGCCGCGAGCCTCCCCCACGAGCCCGACCAGCCCTCGCTGGGTCCCGACGATCCGGTCGCGAGACTGGATCGCCACCGTGAGCGCGAACCCGTAGTAGAGGATGCTCGCGACCACGGCACCGCCGATCAGCCACGGGCTGAGACGGATCGAGGCGTCGACGTCCCGCCAGGCGAGCAGCGAACCGGCGCCGAACGCCGCGAGCCCGACCCACGTGGGCCACGACAGGCTGCGGAGCCGGACATCGAGTATCAGCAGACCGATCCCCACCAGGATCAGCGCGGGCCCCGGCCAAGACGGCACGGCAACGGTGAGCCCGTAGAGGGCGAGCGCCACGAGCGCGATCCCGCTGAAGCCGGCGAAGCCGAATCCCGGCTGCGTCACCTCGAACGCGATCGCCGCCAAGCCGATCACCAGGAGGAAGTAGATCATCGACGGCGTGGCGACCGCATGGAGCACGCGCCCCATCACGCCCGGTTCCTCGAAGCGAATGTCGACGGTGCGCTCCTCGGCCTCCGCCTGCGTCGTGGCGACACGCGTCCGCAGCTCGACCTCCCCGGCCGGCGTCCGGACCGTCATCCCGTCCACCTCTCGCAGGAGCTCGGGTACCGTGTACGCGACCGCCTGCGCGGCTCCCAGATCCATCGCCTCCTGCGCCGTGAGCGGCCGCATCAACCGAGCGACGTCGACCTCGCGGCCGCGTTCCCGGAGCCACGCCTCCACCCTGGATCGCAAGCCCTCGGCCTCGTCCTCGGGACGAAGGACGTCCACTGGAAGGAGCGGTCCCGTCTGGGATCCCGGAGAGACGGCGGCCAGGGACGATGCGAGCATCAACAGGAGACCGCCGCCGCTGGCCTTCGCCGGCGCGGGGCCGACCCATGCCAGCACGGGCACGTCGAGCCGAGACACCCGCTCGGCGAGGGCGATCGCGTCCTGGCCGAGCGCTCCCGGCGTGTCGAGCTCCAGGACGACGACGGCCCCGTCGCGTTCGGCTTCCGCCAGCCGCTCCTCGAGGTACCCCAGCAGCGGGCGATCGATCGGGCCCTGCACCTCGATCACGTGGACCTTCGTCGTCTCTTGCGCGACAGCGCTCCTCGCCTGCACGGAGACGAGCACGATCGCCGGGAGCGAGGCGACGAGGGCGAGCCGTCGGAAGGGGCGCATGGAGGGCGCATCGTACCGAGCAGGGCGCGGACGGATCCGGCGTATCCTGGGGTCCACCCCATGAGCGTGACCACCGGTCGCCGCCCGGCGGGACGCCCGCCACGAGGGGGCCGACCAGGCCCCCGATCCCCGCGCGACCTCAGAGACGTGCGCGATCGCATCTCCTTCAAGCCGATCGCCGCGCTCCTGCTCGTCCCGGTGATCCTCGCGACGTCGGTCCTCACCGCGGCCATCCTCGCGCCTCCGTTCGCCGCCGCGGGGTTCGGGGTGAACGAGATCCGCTCCCGTCTGGACGCCCTCGGCGCCGACTTCACGCGGATCCCACACTTCCCGGAGCGCTCCACGATCTACGCTGCGGACGGGTCGATCCTCACCCGTGTCTACCTCGACAACCGTGAGATCGTGCCGCTCAACGCGATCTCGATGCCGACGCAGAGGGCCGTGCTCGCGATCGAGGATTCCGACTTCTTCGCGCACGGCGCGCTGGACGTGTCCTCACTGATCCGAGCGATCATCCAGAACGCGCGTGCCGGCGAGGTGGTACAGGGAGGCTCGACGATCACCCAGCAGCTCGTGGGGCTCACGTTCGGCCAGGACCGCTTCGACCAGAGCATCGAGGGGAAGCTCCAGGAGCTCGCGCTCGCGATCCGGGTCGAGCAGCGATACTCGAAGGCCAGGATCTTCGCGCTCTACCTGAACCAGATCTACCTGGGGAACGGCGTCTACGGGATCGGGACCGCCGCCGAGTTCTACTTCCGGAAGCCGGCCCGCAAGCTGACGCTGCTCGAGGGTGCCACGCTCGCCGGCATGATCCGAGCGCCCGAGCGGTACGACCCGATCGACCGACCCAAGAAGATGCGGCTCCGTCGCAACGACGTCATCAAGCGGATGGGAGCCCTGGGGATGATCTCGGAGGAACGGGAGGGGCGCCTGAAGGCGAAGCCGCTGACGCTGCCGGAGGGCGCCGGGAACCTGAGCCGCCGCCATCCGCCGTTCTTCGTCCGGTACCTCACCGACCAGATCGTGGAGAACGAGTCCGGTGAGTTCGACTCGCTCGGCGTGACCGAGAAGGCGCGCCGACGGGCCCTGTACGAGGGTGGCCTCGACATCCACACGACGCTCGATCGCGACTGGCAGTCCTGGGCCGAGGAAGCCGCTCGCCAGCCCTTGCGCGTCTCGATCTTCCCGCCGGCCGGGTCGCCGCCACCGGACGTCTCCATCGTGACGATCGACAATCGGACCGGCGCCATGAAGGTGATCTTGTCCGGCAGGAACTACCGGGAGGACGAGCTCGACCTCGCGACGACCGGTCACCAGCCCGGGTCGGCGTTCAAACCCTTCGTCCTCGCGGGGGCCTTCCAACAGGGCATCCCACCGACCCAGACGTACTCGAGCTCGTCCCCCTGGTGCTCCCCGCTCTGGGACGACGACGACCACTGCGTCGAGAACGCCGAGGGCGGCGGCCAGGGCATCGTCGACCTCTGGACCGCGACGGAGAGCTCGATCAACGTCGTGTTCGCCCAGCTGATCTTCGACGTCGGGGCGGACGTCGTCGCGAACATCACCGAGCGGATGGTCGGGATGGACTCCCGGACGGAGGGGCTGCTTCCGGTCCCCGCCCTCGCGACCGGGTCCGTCGGCATCTCTCCGATCGACATGGCCACCGGATACCAGACCATCGCGAACGACGGGCGGCACTGCGAGCCGTACACGGTTCAGTCGATCGAGCGGGACGGCAAGGTGCTGCTCGAACACGAGCGAACCTGCGATCCCGTCCTCAAGAAGGGCGACGCCCGCCTCATCACCGCGATGCTCGAGGCGATTCCGGTCTCCGGCACGGCGGCGAGCGCGTTCGGTGCCTGGGGGAGCTGGCCCGTCGCCGGCAAGACAGGGACGGCGCAGGACAACACGAACGTGTGGTTCGCCGGCTACACCAAGCAATACACGACCGCCGTGTGGGTGGGCTCGCCGGGGAACCCGTACTCGATGGGATCCGTGTTCGGTGGGACCGTCGCGGCGCCGATCTGGGTCTCGTACATGTCCAGGGTGATGCAGGGCCTCCCCGCGATCGGGTTCCCCGACCCGCCGAAGCCTCCCGAAGGTCCGGTGCCGAGCGTCGTCGGGATGAGCCGCGAGGAGGCGCGGACGGCGCTCTCGGAGGCCGGCTTCCGCGTGTCCGTCGAGATCGCCGACTCACTCAGCCCGAAGGGACAGGTCTTCAGCCAGTCGCCCGGAGGCGGCACGATCACGGCCCTCGGCACGATCGTCTCGATCCAGGTCTCGACGGGGGTTCCTGCCCAGGTCACGATGCCGCGGGTCGTCGGCATGACCGGGTTCGCCGCCTCGAACCTGCTCCAGTCCCTGGGTCTCTCCGTCTCGATCGAGCGGGTCGAGGCCGACCGGCCGAGCGACATCGGCCACGTGATCGCCCAGGAGCCGAAGAGCCAGACGCTCGTGGTCCAAGGCAGCACGGTGACGATCCTCGTCGGCGCGGAACCCAAGGGGAACGGAGGAGGCGGCAACGGCAACGGCAACGGCGGCGGTGGCGGTGACGGTGGCGGTGGTGGCGGCGGTGACGGTGGTGGTGGCGGCGGTGGTGACGGTGGTGGTGGCGGCGGTGGCGGGTAGCTAGCCCTCGCCCGCTCGCTGCAAGCGCGCCCGCACCTGCTCCTGCACGACCTTCCCGTCGGCACGACCCCGCACCCGCGCCATGACGGCTCCCATCACCGCCCCGAACTCCTTCTCCGAGGTGGCACCCGTCGTGGCGAACGCCTCGTCGATGATCGTCAGCAGCTCTCGCTCGCCGAGCGGAGCGGGCGCGTACGCCGCGATCGCCTCCCGCTCCGCTCGCTCCTTGTCGGCCAGCTCGTGGCGGCCGGCGCCGTCGAACGCCTCGATCGACTCCGCGCGCTTCTTCATCTCCTTCGCCGCGACGTCCCGGAGCTCGTCGTCGTCGAGCTCGTGGCCGAGATCCTTCTCTCGGTTCGTCACGGATGCAGAGAGCATCCTGAGCGCCCCGAGCCGAACCTTCTCGCCGGCGCGGAGCGCGTCGCGCAGCTCGTCGGCGAGCCTCGCCTTCAGCGTTGGGTAGGTCACTACACTCCCCTCGTGCTTCCCGTGGTGATGTCGATCGCCGGTCTCGGCGTGAGCTGCGTGCTGTACGGCGTCTTCGTCGAACGCTACCGATACCGCGTCTTCCGGCATCGACTCGACATCCTACCGACGGACAGCGAGGCGCCTCTCGTCGTGCTCCATCTCTCAGATCTCCATTTCGTGCGTCATGATCCCCGCAAGGCTCGCTTCCTCTCGGCGTTGCCGACGCCCGACGTCACGGTGGTGACCGGGGACTTCCTGGCGGAGCCGGAGGCGATCGAGGCCGCCGTGAGGGGCGTGCGCCCGGTCCGCGGTCGCCTCGCCTCCTGGTTCGTCCTCGGGTCCAACGACTACTTCGTCCCCAAGCCACTGAACTACCTGGCGTACTTCCGCAGAGGGCGAGCGCGGCGTCGAGCCCGTCGAGGCCGCGGTCCCGAGCTGATCCGCGCCCTGGTCGCCGATGGATGGAAGGACGTCTCGAACGTCCGCCTCGACGTGTCCCTCGACGGTCTCGATGGCGAACTGCTCGGCCTCGACGATGCCCACATCCGGTTCCACGATCTCCGCGTGGCGCCGCGACGAGCGCACGAGCGCTTCGGGATCGCCGTGATGCACTCCCCGGATTCCGCGCCGGAAGCGGCTGCCTTGGGATACGACCTCATCATGGCGGGACATACGCACGGCGGGCAGGTTCGTCTCCCCGTCTTCGGGGCGCTGGTGACCAACAGCTCCATGCCGCGGAGGCTCGTCTCCGGGCTGATCCGGATGGGTTCCTCGGTGCTCCATACATCGCGGGGCCTCGGCACCAGCAAGTACGCACCCTTCCGGTTCTGGTGCCGGCCGGAGGCAACGTTCCTCGAGCTCCGGGCGCGTGCGTCCGCACCGGCATCGTCACCGGCACGAGCCAGGGACTCGGCTGCCGTCACGGGCGAACCGCTAGACTGAGCCCACGGGACGTGGCGCAGCTTGGTAGCGCGCAGCGTTCGGGACGCTGAGGTCGCGGGTTCAAATCCCGCCGTCCCGACACCGATACTCCAGGGGCGGGCCGATGGACGGCCCGCCCCCTCGATTTCGTTCCAGCGCAACTGGGGTTTGACGGCCCCTCGGGGCGCCGGTAGCCTCCGGCGACGGCTCCGGTGACGGAGCCTTCATCAGAACTTGGACCCAAGGAGCTCATGACCGGGACGCGAACGCGGATCACACGGCTCTCCGGTGCCGTCGTCTTCGCGTTCTCCGTCGTCCTCTCCTCGCTCAGCCTCACCTCCCTCGCCGCGCCGTCCGCGGAGGAGGTGGAGGCCGCCGAGCAGAAGCTCGCAGGGCTCCAACACGATTTCGAAGTGCTCGCGGAGCAGTACAACGACGCCAAGTACCGTCTCGCCCTAATCGAGCGGAAGCTCGCGGAGGCTCGTGGCCAGCGCGAGAACGCGGAGCGCAGGGCTCAGGCCGCCGAGGAGCGCCTCGCCGATCGAGCCGTCCAGGCCTACGTCGGAACCGGATCCCAGGTGGACGGCCTCCTCGGCGCCGAGACGATCGGTGAGTTCTCCGACCGGCTCGAGTTCATGGGCGCCGTCGCGGAGGGTGACGCCGAGATCGCGCGCACCGCATCCAACGCCAGACAAGAGGCGGAGTGGGCGGCCGAACGGTTCGCCGACACGATGACCGAGCGGCAACGGCAGGTCGCAGCGATCGAGAACCAGCTGTCGCGGCTCGACTCGATGATCGAGGAGCAGGCGACCCTCTACCAGGAGCTGAACCAGGATCGGCAGGAGTACCTGGACTTCGTGGAGGCCCAACGCGCGGCTCTCGAGCAGGCCCGCCGGGAAGCCGCGCAGGGGGACGTTCAGGACGAGGCGCCAGCGGACACCACGTCCGGGAGCGGCGGGGGCTACGTCCCCCCGGTCAACGCATCCGCCGCCCAGGTCGCGGTCGGCGCGGCACTGTCGGTCCAGGGAACCCATTACGTGTGGGGGTCCGCCGATCCGAGCGTGGGCTTCGACTGTTCGGGGCTCACGTCGTGGGCCTGGGCGCAGGCGGGGGTCTCCATCCCCCATTCCTCGGCGGCTCAGTACTCGTCGCTCCCGCACGTCCCGCTCGGCAGCGTGCAGCCCGGCGACCTGATCTTCTACTACTCGCCGATCAGCCACGTGGCCCTGTACATCGGAGGCGGGCAGATCGTGCACGCTCGGCACCCCGGTCCCGGCGGCCAGGTGCAGGTGCAGTCGATGTATGGATACGACAGCCCGGTCGGCGCCGCCCGTCCGGGCTAGCCATCCCGCCGGTAGGCTCCGGGTTCGTGAGCGAGCCGGTTCCCGCCACCGACGATCGCTCACTCGTCGCGCGTCTCCGAGCAGGCGACGAAGCCGCCTTCCTGGCCCTCGTGGATCGGCTCCAGCCGTCGATGCTCCGCGTGGCGCGCCTCTACGTCTCCACCGCGGCGGTCGCGGAGGAGGTCGTCCAGGACACGTGGGTGGGCCTCCTTCGCGGTCTCGACAGCTTCGAAGGTCGTTCCTCGCTCCGGACCTGGATCTTCCGGATCCTCATCAACATCGCCAAGACGCGAGGCCGCCGCGAGGGCAGGAGCCTTCCGTTCGCGTCGCTCGCCGGCGATGACCTCGAGGCGCCCGCCGTGGATCCGAGCCGGTTCGACACGCCGACGGGCGATGCTCGGGGAGCCTGGTCGACGGTGCCCGCCGACTGGAGCGGGATCCCCGAAGATCGGCTCCTCGGCCGCGAGACTTTGCAGGTGATCGGGCGAGCGATCGAGGCGCTCCCCCCGATGCAGGCAGAGGTGATCCGGTTGCGGGACGCGCTGGGCTGGTCCTCCGAGGAGGTCCGTAACGCGCTCGACCTGACGGAGACCAATCAGCGGGTGCTCCTGCATCGCGCGCGCGCGAAGGTGCGGGACGCCCTGGAGCGATACTTCTCGAGCGAGGCCACGTGATGGGACGGGACCTGACCTGCAAGGAATTGGTGGAACTGGTCACCGCCTACCTCGACGGCAGCCTCCGCGGACGCCGACGCCGGCGGTTCGAGTCGCACCTCGCCGCCTGCGACGGTTGCACCCGCTACCTGGCGCAGATGGAGACCACGATCCGGGCGACCGGCACGCTCACCGAGGCGCAGGTCAACGAGGAGCAGAGGACCGTGCTGCTGGCCGCGTTCCGCGACTGGGCGACGGACTAGGTCAGGTCGGCGAGCCGCAGCTCCGCCTGGCGCACCAGCGCGTCGTTCTCGATCTCCCGAGCGGCACCCAATGCCTCGGTCAAGAGGTCCCTCGCCTGCTGTCGCCTCGCGTCCGTCTTGTCCGCCGTCGCGTACTTGAGCTTCTCATCGGCCTTCACGATCAGCTCGAAGATCTCCTTGGGCTCCATCGACATCTCGACATCATCCCTCACGGCATCGAGCGCCGGTCGAGGCGGTCGAGGTAGCCACGGATCTGGATCGCCGCGGCCGCTCCCTCGCCGACCGCCGACGCGAGCTGCTTCGTCGATCCGTCCCGCACGTCGCCCGCCGCGAACACGCCCGGCATCGAGCTCATGAACGTCGGATCGGTCGCCACGAAGCCTCGGTCGTCGAGATCGACCATGGCCTGCAGGAAGTCCGTGTTCGGATCGAGCCCGATGAAGAAGAACACACCAGCCGGGTGGTGTTCCTCCAGCCCCCCGACTCGAAGTCCTCGATCACGACCATGCCCAGCTTGCCGGAGCCGTCGTCCCTCTTCCGGAACTCCTTCACGCCGTACCGCAGCTCGACGGCCATCCGTGGATGGTCCAGCAGATGCTCTGGAGGATCCTGGATCCGCGGAGGCGATCACCGCGTTCGACGATCGTGACCTTGTCGGTGAACTGGGTCAGGAACACGCCTTCCTCCAGACCGGAGTTCCCTCCGCCGACCACCATCAGCTCCTCCGAGCCGCGATAGAACGGACCGTCGCACGTCGCGCAGAAGTGGATCCCCGCGCCGAGCAGCTCGTCCTCGCCGTCCGCGTTCGTCCGCCGGTGGGAGGATCCGGTCGCGACCAGGACCGCTCGAGCGTGGTAGTGATCTCCGGTGGCGGTGGCCACGTCGAGCTCGTCACCGTCGGCCGTCATGCCGGGGTCCGCGGCGATGCCTGTCACGGAGACCGCTTGCAGCATCTCGACGCCGTAGCGTTTCGCCTGCTTCACGAAGCGGTCCGCCAGTTCGGCACCGCCGATCCCCTCCGGGAAGCCCGGGTAGTTGTCCAGCCGTTCCGTCACGCCGGCCTGGCCCCGAGGCCCTTCGAGTCCACGATCAGGGTTTCCAGGTTCTCGCGCGCCGCGTAGATCGCGGTGGTCAGGCCCGTGGGACCACCGCCGACGATGATCTCGAGGCGATCGACGTCGTTCGACGCGTCGGCGACGAGTACGTGCCCGGCTACGGGGCGGCCACGGCCTCCTAGGCGATCGCCGTGGCCGCCAGGGCTCGGGCTTCGGCTTCGATCCCGTCCCGGTCGACGAGCCTGGCCAGCCAGTCGGCGGGGAGACCGGAGCGGCCGTGGCGAGCTCCCAGGAGCGCGCCCGCGACGGCTCCGTTCGTGTCCGTATCACCGCCGAGGGAGATCACGAACCGGAGCCCCTCTTCCACCCTGAGGTCGTGCCCGACGACCTGCAGCGCGATCCCGGCCGTGAAGAGCGTGAATCCCATGTCGGGCCCGTCGATCCGTCGAGACCGGCCGGCTTCTTCCACGAGGTACTCCAACTCCTCCCCGCCCGGGAGGGCCGCCACCGCGAGGACGGAGCCGTCCACGGCAGCCCGCGGATCCTCCCCCCGAACCAGCGCCGCGGCGGTGAGCGTGACCGCCAGGCACGCCGTCCGGCAGCGCTGGTCCCAGTGCGTGATCGCCGAGAGCGCTGGCGCCTCCTCGACGAGCCGCTCCGGGTGGACGGCCCGGAAGGCCCCGAGGGGCGCGCAGTACATCACCGACCCGTTGCCGGCGGAGACCTCGGGCCCCCGCTCCCGAACGTAGCGCTCCGCGGCATCCGAGATCCCGTCGCGCGCCTCACGCAGCACCCGTCGGGTGAGCGTGCCGACATCCGGGGGTTCCGTCTCCAACCACGCCACGTGCCGCCGGAGCACGTCGTTCGGCTTGAATCCACCGTGCTCGACCAACGACCGGCACAGGTTCCGAGCCATCGCCGTGTCGTCGGTCCAGGTCCCCGGCGGATGCCCCATCCAACCGTGCTCGAATGCGGGGAGCGGGTCGGGGACGTCCTCGCGCCGGCGGAACTCGAACGGCGCCCCCAGCGCGTCCCCCAGCGCCAGCCCCAGGACACACCCGACCACGCGTTCCCGCTGGTCATCCACGTCGGCGGAGCCTACCGGCCCGAGATCGGACCGAAGGAGGGCCGGACGGGGCCTCTGGTACGCTGACCAGCCGCGATGGACAAGATCGGACCGAAGCACCGCATGTGTCGCCGTGTCGGCGCCCCCCTGTGTGGGCGCCCGAACTGTCCTGCCAACAAGCGGCCCTATCCCCCCGGTATGCACGGCCGCGGGCGCAAGCGGATCTCCGAGTACCAGACCCGGCTCGTGGAGAAGCAGAAGATGCGCGCGATCTACGCCGTGGGCGAGCGGCAGATGCGCAAGTACTACGAGCGAGCCCACCGTTCGATGGGTGTGACCGGCGAGGAGCTCCTCAAGCAGCTCGAGACCCGGATCGACGCCGTGATCCTTCGCCTCGGGTTCGCCCTGACGATCCACCAGGCACGCCAGCTCGTCTCCCACGGCCACGTGATGCTCGACGGCCGACGGGTCGACGTCCCGAGCGCACAGGTGAAGCCGGGCCAGGAGATCAGCCTCACGGAGAAGGCCCGCAACTTCATCTCCGTGCGGGAGGCGATCCAGATCACCCCGGAGCCCCCCTCGTACCTGTACCGCAACAAGGACGAGATCGAGGGCTCGTTCACGCGGATCCCCGAACGGGACGAGATCCCACTTCCGGTGACGCTCGAAGAGCGCCTCGTCGTCGAGTTCTACTCCTGAGTCGCCATGGTCGCCGCGGGCGACGACGGAACCATCGATCGAGCCGTCCGGCTCGCCGTCTATCGCCGCGTGGTCGAGGACGCTCGTCCACCGACCGCCCCTGAGCTCGCCGGCGAGCTCGGTCTCGCGACCGTCGCGATCGAGGCCTCGTTCCGACGGCTCGCGGACGGCCACGCCATCGTCCTCGCGCCCGGGACTCCCTACATCTGGATGGCGAACCCGTTCTCCGCGATCCCGACCCCGTTCGAGGTGGAGGTCGGCGACCGTCGGTACTTCGGGAACTGCATCTGGGACGCGCTCGGGATCCCCGCGTGCCTGCACGCGGACGCGCACATCCGCACGTTCTGCCCGGACTGCTCGGAACCGCTCTCCATCGACGTGCGCGGCGGCTCGCTGGAGGCTCCGCCGGACGGTCTGCTCCACTTCGCCGTTCCGGCGTCCCGATGGTGGGAGGACATCGGCGCCACCTGATCGACGATGCTCCTCTTCCGGTCGGAAGAGCACGTGAGGCGATGGGTGGAAGGCCATGGGCTTCCGACGGGCGGCACGCTCACTCCCAACCAGGGCTGGCGTCTCGCCCGGGCCTGGTTCGCCGATCGCTTGAGCGCCGACTGGCGTCGGCGGTCGCCGGAGGAGGCGAGGGCCATCTTCGACGTGATCGGGCTGACCGGCCCGTTCTGGCAGCTCTCCTGACCCGAGCTAGCGATCACCCACCGGCTCGAGGGCGGCGCGGACGAATGCCACGACCTCCTTCTCCCGGCGACGGAGGGACGCGCGGCCCTTGCCGGCGCCGACCACGGCGTTCAGCACGCTCGCCTCGGTGAGCGAGCCGACCACGGCCGTGTAGAGCGTGAACAGGAGCATCGCGGGATCCTGCTTGCGCACCTGGCCGTCGTCCATCCCCGACTGGAGGAACTCCACCGCCCGGATCCGCAGCGGATCGAGCA
>JBOGVD010000061.1:0-4878 GCA_050696355.1 Actinomycetota bacterium
TCGCGCACGCGACCCCACCGCTCCCAGACCTTCAGGAAGGCGTCGTGCATGAGCTCCTCAGCCTCGTACGGGTCTCGGGTGATCAGGCAGAGAGAGGCGAAGAGCCCATCGCGCTCGGACCGGTAGAAGAGCTCGAAGCTCGCGATGTCGTCTTCGACCTTGGGCCGCGGAACGTCGTGGTCCTTCGGATCACGCGTGTCGAGCTTCACCGTCGTCCTCCTCTCGGTTCCCGAAAGCACTCGTCGATCGCGACGCTAGGAGGTCGTTCCCGCCGGCTCTACGGTGGTGGCCGGGCGAAGGAAGGGATGCTGCCTTCCGTCCCGACACGGTGCTGGGCCGCTTGACGCCGCCCAAGCGATGACGGACAACTGCCGGGGATCAGGCAGAGAGGGGCGTCCGGTGGAGACCGAGCCGACCAACGAGCAGCGAACCCTCGCGGGGTTGCGCCGAGAGATCGAAGCGCTCCGAGCCTCTCGGACGCGACTCGCGGTGGGGGCTGATGCCAACCGTCGCGGCATCGAGCGCGCCCTGCACGAGGGCGTGCAACAGGATCTGGTGGGACTCGCCGCCAACCTCGAGGTGTTGGCGGGTTCGCTGGACTCCGATCCGGCGGCGGCGAAGACGCTCCTCGATGAGCTACAGCGCGAAACGCGGCGGGCGTTGACCGAGCTGCAGGAGCTCGCCAACCGGATCTTCCCTCCGCTGCTCGAGGTGGGCGGGCTGGTCGCGGAGCTCCGCGCGGCGGCGATCCGCGCGCGCGTGCCCGCGCGGATCGGCGTCGACGCGGACGCGTCCTGTCCGCCGGAGGTCGCGGGAGCCCTCTACTTCTGCGCGCTGGAGGTGTTCGAGCGGGCGCCGGCCGGCACGCCGGTCGCGGTGAGCGTGCGGGACGTAGAGGGAGCAATCGCGTTCGAGGTCGTCGCGGACCGCGATCTCGGTACGGAGCGGCTCGCCTCGTGCGATCGCGTGGAAGCGCTGGGCGGGCGAGTGACGATCACCGCGGGGAACGACCGGACCATGGTGGCCGGCTCCCTACCGCTCTCGCGATGACGCTAGTCGCTCTCCGCCAAGTAGAGGATCACGGCCTTGACGCGCTTGTTGACGGACGGCTCCCAGGTGAGGCCGAGCTTGAGGAAGATCGAATGGATCACCTTCTCGACGGACCGCTCGGCGAGGAAGAGAGACTCACCGACCGCCGCGTTGCTCTTGCCCGACGCCATCTCGCGCAGCACGTCGCGTTCGCGTGCGCTCAGGCTCTTGAGCGGCGACTGCTCGCCGCGGGCGTCCTCGGCAACCAGGGCCTCGACGACCTTGGGGTCGATCACCGAGCCACCGTTCGAGACGGCGCGGATCGCGGACACGAGCTCGCCCGGGTCCTGGACGCGCTCCTTGAGGAGGTACGAGCGCCCGGCGCTCCCGCCCTCCAGGAGGGCGAGGGCGTAGCTGGGCGTCGCGTACTGGCTGAGCACGACGATCCCCACGTCGGGATCGGTGGTGCGGAGCCGCTTCGCGGCCTGGATCCCCTCGTCGCTGTTGCCGGGAGGCATCCGAATGTCGGTGACCACCACGTCCGGCTGCTCCGCTTCCACCGCGGCGAGCAGCGAGTCGAGGTCGCCGCAGACGGCGGCGACCTCGAGGTCGGGGTCGGCCTCGAGCAGCCGCCGGACGCCTTCGCGCACGAGGAGATGATCCTCGGCGATCACCAACCGGAGCGGCATGGCGCGAGGATACGCCTGTGACCAGCGTCCTCGTCGTCGACGACAACGACCGGAACCGGAAGCTCGCCCTCGACGTCCTGAGCGCGGCGGGGTTCCGGACGTTCGGTGCGGCTACGGCCGCGCAGGGGATCGCGCTCGCGCGGGAGCACGTGCCGGACGTGATCCTGATGGACCTCAGGCTTCCCGACATGGATGGCGTGGCCGCGACGCGGAAGCTCGCGGCGCACGAGCGAACGGCGCTTATCCCGGTGGTCGCGGTGAGCGCATCGCCCCTCGAAGGGAGCGAAGACTGGCTCGAGGATGCGGGCTTCGCCGGATGGCTCGAGAAGCCGATCCACGTGAGCACGTTTCCCGAGCAGGTCCGCCGCTACGGCGTGAGGACGGAGTGACGGGGTCGAGGGCACTACCGTGCTGGCACCCCCACGCAAAGACGGTTGGCCTGGTGGGCCCAGACCTTCGCGCTCCCTAGCCTCTAGACGGATCGGCTCGGTGGTGTGAGCATCGCCGAGCACCGACGGCCCAACGGCCTGAGCGGAAGGGGAACGCAATGCGGAGGCTCGTGATCGGAAGCGCGCTCGGGATTTTTCTCCTCTCGGTCGTGCTCGTGGCCTGCGGCGGTTCGACCACCGATTCGTCCGGCGACCAGGCCCGACGGTTCCAGGACATGTGGGAGATCGACAAGATCGAGAAGGACTTCCACGAGGCCACGACGAAACAGGACATCGATCTGATGATGAGCCTGTGGGCGCCCAACGCGACGATGACGGTGGGTCCTGGGGTGACGGCATCGGGCGTGGAAGAGATCCGACGATTCTGGCTGGAGGATTCGGCGCCGTTCGCGGCTGATAACGAATGGATCTCGGATCACCCGGCGTACAAGTTGGAGATCACGGTCAACGGCGACCGGGGCACGCTGCACTTCGAGTGCCACTTCGTCGACGCCGAAACCGGCGAGGTCGTGTCGGCCACGGCCGGCGACTTCGATGTCGCCCATATCGAGGGGACGTGGCTGATCACGAACTTCGTCGGCGCGACGACGGTCCTGGAAGTCTGAGGTCTTGGCCGAGCAGCAGGAGCCGCGGGTGGCCGGGGATGGGCGGCGACCGATCGACGGCCCGTTCGTTCGGGCCGTCGCTCGCCTGCCGGTCAAGGTTCGGACGAAGCTGCTGATCGCGTTCGTCGGTACGTCCCTGCTCCTGGTCGCAGTCGGTCTGCTGGGGCAGCTGGTGCTCGGGCACTCGAACGATCGCGTCGCCAGCATCAGGGCGATCCAGGAACGGGCCGTCGAGTACAGCCGGCTCAAGGCGACCTCCGAGCACCTCCGTGATGTTCTGGCGCAGAACGTCGGCGACGACTTCAACGTGGTCTGGCCAGGCGCGGCGCCTCCCGGGATACGCGGGACGTACTCACTCGCGGTAGACCTGTCCGCCGTAGACGCGGCGATCGGGGTCGCGTCGAAGACGGCCGCGGATCAGCTTGGCTTCACGCCGCCTCCGGAAGACCAGGTGGTCCTGCAAGAGATCGAGAACACAGCCCATCGCCTTCGGAGGCTCCTCGAGCGGAGGCTCATCCCACTCTACGAGGGCCCAACGATCGCGATAGAGGACGAGGCGACGATCGACAAGATGCTGCCGTTGCGAGCAGACGCGGAAGAGCTCGCGAGCAACCTCCATCAGGATGCTGCCGAGCTCGCGAACCGGACGACGGACGAGATCAGACAGCTGATCGCTCGGAACGCGAGCTCATACGCGAGCTCCCGAGCCCTGTTCATCGGCGTCGCCGCGGGAGCGCTCGTCCTTGCCCTGCTGCTGGGATTCGTCCTGTCGTGGTCGCTGATCCGGCCGATCCAGCGGATCGACGATCGCCTCGCCGCGACCGCGTCCGGCGACTTCGCGGGCCAGGTGGAGGTCGAGAACCGAGACGAGCTGGGCGCGTTGGGCGCCAACGTCAACCGGATGAACGACGAGCTGCGGCGCCTCTACACCGAGCTCGAGGCGGCGAGTCGGCACAAGTCGGAGTTCCTGGCCAACATGTCCCACGAGCTCCGGACGCCGCTGAACGCGATCATCGGATTCTCGCAGGTGTTGCGCGACGAGATGGTCGGCTCGGTCAACGAGAAGCAGGCGGAGTACCTCGAAGACATCATCTCCTCGGGGAACCATCTCCTCTCGCTGATCAACGACGTCCTCGACCTCTCCAAGGTCGAGGCCGGACAGGTCGAGCTCGACGTTCGCCCGTTCTCCCTCCGTGACGCCCTCGAGCGTGGCGTGGTGATGGTGCGCGAGCGCGCGACGGAGGATGGGGTCCGTGTCGCCTTCGCCGCCGATTCTGAGGTCGATGTCGTCGACGGCGACGAGCGCCGGATCAAGCAAGTGATCTTCAACCTGCTCTCGAACGCGGTGAAGTTCACACCGGCCGGGGGAGAGGTCGACGTCAGCGCGACACGGGCCAACGGCGAGGTGCGGGTCTCCGTCGCCGACACCGGCCCGGGGGTCGCCCCCGAAGATCGGGAGCGGATCTTCGAGGAGTTCCAGCAGAGCGAGACGGGGGGCGAGCAGCACGAAGGGACCGGCCTGGGCCTGGCGCTCTCGAAGCGGTTCGTGGAGCTCCACGGTGGGCGGATCTGGCTCGAGAGCGAGCTCGGTCGCGGGAGCACCTTCACCTTCGCGCTGCCCGCGAGGTCGTTCACGTCATGACGGGCGAGCGGATCCTCGTCGTCGAAGACAACGAGAAGAACATGAAGCTGTTCCGTGACGTCCTGGTCGCGACCGGCTTCCGAACGCTCGAGGCGACGACGGCCGGCGAGGCGGTCGACATGGCATCCGAGCACACGCCGGACCTCGTGCTGATGGACATCCAGCTCCCGGACCTCGACGGCGTCCAAGCGCTCCATCGATTGCGTGCGGACGCGCGTACTGCGACGATCCCGATCCTGGCCTTGACCGCACAGGCGATGCGGGGGGACCGTGAGCGATTCCTGGCGGCCGGCTTCGACGGCTACGTGTCCAAGCCGGTGAACGTCCGCGATCTGATCGAGACGGTTCGTCAACACTGCGGCGGACGGACCTGATGACCGACAACGCCACGATCCTCGTCGTGGACGATGTCCCTCAGAACGTCCGCTTGCTCGAGGCCGTCCTCGTCCCACAGGGCTACGACG
>JBOGVD010000062.1:0-11996 GCA_050696355.1 Actinomycetota bacterium
ACTTCGAGCGGCCTTCCAGGGTGACCGCGGTGACCACGAGCCTCGCCAGCGACATCCATCCACCTCCTGATCTGAGGTGTGAACGATGTCGCGAGACACCTGTGCACTATGTCCTGGAACCAGACACTGCCCCCGCGACGAGGTCTACCAACGCGAACGAAAGGGCCGGTGATTCCGACCCATTCTCGTTTCCCCGATATCTCCCCACTCGCTACGGTGCGCGCCCCTCGATCGCTCGGCCCACGATCTCGGCCGCCTCGGTCGCGGCGGCGTCGCTGTCGTGGCTGTACTGGTTCGTCGTGAAGCTCGCACTGGAGTGGCCGAGGGTCCGGGAGACGACTGTCGTCGTTGCGCGCGGCCGGGCGATTTGCCCGGGCAGCGGTCCTGTACCTTGATCGGAGGACGCTCGCCGGTAACCGAGCGCGTCGATCCCAGCCAGCAACACGGAAATCTGGAGGCCGGAGCCGTGAGAGAGCTTGTGGGTATCGCTCGATTCAAGTTCCACGAGGGCAAGGTCGAGGAGTTCAAGCGCCTGTCCGCTCGATGCACGGAGATAGTGCGGACCCAGGACACCGGCACGCTGCGATACGACGTCTACTTCAACGACGACCATTCCGAGTGCATCGTCCTCGAGCGGTACCGGGACTTCGAGGCGCTCATCGAGCACGGTGCGCACATCGGCGGCGACCTCATGGAGGCAGTCGTTGCGACGGGCTCCGTCGAAGGCGAGCTCCTCGGTGAGCCGAGCGCAGAGCTCCGAGCGAAGATGGCCGGCGGCGAGGTCCGTCTTTTCACGCCCTACCTGTCGATGTAGACACCGCTCGCCGGCTGGGGCCCCCTGCGATTGCGCTTGGCAGGTCCGCACTACGCCGAGCAGAGCGTGGGGTGACGACGAACACGCTGCCGCGCCGCGCCCAACGAATCCCTTCGACCCATTTTTCTCTTTCGGCGAGCACTGGCCGAACTGAGAGACGTTCCACCGGACCTGCAAGCTGTGCGGGTGGCCGCAGACGTTCGTGGCGGTTCTGTAGCGGCCGTTGCTCAGGGGCGCATGCTCGTGCTTCCATCCGACTGATGCCCGGTAGTCCTCAGGATCTCCTGGTTCAGTGGGTGTACGGCTGCCTGATCGTGGGAGCAGTCCTTCTCGTCGGCGGGGCGCGCGCGGCGGGGGCGGCGTTGGTCGGCTCCTCGGTGTTTTCTTTCCTCGCTACCTCCTGTCCAGGCTCTACGGAGGCGACCACCTCGAAACCTCGTGCACGGCGCGGTCATCCTGGGGAGCGTCGGCCTGGTCGGGTTCGGGCTCGCCGGGCTCGCCTTGGGAACCCACGCCCCGCTGGGTCGATACCCCGCGGCGCTGGTCCTGGCGTTCGGCACCGTCGTCGTCGGGACGCTGCTGATCCTCTGGATCCACGCGGAGGCGGCTCCGACCTGTTATGGGTCGTGCTTCCGGGGGTTCGAGGACCCCTGGGTCCAGGCGCTGCTTGCGTTCAACGTCGCCTTCCTCACTCTGCTGTTCCTGGTGCAGGCGTGGCAGGCGTCGCGGTCATCGGGGAAGCAAGACCCCTTCGTGGACTGGTTGAGTGGTCGTCCCGCTCGTGGCGGGCCATTCCTCTTGTGAGGTGCCATCGCCTGGCGCTGACGCGCGGTCCCATGCCCATCATCCCGGCGTGAGGCGGCTGTGGCCGAATCGACTCCTACGGAGCCGCCCGCAGGACCTGTCACGACGTCCGTGGAGCGAAGGAGGAACTTGGGGCCTTGGCTGGCCGGTGGAGCGATACTTGGTGTCGCGATCGTTGCCGGGGTACTGCTCCTGGTCGGTGGCCACAGGGTCGAGGGCAGCTTCTCGCTGCCTCGGAGCGACTGCCAAGGCTCCGGCGGCGACGACGACATCGGCCCCGGCACCACGGTGACCATCCGTAGCGAGTCCGGGAGCACCATCGCTACGGGGAGCCTCGGGGCTGGTGAGGGCGTCTCCGGCGGCTGTGTCTACCCGTTTGCCATCCACGGGGTGCCGGACGCCGAGTTCTATCGGGTCGAGGTCTCCCGTGGAGGCGAGGTCGAGTACAGCCTGGCTGAGGTGGAGTCGAATGAGTGGACCGTGACCGTGTCTCTAGGAGATGCAGTCTCGTAGTCTCCGCGAATCCGCAGCTATCTCCTACGGTCCGTCTGCCCTAATGGTTGCCCGTTCAATCGTGGGAAGTGATCATGTTCCCTCGTCGGAGAGGGAGTGTCGGGATGTCATCTCTGCCCATGCTGCCCGGTCGCCTGACCTCGATCCTGTGGATGGCGTAACGGGAGACAGTCCGAGTGAACGGGCCATCGACCGCGCCTACGACGCCGCCATCAGGTGGCCCGGTGTCATCGCGGAAACCTATGAGTGTGCGGCCGAATTCGGCCCTCAGGCGGGTGGGGACAAGGTCCTCGCCGAACACGCGGCGGCTCTTTACCTCGTGGCGCTTGCGTTGGAGGACCCCAGCATCGACGCCGTCATCAATAGCGCGATGGTGGGAATCCAGAAATTCTATCCGAAGAGTTGCTTCGCAGCCTCGGCCGAGACTTGGGTCCAAGAGAAACAGGCTCGACCTCGACCAGATGAGCGCGTGCGGATAGTTCGCGTTGCATGGCTGATCCGTTCGACGAAGACGCGGGCGTGCGGACCCACCTGGCGGCGCTCGGCCACTCGAGGAACTTCGCCGGATCCTTGAGGCTCCCGACCGCACGCCGGTCCTTCGTGCACTCACGGCGCGGCCTGCCTCGGCTGGCCTCGCCACGCTGATCGCGATGGCCGACACCGACGAGGTTGTCCGGCTGCTGCTGCTGCGAGCGATCAGGGCCCTCGCTCCCTTGCATGTGTGGGAGGCTGCCGAGATGTCCGCCCTTGTCGTGGGCAGCACGGCCTAGAGTGAGCGAGCTGATGGGAGTTCACCGAGATGATGAGGAGCTTCCCAAGCCCGAGCCTCATTGGAGACAGATCCCTGATGCGTGGAACATGGCGGCCCTCGTGCCAGCCTTACTCATCGGCTTGTCGGCATTTGGGCGGACGTTCGACCTGATCACCGACTGGTGGGAGGGTGGAACTCTCACCATCGTCGTCGTTTTCGTAGCGTTCTGGTCGTCTCTCTCCGTTGGCGGATTCGCAATGCTCGCTTCGTTTTGACTCCTGACCCTGCTCCTGTGGCCACTGAGCCGCTGGAAGGAGCATCGTCAAGCGAGTCACCTGCGGAGAAGGCAGATGGGCGCCCGCATGGGGATGGAGAAGCGATGGTGGCAGCGCCGTTGGCGCCGCTCTTGATTCAAAGGCTGCCCGCAACTCAAGCCTCAGGAGCGTCGCCCGGCTTGGGCCAAGGGCAAGCCGAACGCAACGATCGCTGCTGGCTCGGGACCGCGAAGACCCACCTCGGCAATGCCCTGGAGGCGCTCGGCGTCGCGAACCGGACGCGAGCCGCTCTCGCCGCTCACCGCTTCCTAGTGGCCTCGTCCTAGCCCTCTTCGTGGCAAACGACATTCCCGGTGGATGTCTCTCCGCTCTGGTTTAGGCAGGGAGCCATAGACCCGAACGTCCTCCAGCAAGGAGTCCCACGGTGGATGTGCCAGTGTCGTGCCTTCCCGTTTCCTAGCCTCGTCGCTCTACGAGTGGGTAGACAAGGGCCCTCCAAATCCGGTGCCCCTCGTGCGTCGTCACTGCGCGAGAATGGGGCCTTACATGACGTTCGGGCCCAACGGCTGCTCGTGGAAGTTCCTCCGCGCTGCGGGAGGGACCGGTACGGTCGCTGACTCTGGCAGCACCGGCTGTCATGCCTAGAGGCTTGTCTCGGAGGGTGTTCCTGAGCGCGCTGGCGGTCGGGGGCGTCTACCTGGCGCTGCGTCGATGGAGCGGGCCGGACCGGCGTCCTCCTAGGCCGAGCGAGACGCCGACGCCGAGCTTGACCCCGAGCGCGACCCCGCCTGCGCCAACCCCCAGTCCGTCGCCGATCCCTGATGGAGGCATGTACAGCATCGACAGCTGGCCCGGACTGGACTGGCACCTGTTCTCCGACACGAGCGTGTGGAACACGCCGCTGGACACGTCGAAGGTGGACTCCAACTCCGCCGTGATGATCCGGACGCTCATGTCCGATGGGCCTCCCAGGGACATCACGGCGGACGTGCGATCGAAGTGGGGGTTCCCGTTCTACTTCGCGCGGGCGCAGGACCCGGTGTACGAGATCGTCATATCGGGGACGACCGCGCCGTTCGCGCAGGAGATCAACGGGCTCCTCGTGCACTGCCCGGTCGGGGTCGAGACCTCGAGCGGATCCGACGGCGTGTTCCGGCTGGTCGAGCAGACCGATGGCTACACGTACCACTTCCAGCGCGCGTTCGTGGACGACACCGCTCGGGTGATCCACGCATGGCGTTCGTACCGACTCGAAACGGATGGGCCGGGGTTCCACAACATCGAGGAGCCGCCCACCGGCTTGGAGCCGATCCGGCCGGAGGAACTCGCCGCAGGGTTCGTCCGGCACACGGTGGGGATGCACGCGAGGTGCCTGTCGGGTCACAACGTCCCTCCGTACGACCTCTCGGGCACCAAGGGGGTCACGTGCGATCCGATCAACGACCCGACGACGAGGCTGTCGATGGGCAACATCGTATTCGTGGACATGTCGGTCGCCGAGGTCGAGGCGTTGAACATCCCGACGTACCAGAAGGCGATCCTGAAAGGGCTCGCGGTCCACGGTGCCCTCGTGGGCTTCAACGGCTCGCACAACTGGACGTTGACTTACGAAGCTCCGCAGGACCGGACCGCCTTCGGGAGGCCGGATCCTTACGTGGCGGCTGGGCTGCCTTCGACCCTGTCGATCGCCAACGCGCTCGATGCGGTCGGCGGGTGGGGCGCGAAGCTGAAGGTGCTCGCACCCTTCCCTCGGCCGGTCTGACCCAGGCCTTCCGCACGAGGTCGCCGACTCCCGACGTGGCTAGGTGTCCTCACCGTGCGCTATCTGCCTTCGTGGTGGTCGAAGCGGTCGATCAGGCGCTCGATCTTGCCTAGGGTTCGGAACCCGAGACGCTTCAGCGGTGATGTCGACATGTCGCCTCCGGAGGTAACGAGCGCTGGCGTCCCACGACGTACCGCGTCCAGCCACGCCGCCCTGACGAGGCTGCCCATCGCCCCGCGCTGGCGGTGCGACGGGATCGTCGTCCCGCCCCCGAGGTACACGCCTTGGAGAGCGAACCACGCACGGCCGGTCGCGACGGGTCGTCCACGATCCAGCGCGAGGAGCCTCGCCGTGTGCTCATCTCCTCGGTCGGCCTCGAACGTCTCGCGGGCGCGGTGAAGTTCGTCATCGGCGTCATGAGCGGAGAACGAGAATCCTTCGTTGGCTACCTTGATGGCGGCGACGTGATCCTCGAAGGTCGTCACGGGACGGACCTCGAACGCCGACGGCCGAACGTTGGGCTCGTGGGTGAGGACCAGGATCGACGACACGGTCCCCGCTTCCCTCTCCAGGCCGAGCCCGATGAGCTGTTGCACGACGTCGCCAGGGGTCGCGGACGGTCCGATCGCCCATGCGGCGGCGCGGCGCCCGCGAGACCGCATGATGGACCGAAGTTCGCTCAGCTCGGCCGCAACGTCGCGGTCGGCGAACCGAACTCGAGTCACCGTCGTCGACCAGAAATGATCGCCCGGTTCGAACGTGACGACGGCTCTGTCGGTCCTGATGCGCTCCTCGTTCCGCCCGATCGCCACGTAGGCGGCGGGGTCTTCCGCGAACGCCAGCAGCTCCGAAGTGTCCGTCACGGGAGGAGGATACGTGGGGTTTGAGCGGCGAGCGAGAGAACGGACGGATGCGCCATGTCAGCATGTCTCCTGACACGCGCGACTCGCAGGTGCATATCGAGACCCGGCTAGGAGGGTCCCATCCCGACGAGGGTCATCCGACCCATGCCTCGCGGCCCAACGCCTGCAAGCCTTCGAGGGTTCGATCATCGCTACTTCGGAGGGAACGGAGGCGGGGTCGATTGAACACCCTCGGTACCGGGAAGGCCGTACCCGAGAGGGGCGCCGCAGGCGCGTCCTTCATCTCAAGGACCATCGGTGCCGATGACAGGGGAGATGGACACGCACGCACCGCTGCCGCTCCCTGATGACATCCAACGGCGTCTCGACGTCTACAAGGCGGTGGGCGCGTCGCTCCTGATCGCCGTCTGGGGCTGGTTCGCGCTCGTGGAGAACGACCAGACGCCGATCTTCGTGTACCTCAACATCGCGGTGCATGAGACCGGCCACGTGCTCTTCCGGCCGTTCGGAGAGCTCACGATGCTGATCATGGGGTCCGGCTTCGAGGTGCTGTTCCCGCTCTCGGTGGGCGTCTTCTTCCTCCTGCGCAGGCGTGACCCCGTGTCGACGGCCGTCTGCTGGGGCTGGGCGGCGAGCGCCCTGGCGAGTGCCGCCACCTACATCGCCGACGCCGACGACGGGCAGCTGGCCCTCCTCGGCGCCACCGGACCCGATGCGGCCGGTGACTGGGAACGGATCCTCGGCGAGGGGTTCTTCGACAAGGTCTACCTCGCCGACTCGATCGCCGGGACCGTACGCACGTTCGGCTTGATGCTCTGGTTCGTCGCGCTGGGGCTGGCCGCCTGGACGATCTTCCGGAATCGCCGGCTCGATCGAGCAGATGACGCGCGCCGGGTGACCGCTGTGCCGCGCGCCCCGCTCGCCCCGGTCGACGACGAGCAGATGTGGCGCTGAGCCCTCCAGCGAGGCCCTCCTCGAGTTGGAGTACGATGCTCCGGCGCCGGACCGGAGGAGCGTGCGATGGCTGGAAGCACCGTCATGATCGAATGGCTGCGGCAGGTGCCCTTGTTCTCTGCCTGTTCGACCCGTGAGCTGCGCGCCATCGCGGGCGTCGTGAAGGAGGTCAACCACAAGGAAGGCACCGTGATCGCGACCGAGGGGGATCCCGGCGTCGGCCTGTTCCTGATCGTCGAGGGTGAGGCCGAGGTCACGATCGGCGGCAAGCGGATGGCGATCCTCCGACGCGGCGACTTCTTCGGCGAGATCGCGCTGCTCGACGGCGGACCGCGATCGGCGACGGTCACGGCCCGTTCGGACATCCGGCTCCTCGGGCTGACCGAGTGGGTCTTCCGCGGGCTCCTCCAGGAACACCCATCGATCGCGGTCAAGACGCTCGAATCGATGGCCGGCAGGCTCCGCGCCGCCACGCAAGCCGCGACCGCGTAGGTCGCGCCGGCCGATGCCGGTCCTGTTGCGTCCGGACGGCGTGCGTCTCTACCACGAGCTCCACGGGAGGTCCGACGCACCGCCGCTCATCCTGCTCGAGGGGATGGGCGGGGACATCCCCGGTTGGCGCCGGAACATCCCGGTTCTCGCGACCGAGCTCCGGGTGATCGCCTACGACTTCCGCGGCAACGGGAACAGCGATGACCCCCCGGGGCCGGCGACGATGGAGACGTTCGTCGAGGACACCCTCGCGCTGCTCGACGCGCTCTCCATCGACCGCGTCCACGCCTACGGGCAGTCCTTCGGCGGGATGGTGGCGCAGGAGATGGCCCTCACGAGGCCGGAGCACGTCCGCACGCTGATCCTCGGCTGCACGCACGCGGGGCCGTCGCGGGTGCTGCGAGGGGCGACCGCGAAGGTGCCCAAGGGGGAAGCCTGGCGGTCGATGTACGCGCCCGGGTTCCCGTATCGCCACCCCGAGCACGTGGCGGAAGATCTCCGGATCGGCGCCGCACAGCCGAAACATCCGGAGGGTGGACGGAGACAATGGGAGGCGATGCAGGGCTTCGACAGCTTCGAGCGCCTGCCGGGGCTGCGCGTCCCGACGTTGATCCTGCACGGCACGGAGGATCAGGCGATCCCCGTCGAGAACGCGAAGCTCCTCGCGGAGCGGATCCCGGGCGCCGAGCTGGTGCTGCTCGAGGGCGCCGGGCACCTTTATCACTCCGAGCAGCCCGAGGCGGCCGATGCCGCGGTCCTGGACTTCATCGGGCGGAACGAGCGTGGCTGAGGCGCCCGATGCCGTCGTCCGGCTGGCGGAGGAGCGCGCAGGCGCGAGGGCCTCCCGCGACTTCGCGGCGGCAGACGCGCTCCGTGACCGGATCGCCGCCGCCGGCTGGACCGTGGTCGACGAGCCCGGCGGCTACCGGCTGGAGCCGGTGGGGGCCGAGGAGGCGGAGCCGACCGCGCGTCGGCGCGCGGCCGACGTGCCGTCCAGGCTCGAGGACGAGCCGGACGTGGATGCGACCGTGCACTGGGTCTGCGAGGGCTGGCATGAGGACATCGAGCGCGCGGTCGCCGCGTTCCGGGCCCACGAGGGCGGCCGATCGGTGCAATACGTGGTGGCGGACGTCACCGAGCGGGAGCCCGCGACGTGGAGCGGCGGACTCGAGGTCGTGTGGCTGGAGGAGGGGACCGGGTGGGGAGCGGCGCGGAACGCCGGCATCAAGCGCACCCGCGGCCGGACGGTGCTGATGGTCGATGGCTCCGTCGAGCCGACCGGTGACGTCTTCGGGCCCCTGGAGGAGGCGCTGGCGGACCCCGCCGTCGGCGTCTGCGGTCCGTTCGGGATCGTCACGCACGACCTCCGGCACTTCGACGAGGCGCGCGCCGGCGACGTGGATGCGATCGAGGGCTACCTGATGGCGGTGCGGAGGGAGACGCTCCTCGCCGCGGGGCTGTTCGACGAGAAGTTCCGCTGGTACCGGACCGCCGACATCGAGTTCTCCTTCCGGGTCAAGGATCTCGATCGGCGCGCCACCGTGGTCGACGTGCCCGTGGACAAGCACGAGCATCGGATGTGGTTCGAGACGCCGCCCGCGGATCGGGCGCGATGGTCGAAGAAGAACTTCTATCGGTTCCTCGACCGGTTCCGTGACCGCTGGGACCTCCTCGTGGATCCGCTCCCCGAGGACGAGCGGCCGCATCACCACGAGGACGACCACGACCACGAGGAGCGCGGCTCGTAGTCAGTCGGTGGCGGGCATGGGCGGAGCGGGTGGGAGCGAGATCGCCCGCACCCCGACGCCCGGCTCCGCCGGTACGGTCTCCGGCTCGGTGGAGCGTTCGGGCGGCGGGGTCGGCCGGACGGTCGCCGGATCGGGGATCTCCTTGCGCCCCTCGACGTAGGCCTTCAGCTCGTCCCCGTCGATCACCTCGGTGGCGATCAGCAACGCCGACAGCTCGTTCAGGAGCTCCCGGTTCTCGTTCAAGATCTTCTCGGCGCGGACATGGGCCTCGTCGAGGAGCCGCCGCACCTCCTTGTCGATCAGCTCCGACGTGTGCGCGCTCACCTTCGGGACCGAGCCGGGCATCCAGGCGTTGGGATCGTCGCGGCCGAGGGAGACGGGCCCGACGGCGTCGCTCATCCCGAACTGCGACACCATCGCGCGGGCGAGGTCCGTCGCCTTCTCGAGGTCGTTCTGCGCGCCCGTCGAGATCACGCCGTGGAAGTAGATCTCCTCTGCGGCCTGGCCGCCCATCGCGAACGCCATCTGGTCCTTCAGCTGCGGCTCGGTCACGACGTACCGGTCCTCCAGCGGACGTGTCATCGTGATGCCGAGCGCTGCGGCACCTCGCGGGATGATCGTGACCCGATGGAGCGGGTCGATCTCGTCGCAGTGCAGGGCGACGAGCGCGTGCCCCATCTCGTGGACCGCCACGCGTTCCTTCTGCTTGTCGGAGACCACCCGAGACTTGCGTTCGAGCCCCGCGGTCGCTCGGTCGATCGCCTCCTCGAGCTCCTCCATCGTCACGGCGTTCTTCTCGCGGCGCGCGGCGAGCAACGCGGCTTCGTTCACGACGTTCTCGAGGTCCGCGCCTGTGAACCCGGGAGTCCTGGCGGCGATCGTCCGCAGGTCGACGGTCGTGTCCAGCGCCACTCCGCGGGCGTGCACGCGCAGGATCTCCTCCCGCCCGTTGAGGTCGGGGGGGTCGACGACGACCTGCCGGTCGAACCGGCCGGGGCGGATCAACGCGGGATCCAGCACGTCCGGCCGGTTGGTCGCCGCCATGATGATCACGCCCTTGGACGCGTCGAAGCCGTCCATCTCGACGAGGAGCTGGTTCAGGGTCTGCTCACGCTCGTCGTGCCCGCCGAAGCTTCCGCTCATCGGCCCCGCTCGGCCCTTCCCGATCGTGTCGATCTCGTCGAGGAAGACCAGGGCCGGTGCCTTCTCCTTCGCCTGCTGGAACAGCTCCCGGACCCGGGCGGCGCCCAGCCCGACGAACATCTCGACGAACTCCGATCCCGACATGAAGAAGAACGGGACGTTCGCCTCGCCCGCCACGGCTCGGGCGAGCAGCGTCTTGCCGCAGCCGGGGGGGCCCAGCAACAGGACCCCCTTGGGGATACGACCGCCGAGGCGCTGGTACTTCTTCGGGTTCTTCAGGAAGTCGACGATCTCGCGGAGCTCCTCCTTCGCCTCGTCGACGCCGGCGACGTCCACGAAGGAGGTCTTCATCTCCTTGCGGTCGTAGATCTTGACCTTGTTCCGTCCGAGGTTGAGCGCGGACGACGCGCCTCCGCCGATCCGCCGGAACAGGAAGTAGTAGAGGCCCCCGAACAGCGCGATGAACAGGACGGTCTGAACGATGAAGCCGGTGAGCGCGTTCGGCTGCGTCCCGTCGACCTCGTAGCCCTGATCCGAGAGCTGGTCGACCAGCCGGGTGGGGTCGTAGCCCGGGGGGATGGTCGCGACGAACGTCTGCGCGCCCTCGCCGGTGCCCACGACGCCCGTGACGTTCGTGGTCGTGATCGTCACCGGCTCATCCTTCGAGAGGTTGCCTTCGTCCACGGCCGATCGGAACTCGGAGAAGGACATCTCCTGCACCCCTGCCTGGGTCAGGAACGAGTTGAAGACGAACAGCGCTCCGGCGACCAGGAGCACCACCAGCAGGGCCGACCGCGGCCGCGGCTGCGCCGAGCCGGGTGGAGGACGGCGTCCGAAGGGATTCCGATCTTGCTCGGGCATGGGCCAATCTTCCCACCGGTCGGTAGTTGTGACGACCGACCGCCGCCGGCGTCGGCCGGAGCAGGGATACTGGGTGCTCGATGGCGAACGCGAGCAGGGTGCCGGCGCCGGCCGACCAGGATCTCCTGGAGCGGTTCGAACGGGACGCGCTGCCGCTGCTGCCCGGGCTGTACGGGGCCGCGCTCCGGATGACCAGGAACCCCGCCGACGCAGAGGACCTGCTTCAGGACACCACGCTTCGGGCCTACCGCGGATTCGCGTCCTTCCAGGAGGGCACGAACCTGAAGGCCTGGCTGTACCGCATCCTCACGAACTCGTTCATCAACACCTACCGGAAGCGGCAGCGCGAGCCGAAGACCGTCGAGGGTCCCGACGACATCGACGAGTGGTTCCTGTTCGACCGGATCGGTGCCCAGAGCGTGGAGCGTTCGGCCGAAGAGGACGTGTTGGAGCGGATCCCGGACGCGGACGTGAAGGCGGCCCTCGAGTCGATCCCGGAGAACTTCCGGATGGCGGTGGTGCTGGCCGATGTGGAAGGCTTCTCCTACAAGGAGATCGCGGAGATCACGGACGTGCCGATCGGAACGGTGATGTCACGGCTGCATCGGGGAAGGAAAGCCTTGGAACGCGCGTTGTACGGCGTGGCCAAGGACCGAGGACTCGTCGATGGGTGAGCAGGGCGACATGGGGTGCAGCGAGACGTTGCGCGAGGTCGAGCGCTACGTGGACGGCGAGTGCCTCCGGGAGCTCACCGTGAAGGTGGAGGCCCATCTCGCGGGGTGCACCGACTGCAACGACCACGCCGAGTTCAAGAAGCATATGAAGGTTCTGATCGCCACGAAGTGTCGCGGCGAAGTGCTCCCGGAGGGATTGGCGGAGCGGATCCGTGAGCGGATACGCACCGCGAGCCCCTAGCGGGACCGCCCTAGCCGTTCATCCGGTGCCCGGCTAGCATCCGTCCGCATGATCGACGTGGCCGAGCTCGGGACGATCCTCGGCGTCTGGGCGCATCCGGA
>JBOGVD010000063.1:0-26109 GCA_050696355.1 Actinomycetota bacterium
GTCGAGGACGGCGATGACCACCGAGCGATCGGTGCGATCCTGCAGCTCGACGTCGGAGGACAGCACGTACCGATCGAGGATCGCGTCCACCGTCTCCGGCTGCTCCGGCGACTGGAGCAGGAGGAAGGAGCCGTCGACCGCGGCGACATGGAAGTCGGCGCGGATCCGGCCGGTGGGGGACAGGACCAGCGATCGCCGGGACCGACGATCGGCCAGGCCGCTGACGTCGGCGGTGACCAGGTCCTGCAGCCACGGTCGCGCGTCGGCCCCGCGGACGGCCACGACCCGCCATCCCGGAAGCACGGCCCACGCGGTATCGTGGTCGAGCGCCTCGAGCTGCCTCGATCCCGTGTGTGGTCCCTCCCTCCGTGAGTGTGCTCTGGGAGGATAGCGACCGGTGGAGATCCCCAGAACCCTCCTCGTCACGAACGACTTCCCTCCCAGGGTAGGAGGGATCCAGCGAACGCTCGACTCGCTCTGCCGCGTGCTGCCCCCCGACCGGATCTCGGTCGTCGCTCCCTCGTGCGAGGGAGCCGAGGCGCACGACGAGGCCGCTCCCTTCCGCGTCGTTCGCGAACAGGGCCGATTCGTGTGGCCGTCGCCGGGCGTCGCTCGTCGCGTCGAGGCCGAGGTCGCGCGGTTCGGTGCCGAGGTGGCGCTGTTCGGCGACGCCTTCCCACTGGCGTTGCTCGGGCCCGGGCTCGCGTCGCGAGGGACGCCGTCGGTGGTCCTCGCCCACGGATTCGACTACTGGATGTCGACGGTCCCGGTCGCCCACACGGTCATGCGGCGGATGACGGCGCACGCCTCGCACGTCGCGGGATGCAGCGAGTTCATCTCCCGGCGGGTTCGCACGGCCGTCCCGCGCGACGTGCCCGTGTCCGTGCTGCATCCGGGCGCGGACGTGGAGCGGTTCCGGCCCGACCTGCCCACCGCCGAGATCCGCGACCGTCACGGGCTCGGCGACCGACCGCTGGTCGTGTGCGTGAGCCGATTGGTGCCGCGGAAGGGCCAGGACGTGCTGATCAGGGCGATGCGCTCGATCCAGCGCCGCGTGCCCGAGGCGGGTCTGCTGATCGTCGGATCGGGCCCGTACGGGTCGTCGCTGCGCAGCCTGGCCGAGCGTGCGCCGAACCGATCCGTCACCTTCGTGGGGGAGGTAACGGAAGAGGAGCTGCCTCGCTACTACGCGGTGGGAGACGTCTTCGCGATGCCGTGCCGGACGCGGCTGGGCGGCCTCGAGGTGGAGGGCTGGGGCAACGTCTTCCTCGAGGCGGCCGCCTGTGGTCGACCGGTGGTGGTCGGGGACTCCGGCGGCTCCCGGGAGGCGCTGGTCCACGGCGAGACCGGACTGCTCGTGGACGGCGCGGAGGTCGACGCCGTCGCCGACGCCGTCGCGACCCTCCTCGAGGACCCGGCGTACGCGGGCCGCCTCGGCAAGGCGGGGCGCGCTCGCGTCGAGCAGGAGCACACGTGGCATCGCGTCGCGGAACGCCTGGCCGGTTGGCTCCGGGACGCCGCGAACGCCTGAGCGCGCTTCCGCGGATCGGACCGAGCCCGACGTACGCTGGCGGTGTGGACGAGCCTCGCTGTCCCAACTGCTCGGCCCTCGTGAGCGCGGACGCCGACTGGTGCGGCCAATGCTTCACGTCGCTTCGCCGGACCGACCCCGACCCCGATCCCGCTCCGCCCGCGGCCGCCCGGCTCGCGCCCGCCACCGGCGCCAGCGAGGCCGCGACCTGGCCCTGTCCCACATGCGGCGCCCGCACCCCCATCGAGCTCGATCTGTGCAGCGTCTGCGGGACCTCGTTCGGACAGCTCTTCCGGGGGGAGGAGGCCGGGCCGACGGTGACCCCGCGCGACGCCTTCCTGTGGTCCCTCACCTTCCCCGGCATCGGTCACGCGAAGGCGGGTCGCGCCCCGGACGGGATCGCCCGAGGCACGCTGTTCGTGCTCACGTTCGGCCTCGCCTTGGTGATCGTGCTCTCGGGGGTCTCGAACGCGTCGGTCTTCGGCGTGGTCGTCCTGCTCCTCGGATCGGCGCTCGCGATCTACCTGGGCTCGGCGGTCGAGGCCTATCGGATCGCCGACGGGGGCGCCCCCCTCGTCTCCGCGCGGGTGTTGCTATGGGCGACCGTCGCCTTGATCATGGTCTCCGTCGCGTTGCTCGCCATGTCGGTGGTGACGGTCAACAGCCGCTGAGACCGCGCCCGACTAGGATGCTCGTCGCGATGGAGCATGCCGAAGGGTCGATCGTGATCGATGCGCCCCTCGAGGACGTGATGGAGGTCCTCGAGGACTACGAGGCCTACCCGGAGTGGGCCGAGGTGCGGGTCGCCGAGGTCCGCCAGCGCGGCGAGGGAGGTCGCGCGACCGAGGTGGCCTTCGAGGTGGACGTCCCGGTCCTCGGGAAGGCGACCTACACGCTCTCGTACCGGTACGCGCCCGGCGACACGGGACTGTCGTGGGTCACCAAGGAGGCGCGCGGCGCGATCCGCGACATCCGCGGGGAGTACCTCCTCAACGAGATCTCCGACGCCGAGACGAAGGTGACCTACCGCCTGGCCGTCGAGATCGGCGTCCTGGTGCCGGGATTCGTGCGCACCGAGGGCGCGAAGCGCGTGATCGAGAACGCCCTCGAGCGACTCAAGCGGCGCGTCGAGATGGGCTAGCGCTTCGCCACGTAAGCTGGCCGGATGCGGGTCCTCCTGTTCACGGGCAAGGGCGGCGTTGGCAAGACCACCATCGCGGCTGCCACGGCCGTTCGGTCGGCCGCCGCCGGACTCCGAACGCTCGTGATGTCGACCGACCCGGCGCATTCGCTCGGTGACTGCTTCGAGGAACCGATCGGATCGCAGCCGACGCAGATCTCCGATCGTCTCTGGGCCCAGCAGATCGATGCCCAGGAACGGCTCGAGGACAACTGGCGCGAGATCCAGGACTACATGATCCAGCTGATGAACTGGGCGGGCACCGAGACGATCCAGGCGGAGGAGCTGACCGTCCTCCCCGGTCTGGACGAGATCTTCGCCCTGATCGACGTGAAGACCCATGTCGAGAGCGGGAGCTACGACGTGCTGATCGTCGACTGCGCGCCGACCGCCGAGACGCTCCGCCTCCTCTCGCTCCCCGACGTGATGCAGTGGTACATCGAACGGATCTTCCCCGTGGAGCGGCGCATCGTGAAGACGGTCCGTCCACTCGTCTCGCGGGTGACGAGCCTGCCGATCGCGGGCGACCGGGTGTTCGACGCGGTCGAGCGGCTCCATCGCAACCTCGACGCGGTGAAGAAGATCCTGACCGATGAAGAGACCTCGACCGTTCGGCTCGTCGTCAACCCCGAGAAGATGGTGATCGCCGAGGCGAGGAGGACCTACACGTACCTCGGCCTGTTCGGCTACCGGGTCGACGCCGTCGTCGTGAACCGGGTGCTGCCGCCGGACGTGACGGATCCCTACTTCGGGAAGTGGAAGGACATCCAGGCCGAGCACCTCGCCACCGTGCACGAGTCGTTCGAACCCGTCCCGATCCTGGCCGCGCGGCTCTTCGACCGCGAGATGGTCGGCGTGGCGCTGCTCGAGGAGATGGGCGACGAGGTCTACGGCGAGCGCGACGCGGCGGACATCCTCTACCGGGACGAGCCGATCCGCGTGCGGAAGCGCGGCACCGGCTACGTCCTGACGATGCGTCTCCCGTTCGCCACCCGCGACGACATGGACATCCATCGGCGGGGCGAGGAGCTGTTCGTCCGCGTCGGGGCCTACAAACGGAACTTGATCCTGCCGCAGACCCTGAAGCGGATGACGGTCCGCGAAGCCAACTTCGCCGGCGATCATCTCGAGATCCTGTTCGGGCGGGAACCCCGCCCGGCGGAAAGGAGCTGACATGGCCGAGGCCGCGAAGCGGAGCCGACCACGGGCCACGGATCCGACCGGGCCGGAGTCCACGGCCCACGACGGCCAGGTCTGCACCGTGGGGTTCTGCCCGATCTGCCTCGCCGTGACCGCGGTGCAGCCGCTCAAGCCCGAGGCGATCGAGCACCTGCTCAACGCGGGACGGGAGTTCCTCCTCGCGATGTCCGCGGTGCTCGGCGCGCGGGCCGACGAGACCGGCGGCAAGGAGAAGGCGCCGACGCTCACCCGCATCGACATCGAGTGAGCGATCGGAGCGATCGGAGCGCCGTCGGCGTCGACATCGGCGGCACGAAGATCGCCGCGCTCCGCGTCACGGTCGGCGGCGGGGTCGAGGCGGCCACCGAGATCGCGACGCCGTCGACCGATCAGGCCGCCGCGCTGCCCGCGATCGAGGCGGCGGTCACGACGGTCCTCGACGACACGGTGACCGCGATCGGGGTCGGGATGGCCGGCCTCGTCGATGTTCGGTCGGGCGTCTTGCTGTCGACGCCGAACCTCACGTGGCGCGACGTGCGGCTGGGGGAGGGGCTAGCCGAGCGATTCGGGCTGCCGGTGACCGTCGACAACGACGCGACGGCGGCGGCCTGGGCGGAGAGCCGCCTCGGGGCTTCCCGGGGGCACGCGGACTCGCTCTTCGTGGGCGTCGGCACCGGCATCGGGGGAGGGATCGTCTCGGCGGGCCGCCTGGTGCGCGGCGCGCACGGCCTGGCGGGAGAGATCGGCCACGTGATCGTGGAGCCCGGCGGGCCTCGCTGCGGCTGCGGCAACCACGGTTGCTGGGAGCAGGTGGCGAGCGGCGCTGCCATCGCGCGCGCGGGGCGCCGGGCGGTCACCGAGCACGCCGGGTCCGGGGTCGCGCGGATGGCCGCCAACGATCCCGGCCGGGTCACGGGCGAGCTCGTCACGGAGGCCGCCCGTGCGGGAGACGAGGTCGCCGCCGCGATCCTCGCCGAGGTCGCCCGGCGGCTCGGGGACGGGATCGCGGGACTGGTCAACGTCCTCGATCCCGAGATCGTCGTGGTGGGAGGCGGCGTCGCCGACGCCGGCGACCTCCTGCTCGGCCCCGCGCGCGACGCCTTCCTCGACGCGGTGGAGGGGGCCGACGTGCGACCGCCGGTGCCGATCGTCCCCGCAGCGCTGGGGAACGACGCCGGCGCGATCGGCGCCGCGCTCCTGGCGGCCGGGGCGGTGGAGGCGTGAAGCTGGGGATCAGCCTCCCGATGTTCACGGCGGACACCGGCCGCCCGATCCACGCGGCCGCGCGAGCGGCCGCCGCCGGCTACGACGGCGTGTTCGCGCCCGACCACCTCTTCCCGCCGGGGGCGCCGGGCCGGCCCGCGCTCGAGCCGTTCGCGATCCTCGCCGCGGTCGCGGCGCTCCATCCGGGGCTCCACGTCGGGACGCTGGTATCGAGGGCTTCGCTGCGGCCCGTGGGCGTCCTCGCGAAGCAGGCCGCCGCGCTCGATCAGATGAGCGGCGGCCGGGCGATCCTGGGGCTCGGGGCGGGTGACTCCGTGTCCCGCCCCGAGCACGAGGCGTTCGGCATCCCGTTCGCCTCGGTGGCCGACCGGGTCGCGATCCTGGAGGAAACCGTTCGGGCGCTCCGCGCGCTGTTCGCGGGGGAGCGGTGGGGCGGGGGCGGGCACGTCCCGCCGATCGCCGGGCCGCTTCGGCCCCCGGCCAGCCCGCAGCTGTGGGTCGGAGGCCGATCGTCGGAGGTGATCGCCATCGCTGCGGCGTCCGCCGACGCCTGGAACGGATGGGCGCTCGACGCCGACGGCTTCGAGGAGGCCGCCGGCGAGCTGGCCCGGCTCGCCGACGGTCGCCCGGTGCTGCCCACCTGGGGCGGGATCGCTCTCGTGGGGACCGACCGCGGGGAGCTCGACCGGCTCCGCGAGGAGCGGCGTGCGAAGAACCTCTCGATGGATGTCTGGTACGGCGACGCCGTGGATCTCCGAGCGTTCGCCGACCGGCTCGAGGCGGCGGGATGCGCATGGATGATCGTGTTGCCCGTGGGAGGCGACGATCGCCTGGAGGTCGTGGCGGAGGCGCTCCGCCGATGAACAGCGCCGGGCTGAAGCGGGCGAAGCGCCGCATCCGCCGCGAGGTGATCGCCGAACGCGACGCGCTGTCCACCGCTGCGCGCGAGCGGGGGAGCGAGCGCATCGCCGAGCGCTTCCTCGCTCTCCCGGAGGTCGAAGGCGCGACGGCTGTGATGGTCTTCTCCTCTTTCGGCTCGGAGGTCGCGACGACGCAGATGATGCAGCGCCTCCGCGACGCCGGCGTCTCGGTGGCGCTGCCGAGGATCGAGGACGGGGAGCTCGTGGCCCTCCCGTACGTCCCCGGGGACCCGGTGCGACCGACACCCTTCGGGGCGCTCGAGCCGATCGGCACCGCACCCGTCGCGGCCGCCTCGCTGGACGTGGTGGGCGTCCCCGGCGTGGCGTTCGACCGGTACGGCCGGAGGATCGGATACGGCGGCGGGTACTACGACCGGTTCCTGCGGGACCTGCCCGTCTTCCGGGTCGGGATCGCCTTCGGGCTGCAGGTGCGGAACGAGGACCTCCCCACCGGGAGCTTCGATCTCCCCGTGCACGCGATCGTGACCGAGGACGAGACGATCCGCCCTCCGACTTGAACAGCCGTTCAAACTCGTGATAGGAGAAGCCATGGACGACGACAGCATCGGCAACGGCAGCAGGAAGACGGCGTTCCACGAGATCATGGCCAAGACGGCGGCCGGGTTCATGGAGGAGGCCGGCTGGTTCTGGGTCACCGGGTTCGGCGACCCGGAGGGCGAGTACCGAGCCGTCCGCGAAGGCGTGGGCGTCTGGGACGTCTCCCCGCTCAACAAGTGGGACTTCCGCGGACCCGACGCGGTCGAGGCCGCCCAGCGCGTGCACTCGAACGACGTCCTCGGGATGGGGGCGGGTCAGGTGCGGTACGGGGCCTTCCTCGACGAGGACGGGCTCCTCGTCGATGACGGCACCGTGTTCCGGCACGCGGATGACCACCTCTGGGTGTGCACGAACGGACTCGATCACGAGGCCTACTTCGCCGATGCCACCAAGGGGCTCGACGTCGGGATCGAGTACATCGCCCCGGACCTGCCGCACCTCCAGGTGCAGGGCCCGCGTTCGCGCGACACGCTGCAGCCCCTCACGGACGCGGATCTCGGGGCGCTGGGCTACTTCCGGTTCCTGCCCGAGACCGTTCAGGTGGGTGGGGTGCCGGTGTGGCTCTCGCGGACCGGGTTCTCGGGCGAGCTCGGCTACGAGCTGTTCACGAAGCCGGAGCACGCCGAGGATCTGTGGACCGTGATCGAGGGGACCGGGGCGGTGCCCTACGGGGTCGACGTCGTCGAGCCGCTGCGGATCGAGGCCGGGATGGTCGTCACGGACTACGACTACGAGGGGCACCAGCGGACCCCGTACGACCTCGGGCTCGATCGCCTGGTCGCCCTCGACGCCGAAGGGGCGTTCATGGGGAAGACGGCGCTCCGGGACGTGGCGGCCGCGCCTCCGAACCGCTTCAAGACCCTCCGGCTCGAGGGGGAGACGCTCCCCGAGTACGGCGCGACGGTGAGGAAGGACGGCGAGGAGGTCGGCGTGCTCACCTCGCCCGCCACCAGCCCCACGTTCGGGCCGATCGGCCTTGCGATCCTGCGGTCCGACGTGGCGACCGACGGGACCCGGGTGGACGTGGCACTCGGGGAGGGAACCACGGGTGCGACCGTCGACGTGCTCGCGATCCTGGACCCGGAGAAGCGCCGCCCCCGAGCCTGAGCCGGATCGCCCGCGTAGGCTCGCGAGCATGGGTACGGTCGTCGGCGTGGTCCCGAACTTCAGTGAGGGACGCCGGCGGGACGTGATCGACGCGATCGTCGCCGCGCTGGACGTCGAGGGCGCCCGCGTGGTCTTCGCCGAGGCCGATCCGGACCATCATCGGCTGGACACGACCGTGCTCGGAGACGCCGACGCCGTGCGGCGGTCGGCGATGGCCGGCGCCGCCGTCGCCGTGGAGCGGATCGACCTGTTCGAGCATCGTGGCGGCCATCCCCGCATGGGCGCCGTCGACGTCGTGCCGTTCATCCCGGTCCGCGGGGTGGAGATGGATGCCTGCGTGCAGCTCGCGCGCTCGACGGGCCGGGAGCTCGCGGAGGCGCTCGCGATCCCGGTGTACCTCTACGGGGAAGCGGCGCTCGTCCCGGAACGGCGATCGCTCGCAGACGTCCGGAAGGGGGAGTTCGAGGGGCTCCGAGCGGCCGTCGCCGCCGGCGAGCGGCTCCCGGACTTCGGCCCGCACGAGCTCGGAGCCGCCGGCGCGACCGCGGTCGGGGCACGGAAGCCGCTCGTGGCCTTCAACCTGTACCTCTCCGGGACGGACGAGGAGGCGGCCAAGGACATCGCGAGGTCGGTCCGCGAGACGTCGGGTGGGCTGCCGGCGGTCCGGGCGATCGGGTTCTCCGTGCCCGAACGGCGGTGCGTGACGGTCTCGATGAATCTCGTGGACGTGGAAGTGACCGGTCTCCGAGCGGCGTTCGACGCCGTGGCCGAGGCGGCCGACGCACGAGGCATGGAGGTGCTCGATTCGGAGATCGTGGGTCTGGCTCCCGAGGCCGCGCTCGACCCTGGGGACGAGGCCCATCTCCGGCTGGTGGGCTTCTCGCGGGGCCGCCAGATCCTGGAACGGCTGATCGACGCGGACGGGTGACCCGCGTCGGGAGAGGAGAGCGCTCGTGAGCACGGCTGACCGACCGATCGGATCGTGGCTGGAGGACCTGGGGTCCGGATCGCCGACCCCCGGCGGTGGCGCCGCGGCCGGTCTCGCCGCCGCGGCGGGAGCCGGTCTGATCGCGATGGTGGGCCACCTCACGATCGGCAAGGACGGGTTCCAGGACCTGGACAGGCAGATGCGCGTCCTGGTGGCGACGGCCGAGGCCGAGCGCGACGCGTTCGTCGGACTCGCGGACGAAGACGCGCAGGCGTTCGAGTCGGTGATGGCGTCCTTCCGGCTCCCGAAGGAGACCGACGAGGAGAAGCACGCGCGGACGCTGCGGATCCAGGAGGGGTACGAGGCCGCGGCGGCGGTGCCGCTGCGGCTGGCCCGTCGGGCCGTGGAGCTCATGGAGCTCGCCGAGGATGCGACGGCCCTCGGGAACCCCCACGCCGCGTCGGACGGGTTCTCGGCGGGGAGCCTGCTGTTCGCGGCCGCCCTGGCCGCGATGGCGAACGTGCGGATCAACGCGGCCGGCCTCAAGGACGAGGCGAAGGGACAGGGGCTCGTCGCCGAGTGCGACGCGCTCCGCACCCGGGCCGACGATCTGCTCCACCAGATCGAGGAGGCGTTCCTGCTGCGGCTCGCCCGCTGAGCGACGCGACGTCGCATGGCCTACGCTTCCGGAAGGTGAAGATCGATTCCGTCGTCTTCGACTGCCGGGACGCCGCGCCGCTCGCGCGGTTCTGGGCCGCGGCCCTCGGATGGACCGTCGCCCCCTACGACGAGGACGAGCTCGAGCGCCTCGCCTCGAAGGGCATCTACGATCCCGAGGAAGACCCGTCGGTGATGGTGGAGCCGCCGATCGGGTCCGACTTCCCCGTCCTGTTCTTCACCGAGGTGCCGGAGGAGAAGGTGGTGAAGAACCGGGTGCACCTGGATCTCGCGGCCGACGGTTCGCTCGAGAACGAGGTGCAGCGCTTGGAAGGCCTCGGCGCCCACGTTCGCAACTGGGCGGAGGACGCGGGGAGCATGTGGTGCGTGATGCAGGACCCTCAGGGCAACGAGTTCTGCGTCGTCATGCCGTCGGGAGCCAGGGATGACGAGGACGACGACGACGAGGAGGACGACGACGACGAGGACGACGGCCGCCAGAGCGGTTAGACGATCAGCCGCACCCCTGCGACGAACTCCGCGCCCGCCAGGCCCACGGCGAGCAGCATCGCGGCGGTCGCGAGCCCGCGGGTCAGGCCGGCAGCTCGGGTCCGTTCGCTCCGAGCGAGCGCGGTGCCGGCGTGCATCCCCGCCCAGGCACCGACGAGGAGCAGCGCCCGTTCCGGAGCGAGCTGCGTGAGCAGGAGCGCGAAGCCGGGGACGACCGCGAGGGCGCAGAGCATGGACAGCCCCCACCGCCGAGGCGTGAGCGCCGCGGCCGGCGGCACGCGCCCTTCGAGGATGCCGATCGTCCCGGCGGCGACCAGACCGAACGCGACGAAGAGCATCGAGAGCACCGTGACGTTCAACAGGTCGTCGCCCAGGATCGAGAAGTCGGCGTTGCCGGCGTCGACGACGACGCCGCCGCCCAGCGGAAGCAGGAACCCGCCGAACACGAGCCCCCTGGCCACCGTGCGGCGGGGCAGCCACGGCCGGAGCACGAGGGCGGCGGCCGCACCCACGATCGCCGACCCCACGCCCGCGATGACCAGCAGCCCGAAGGTGCCGCCCACCGTGATGTCGCCCACCACGTTGCCGTTCTCGGTGACCATGCCCCGCGCCTCGGGTGCGGCGATCGCGGCGAGACGCATCGCGAGCCGGCTCCCGATCCCGCCGACGAGGATGCCGGCGATGCCGCAGCCGACGACGACGATCGCGGTCTCGCGCAGCCAGGCGGCGACCGCCTCGCCTCGGGGTCGGTGCGGGGTGAGCACGGCGGCTGGGGCTGCGGCGTCCACGGACCTCATCCTCGTCCCGCGGCTCGCAGCGAGCGAGGGGGCGGGCACCCGAGGCCGGTGGGAAGCAGCCACCCGCCGCGGATCCGATCGCACCCCCGGCTATCCTCGGCGGGTGCCCGACGAGCACGTGACCGCGATCCTCAAGACGGCGGACGTCGCCGGCACGATCGCGTGGTACCGGGCGGCGGGATTCGACCTCCGCGGGGTCTTCCCCGAGACGGGTGATCCCACGTGGTGCGAGCTGTCGCGTGACGGCATGGTCCTGCAGTTCCTCGGCGGCGAGACGCCGTGGCCCGGCCCTCCCTCCTTCACCGGCACGCTCTACGTTCATCCGGAGAGCATCCAGGCCGTCTCCGAGGAGATCGGAGATCGGATCGTTCCCGTCTGGGGTCCGGAGGTTCGTGAGTGGGGGACACGGGAGCTCGGGCTTCGCGACCCCAACGGGTACTTCCTCACGTTCACCGAAGACGTGGAGCCCGACGTCGACCGACCCGATCCGGGCCGGGAGCCGCATCCCGGAGCGGCTGGCTAGAAGAGGCCGACGGTCCGGCCCTCGGCGTCGAGGTCGACCTGCTGGAACGCCGGGGTCCTGCCGAGCCCCGGCATCCGCTGCATGTCGCCGCAGAGGACCACCACGAACCCTGCGCCGGCGCTCGGCACGACACCCCGGACGGGCAGGCGGTAGCCGGTGGGGCGATTCAGCAGGAGCGGATCGTGGCTGAGCGACAGATGGGTCTTCGCCATGCACACCGGGACGGTGCCGAAGCCGAGCTGCTCCATCCGGGCGATGTCCTTCTCCGCCTGCACCTGGTAGTCGACGCCCTCCGCGCCGTAGATCGTGGTCGCGATCGCCTCGATCTGCTCTTTCAGCGGCGTGCCGGCGGGCGTGAGGAGGCGGAACGAGCTGGGCTGCTCGCACGCAGCCACGACCGCCTCGGCGAGCTCCACCGCGCCGGCCCCCCCCTCGGCGAACGCGCGGTTCACGACCACCGTCTCGGCGCCGGCGCCGCCGGCGAGCTCCTGGATCGCCTCGATCTCCGCCTCCGTGTCGGCGGGGAAGTTGTTGATCGAGACCACGCACGGCAGGCCGTACTCGCGCACGATCCCGATGTGGGCGGCCAGGTTGTCGATGCCTCGCCGGAGCGCGTCCACGTCCTCCGTCGCCAGATCCCCGAACGGCACCCCGCCGTGGGACTTGGTCGCCCGCACGGTCGTCACCAGGACGCCCGCCGCCGGCGCGAAGCCCCCGAACCGGCAGACGATGTCGCAGAACTTCTGGAAGCCGAGATCGGCCGCGAACCCGGCCTCGGTCACGACGTAGTCGGCGAGCTTCAACGCGATGCGGTCCTCGATGATCGAGTTGTTCGCGTGGGCGATGTTGCCGAACGGGCCGGCGTGGATCAGCGTCGGCTGTCCCTCGAGCGTCTGCACGAGGTTGGGCTTGATCGCCTCCTTCAGGATGACCGCCATCGCGCCCGCGACCCGGAGGTCCTCCGCGCTCACCGGGGTCCCATCGCCGGTGAAGGCCACCACGACGCGGCCGAGCCTCGCCCGGAGGTCGGCGAGGTCGGTCGACAGCGCGAGGACGGCCATGATCTCCGATGCCGCCACGATCACGAACTGGTTCTCCCGCGGGACGCCGTGCACCTTACCGCCGAGCCCGACGACCCCGTACCGGAGCTCGCGATCGTTCACGTCGAGCGTTCGGGGCCACGTCACGGACAGCGGGTCGATGCCGAGCGGGTTGCCGTGGTAGATCGACGCGTCCAGGGCGGCCGCGAGGAGGTTGTGTGCGGCCTGCACGGCGTGGAAGTCGCCGTTGAAGTGGAGGTTGATCTCCTCCATCGGAACGACCTGCGCGTAGCCGCCGCCGTTCCCCCCGCCCTTGATGCCGAAGACCGGGCCCATCGATGGCTCCCGCAGGCACAGCATCACGTCCTTGCCGATCCGTCCCAGGCCCTGCGCGAGGGAGACCGAGGTGGTCGTCTTCCCCTCGCCGGCCTTCGTCGGCGTGATCGCCGTCGTGATGACCAGCTTGCCGTCGGGGCGGTCGGCGAGCCGGTCGAGGATCGAGAGCGCGACCTTCCCCTTGAAGCGACCGTACTGCTCGAGCTCGGTCTCGAGGATCCCCGCCTCCGAGGCGACGTCGATGATCGGACGAAGGACGGCCTCCTGCGCGATCTCCAGCCCGCTCTTCACGGCTCGCCTCCCGACGGCACTCCTCCGGCTCCTGGGGTCGCGAGAGGATACCCTTCACCGTCGCAGCCCCGCGCGGGGACGTGTCATCATGACGGCGATGGCGACCTCGGCGCCGCTCCGGCGGAACACCTCGAACGTCCATGTCGTGGCCGTGAACGACGGCGTGCGTTCGGAGTGGACGGACACCCTCGCCGCCGAGGAGCCCCTCGAGATCCGGGTCCAGGGGCCCGGACAGGAGCAGGTCTCCGTGGCGGTCACGATGCGGACCCCCGGCGGGGACTTCGAGCTCGCCACGGGCTTCCTGTTCACGGAGGGCCTGATCGTGGCGTCGGACGTCAGCCGCGTCGCGTACTGCGACAACCTCCCCGGCGAGGACCAGCGCTACAACGTCGTGTCGGTCACGCTCCACCGGACGTTCGACGCCGAGCAGCTACGGCGGAACTTCTTCGCCACCTCGTCCTGCGGCGTCTGCGGGAAGGCGGCGCTCGACGACATCGAGGTCAGGTGCGCCCCCGTCGGGACGGGCACGACGATCGCGGTTGACACGCTGCTCGGTCTGCCCGATGCGCTCCGCAAGGCTCAGAAGGTCTTCGAGCGAACGGGCGGGCTCCACGCCGCCGGCCTCTACTCCTCCGAAGGAGAACTCGTCTCCGTTCGCGAGGACGTCGGGCGTCACAACGCGGTGGACAAGGTCATCGGGGAGCAGGTCCTGGCCGCGCGGGTACCGCTCGCCGACCACGTGCTCCAGGTGAGTGGGCGGCTCTCGTTCGAGATCGTCCAGAAGGCCGCGGTCGCGGGGATCCCGATCGTGAGCGCGGTGAGCGCGCCGTCGTCGCTCGCCGTCGAGGCGGGGGAGCGGTTCGGCATGACGTTGGTCGGGTTCGTCCGCGACGAGCGGCTGAACGTGTACACGCACCCCGAACGGATCGGCGACGTGGGGACCCCGAACTAGGAAACGGCGACGCCGAGAAGCGTTCCGACCCCGTAGGTGATCGACGCCGCCGCCGCGCCGATCACGAGCATCCGCAGGGCCGATCCCAGGAACCCACGTCCCGTCAGCACCGTCATCGCGCCGCCGACGCCGAACAGGGTCAAGCCGGACAGGGCCGCGGAGATGAAGACGGCGCGGCCTCCGGCCGTCAGGAGGAACGGCAGGAGAGGCACGATCGCGCCGATCGCGAACATCGCGAACGACGACCCGGCCGCGGCCCACGGCGAGCCGAGCCCTTCGTCCATGTCGATCCCGAGCTCCTCCCGGGCATGGGTTCCGAGCGCAACCTCCGGATCCTTCATCAGCTCGCCGGCGATCAGGGAAGCCGTCTCGGCGCTGATGCCCTTCGCCTCGTAGATCTCCGCCAGCTCCCGCTCCTCTTCCTCGGGCTGTGACGCGATCTCGTGCGCCTCCTTGTGGATCAGCTGCTCCAGGACCTCTCGTTGCACCTTCATCGAAACGTACTCGCCGGCGGCCATCGAGAACGCGCCCGCGAGGAGCCCGGCGATCCCCGCGATGATCACCACGTCACGGTCCACGCCGGACCCGGCGACGCCGAAGATCAGCGAGAGGTTCGAAACGAGGCCGTCGTTCATGCCGAAGATCGCCGCCCGCAACGCGCCCGACTTGCTGCTCCCGGCGTTCTGTTCGCCGTCCACGGGTCCCTCGTGAGGGACCATCGGCGCGCGCCTGCCCCGCAGTCGATCCATCACGCCGGCGGGGCCGGAACCGGGCTCGGGTGCGTCGCTGCTCACCGCTCCACACTAGAGCCGGAGCGGCCCGCCGCCCCTTCGCTCGTTCGCGGCCTCTAGAATCACCGAAGGCCGGGACGTCCGGCCTACGGTCCACGGAACGGAAGGAGCGCGCGCTCGATGCCGAAGGCGCTCACGCGACTCACCGAGCCGATGGTTCGCGACGACGGCGAGCTGCGCGCCGCCACCTGGGAGGAGGCCCTCGACCGGGCCGCCGCGGGGCTGCGCGCCGCCACCGAGCGTCACGGCGGCAACGGGGTCGGCCTGTTCAGCTGCTCGAAGGCCACGAACGAGATGAACTTCGCCGCGCAGAAGTTCATCCGCCAGGCGCTCGGCAGCAACAACATCGACAGCTGCAACCGCACCTGACACGCGCCGAGCGTGGTCGGTCTGGCCACGGTCTTCGGTGCCGGAGGCGGTACCAGCTCATACGAGGAGGCGGAGCACGCCGACCTCATGCTGCTCTGGGGCTCGAACGCCCGGGCGGCGCACCCGATCTTCTTCCACCACGTCCTGAAGGGGATCCACGACGGGATGCGGCTGATCGTGGTGGACCCTCGCCGCACGGAGTCCGCGGAGTGGGGAGACCTCTGGCTCGGCCTCGACGTCGGGACGGACATCGCCCTGTCCAACACGATGGCGCGGGAGATCATCGTGAACGACCTGCACCACCGGGCGTTCATCGAGCTGGCGACGACGGGCTTCGAGGACTACACCGCCTCGGTGATGGATTGGACGCTCGAGCGCGGCGCGGAGGTCACGAGGATCCCCGCCGACGTGATCCGCGAGGTGGCGCACGCGTACGCGAAGGCCGACCGGGCCATGATCTGCTGGACCCTCGGGATCACCGAGCATCACAACGCCGCCGACAACGTCCTGGCGCTGATCAACCTCGGCCTCCTGACGGGCCACGTCGGGACGTACGGCTCCGGCCTGAACCCGCTCCGCGGTCAGAACAACGTCCAGGGCGGCGGCGACATGGGGGCGATCCCGAACAAGCTCACCGGCTTCCAGGACATCGCGACCGATGGAGCAGCCCGGGAGCGCTTCGAGCGCGAGTGGGGCGTGTCGATCGCGCCGAAGCCGGGGTGGCACCTGTCCCAGATGTTCGAGGCGATGGAGGAGGGCGAGCTGACGGCCCTCTACGTGATCGGCGAGAACCCCGCGGCCTCGGAGGCGGACAGCCAGCGCACCCACGAGCTCCTGTCGAACCTCGGCATCCTGATCGTGCAGGACATCTTCCTGACGCAGACCGCGAAGATGGCCGACGTCGTGCTGCCGGCCGCGAACTCGTCCTTCGAATCCGAGGGGACCGTTACGAACAGCGAGCGCCGGGTCCAGCGCGTCCGAGCGGCGCTCGTGCCCCCCGGGGATGCGAAGGACGACATCTGGATCATCGCCGAGCTCGCGACGCGCCTCGGCCACGACTGGGGCCATCCGAGTGCGTACGACGTGTGGGAGGAGGTCCGAAGGCTCTCGCCGATGCATGCCGGGATGACGTGGGAGCGGCTCGAGGAGCTCGGGGGGATCCAGTGGCCGTGCCCGGACGAGTCGCACCCGGGGACGCGGTTCCTCCACGCTCGGCTGTGGTCCGAGGACCCCGCCGAGCAGGGGATGAAGGCTCCCTTCTCCGTGGTGGTCTACGAGCCGCCCGTGGACGAGCTGGACGAGGACTATCCCTTCCGGCTCACGACCGGCCGCCGGCTCGACTCGTACAACACCGGGGTGCAGACCGGCGGCTACGCGTCGCCGCTGCGTCGCGAGGAGACGCTCGACATCTCGCCCGAGGATGCCGAGGAGCTCGGCCTGTCGGAGGGCGATCGCGTCCGGATCGTGTCACGGCGCGGCGAGGTGCAGGCACCCGTCCGGATGGCGCTCGGCCTGCGGCCGGGACTGCTGTTCATGACGCTGCACTTCCCGGACCAGGTCGACGTGAACACCCTCACGATCGACGCGTGGGATCCGAAGTCGGGGACCGCCGAGTTCAAGGCCACGGCGGTCAGGGTGGAGAAGCTCGCGGAGACGCCGGTCGCGGCGGGCGGCGGGGGCGGCGAGTGACGGGGGTGACGTGGATCTCCGCCTGATGGACGCGGCCCCCTCGGTGGCGGAGCGGTCCGCGGTCGACGGGCTCCTCGGTCTCCCGGGGACCGGATGGGTCGGCGGCGAGGAACGCGAGGCTCGGGACCTCCGCGTCGTGCGCGGAGGTCGCGAGGCCCGCGAGCAGCGCCACCTGCTGCTCCCGGCGCTGCACGCGTTGCAGTCGGGCGTCGGCTGGATCAGCCGGGGCGGCATGAACTACGTCTGTCAGCGGCTGTCGGTCCCGCCCGCCGAGGCTTACGGCGTCGCCACGTTCTACGCGATGTTCAGCACGGAGGAGCGGCCGGGCAACGTGGTCCACGTCTGCGACGACCTCGCCTGTCGCGGGGCCGGCGGGCTCGCGCTCTGCGAGGAGCTGGAGCGGGACGTGGCGCCGGAGGCGACGGACGCGGGTGGGTGGACCTGGGTGCGGTCGCCGTGCCTCGGGATGTGCGAGCAGGCCCCGGCCGTCTTCGCGCAGCGTGCGGGACGGCCGGAGGTGGCGCTCGGAGAAGCCAGCAGAGCGTCCGTGGACGCGATCGTGGCGCCCGACTCGACGGTCGTCTGCGCCGGCGGTGTCGGGGCGCCGCAGACGACCGATCCCGCCGGCCGCCGGGGGCTGCGGCTCCTCCGCCGCATCGGCGTGGCGGATCCGACGTCGATCGACGACTACCGCGCACACGGCGGCTACGAGGCGCTCCGGGCAGCGCACGAGATGGGGCCCGACGCCGTGATCGCCGCGGTGACCGAGGCGAAGCTCCTCGGTCGCGGTGGCGCCGCGTTCCCGACGGGGGTGAAGTGGCAGGCGGTGGCCGCGCAGGCGGCCCGTCCCCGCTACGTGATCTGCAACGCCGACGAATCCGAGCCCGGGACGTTCAAGGATCGGGTCGTGATGGAGCAGGATCCCTTCGCCGTCGTCGAAGCCCTGACGATCGCGGGGTTCGCCTGCGGCGCGGATCGCGGGTTCGTCTATGTCCGCGGCGAGTACCCGCTGGCGACCGAGCGCCTCGCCCACGCGATCGAGGAGGCGCGGCGGCACGGCTACCTGGGGGATGACGTGATGGGTCGGGAGCGTGCCTTCGACATCGAGCTCCGGCGCGGCGCCGGCGCCTACATCTGCGGCGAGGAGACCGCCCTGTTCAACTCGATCGAGGGCAAGCGGGGAGAGCCGCGCAACAAGCCGCCCTTCCCGGTGACCCACGGGGTATTCGGGAAGCCCACGGCGATCAACAACGTCGAGACGCTGATCAACGTCCTCGAGGTCCTGCGGGTCGGAGCCGGGGCCTACGCCGCGATCGGCACCGAGGGCTCGACGGGCCCTCGTCTGTTCTGTCTGTCGGGAGCCGTCGAACGCCCGGGGGTCTTCGAGGTCGACCACGGCGCGACCGTGCGCGACCTGATCGACCTCGCGGGCGGGGTCCGCGGGGGTGGTTCCCCGAAGGCGGTGCTGCTGGGGGGCGCCGCTGGGGGCTTCGTCGGCGCGGACCTGCTGGACGCGAAGCTCTCCTTCGAGGACGCTCGCGAGGGTGGCTACACGCTCGGTTCCGGCGTGATCATGGTCTTCGACGGCTCGGCCGACCTCGTCGATCTCTGCCTGCGGATCGCGCGCTTCTTCCGGGACGAGAGCTGCGGGCAGTGCGTTCCCTGCCGGGTGGGCACCGTGCGCCAGGAGGAGGCGCTCCATCGCCTGGTGGCCGGCACCACGATCGGATCTCCCGAGGAGGAGCTCGCCCTGATCGACGAGGTCGCTCGCGTCATGCGTGACGCCTCGATCTGCGGCTTGGGCCAGACGGCCGCGAACGCCGTGCAGTCGGCGATCTCGCGCCTCGGCGTCTTCGGCGGAGGGGCGGCGTGAGCCAGCCCGTGCCCCTCGACGTTCCGAAGCGGTTGATCGACGTCGAGGTCGACGGGCGGGCGATCCGCGTTCCGGAGGGGGCGACGATCCTCGACGCCTGCCGCGCGGAGGGCATCGACACGCCCACGATGTGCTACGCGGACACCCTCACGCCGGTGAACGCCTGTCGCGTCTGCATGGTCGAGGTGGAGGACGCTCGCGTGCTGGTTCCGGCGTGTTCGCGCCCGGTCGAGGACGGGATGAAGGTGCACACCGACACCGAGCGCGTGCGCCATTCGCGGAAGCTCGTGATGGAGTTCCTCGCCTCGAGCGTGGAGACGGGTCTCGCCTCGTCGGACTGGCTCCGCTGGATGGGTGAGTACGGAGCGGATCCGTCGCGCTACGGCGTTGCGATGCAGCCGTTGGCGGCGGATGCGCGGGACGAGCGCCCGCCGGGGCACCATCACGACCCCGATCCGGCGGTCGCCGAGACGGTGGCGCAACCGGTGAAGGTGGACAACGACCTGTACGTCCGCGACTACGAGCGGTGCGTGCTCTGCTACAAGTGCGTGGAGGCATGCGGCGTCGACGCGCAGAACACGTTCGCGATCGCGGTCGCGGGCCGGGGGTTCGATGCGAGGATCTCCACCGAGTTCGCGGTGCCGTTGGACGAGTCGGCGTGCGTCTACTGCGGGAACTGCATCGGGGTCTGCCCGACGGGCGCGCTGATGTTCAAGTCGGAGCACGACATGCGCGCCGAGGGGACGTGGAACGGAGACGCGCAGACCGTCACGAACACGATCTGTCCCTACTGCGGCGTCGGATGCGAGCTCGAGGTCCACGTCCAGGACAACGAGATCGTGAAGGTGACCTCGCCCGAGGACCACTCGGTGACGAGCGGGCACCTTTGCATCAAGGGGCGGTTCGGGTTCGCGTACGTGCAGAGCCGCGGGGAGCGCCGGGGCAGCGGCCGTGGAACCGGCGCGCCGATCCCGTCCCCGACAGGCGCGCGCGAGGGAGCCACGCCCGAGACCTCCGGATGACCGCGATGCCGGATCCATCGGTGCTCGGCATCGTGCTGGCCGGAGGACGCTCGACGCGTTTCGGGCGCGACAAGCTCGCGGAGGAGATCTTCGGCCGCCCCCTGCTGCACCATCCGATCCTCCATCTGCTCGAGGTCTGTGATCGGGTGGTGGTCGTGATCGGTCCCCAGGCGGACGAACCGTCCGTGCCGGCCGGCGCGCAGGTCGCGTTCACGCGGGACTCGACGGCCGACGAAGGACCGCTTCGAGGGCTGGCCGCCGGGCTCGAGATCACCGATGCGACGTGGGCGGTCGTGGTGGGCGGTGACATGCCGGACCTCCAACCGCCCGTGCTCCAGGAGATGCTGCGGGCCTCGCGTGAGACCGGCGCCGTCGCGGTCGCCCTCTCCGACGGCGGGGAAGCCAGGTCGCTTCCCTGCGTCGTGAGGACCCAGCCGGCAGCGGATGCCTCCGCGATCCTTCTCGGACGTGGACGGAGGAGCCTTCGGGATCTCCTCGCGGCCGTCAGGACCGTCGTCGTGGACGAACCCTCGTGGACCGCTCTCGACCCGGAACGGCGAACGCTCGTCGACATCGACGAGCCGACCGATCTCGATCGCTAGTCAGCTGCCCCGAGCCATCCGAGAAGCGCCCGGGCTGCGTCCTCGAGGACGAGCGCCCCCTTCCGTTCGGAGAGGTCGATCGCCTCCTTCGCCAGCACGATAGCCTCGTCGCGCTGACCCGGACCGAGCGCGCGGGCGACCTTGAGGCGGATGTCGGTTCGCCAGATCGGAGAGTCGGTCTCGTCGATCATCTGCACCGCTGCACGCAGGTGGCCGGCCGCGGCGGCGTCATCGTCGAGTGCACGGAGCTGTCCCCGAGCGAGTTCCATCCCGATCTGGGAGGAGAGGTCGCCGGACGCCGCGGTTCGCTCGGCGACTCCGAGCCATCGTTCCGCCTCGTCTCGGCGTCCTCGACGCATCTCGACATCGGCCAGGACGCCGGCAGTCGTCGACAGGAACGCCGTCTCACCGAGGGCTTCGAGGTGCTCGCATCCCTCCAGGAGATCTCTGGCCGCTCGATCCAGATCTCCTTCGAGCTGAGCGACGTACGAGCTGTTCTGGGCCGCCGCCCAGTATTCGATCGTCATCCCGAGCTCCTGGAGGATCGCCCGTCCTTCGGCCACCAGCCTGTGCGCCTCGTCGTATCGGCCGACGAGTCCGTTCATGACTCCGAGTCCGCGGAGGGCGTTCTGCTCCAGGCGGCGGTGGCCCCGGGCGCGTGCCTGCTCGAGCTCCGACAGGTGCATCGGCAGCGACTCTTCCACGGGAAGAGGGCCCAACCCGACCGACGTCAGATGGTGTGCGCGCATCTCCGTCTCGGTGTAGCCATCACCGGCCGCGCGAGCGTGCTCGATCGCCCGCTCCGCGGCGGAGCCCGAGTCCTGGAGGCGAAGACGGAACCACAACGCGTAGGACTTCTGCATCCAGGCGAGGGCCGCTCCTTGCGGGTCGCCCAGTCCTTCGAACAGCGAGATCAGCCGGTCCGCGTCCGATTCCCACTGGTCGACGTCGATCTCCGGGTCCGAGATGACCCGCGTGACCCAGAACGCGCACTCGGCGTACCCCGCAGCAGGCACGTCGTCGGAGGCGCGCGCGCGGGCGATCGTGGTCTGCAGCACGTCACTCCCAGCCATGATCGCGCCCGATTCGGTGAGCGCCTGGCCGAGTCGCCATCCCTGGCGGAGACGCCCCGGATCGTCGGAGGGGACCAGGTCGGCGGCTCTGGCGAGGAGGTTCGATGCCGCGCCCATGTCACCTCGCTGGAAGGCTCGGCTGCCTGCGGCTCCCAGATGCTCGAAGGCTCGGTGGCCGGTCGACGCCGTGTGCTCGTCGCGGAGCCCGAGCTCCGTCCGGAGCCGGTGGGCCTGGGCGAGGTGATAGCCGATGAACTCGTCGAATTCGGAGCTCCGCGACCCCAGCGTGTCGTGGAGGTGGCCCGCGAAGGAGTGGTGGAGCCCGGCCCGGTCGCCTTTCGGGACCGCGCCGTAGGCGGCGTCGCGGAGCAGGATGTGTCGGAAGCGGAGGGCGTCCCCCCCTCCCACGTCGGAGGACACCGGGCGGACCAGGTCCTTCCGCAAGAGCGAACCGAGGACCTGGGACACCTGGGACTGGGCAACGTGTCCGATCAAGGCACGCAGGGCGTCGGGCTCGAAGACCTCTCCGACCACCGATGCGGCCTCGAGCACCAGCCGCTCGTCGCTCGAGAGCCGGTCGAGCCGAGCGGCGAGCAGCGCCGAGATCGCGGGCGGCACCTTGACGGTGGTGAGGTCGACGGTGGCGACCCACTCGTCCTCCTTCTGCACCAGGACGCCGTCGTCGAGCAGCATCTCGAGCATCTCCTCCACGAAGAGCGGGTTCCCCTGCGCTGCGGCACGGATCCGTTCACGGATCTCCGCCGTGAGCGCAGGGTGGCCGAGGAGGTTCTCGATCAGCACGTCCGCCTCCGGCTCCGACAGCGGCTCGAGGTGCACGCTCGTCGCGTTCCGCTTGCCCCCGCCCCATCCGGGTCGCTCCTCCAACAGCTCGGGCCGCGCCATGCACAGGAGCAGGATCGGTGCGTCGCGCGACCAGTCGGCGACGTGCTCGATCACGTCGAGGAGGGTCGGCTCCGCCCAGTGGATGTCGTCGAGCACGGCGACGACCGGTCGTTCACTCGAGAGGGCCTCGAGGAAGCGCCGGATCGCCCAAGACGCCTCGACCGGCCCGCTCCCACCCATGCCGAGGAGGTCGGCCAGCTGGCCCGCGATCGCCTCCGCGTCGGGTGCATCCCGCAGCGCCGCTCGGAGGGCGGCTCTGGCGTCCTCGGGCGGATCTCCCTCCTTGATCTCCGCGGCCTGGATCGCGATCTCGGTGATCGGCCACAACGTGATCCCCTCGCCATAGGAGAGACACCTCCCGGTGAGCAGCATCGCCTCCGGGTCGATCCGCGACCCGAACTCGCGGACGAGGCGCGATTTCCCGATACCGGCGGGACCGAGGACCGTGAAGAGATGGCAGGTGCGATCCGCCACGACACCCTCGAACGCATCCAGGAGGGTGCGCAACTGTCGCTCACGTCCGATCATCGGGGCGTCGAGCCGGCGCTCGTGTCCGGCGACGCCCTTCCGAACGGAGAGCAGCCGGTACGCGCCGACGGCCTCGGCCTTGCCCTTCAGGGCGAGCGGGTCGACGGGTTCCGCGTCCACCGCGTCGCGCGCGAGATCGAACGTTCGTTCCCCGATCAAGATCTCGCCCGGGCTCGCCGCCTGCTCGAGCCGAGCGGCCGTGTTGACCGCGTCGCCGGTGACGAGACGCTGGTCGCCAGCTCGTTCGCCCGTCACCACCTCACCGGTGTTGATCCCCGTTCGCAGGACGATCCCGATCCCGAGCTCCTCTTCGAGCTCCTCGTTCAGATCGGCCAGGGCCTCCCGCATCTCGGCTGCCGCCCGCACCGCTCGGACCGCGTCATCCTCGTGGATCAACGGAACGCCGAAGACCGCCATGATGGCGTCGCCGATGAACTTCTCGACCGTGCCTCCATGTGCCTCCAAGACGGCCTGCATCCGATCGAAGTAGCGTTCCATCGCGCCCCGGAGGGATTCGGGATCGAGATGCTCGCCGAGCTCCGTGGACCCGGTCACGTCGCAGAAGAGGACCGTGACCGTCTTGCGGGCCTCTCGAGCGGGAGCGATCTCGGCGAGGCTCGCACCGCATTCCGAGCAGAACTTCGCCTCGGGCGCGTTCTCGGTTCCGCAGCTCGGACAGGCAGACACGGCCGGAGTGTAGGGCGGGATTCCTTCAGACGGAACGACCCGTACCCTTCGAGGGTGCCGCACGAGCCGTTCACGCTGGGGTCGTTCGAGATCGTGCCGCTGTGCGACGGGTGGGCGCCCTTGCCGCTCGACGACGAGGCGCCCGGACAGGTCGTCGACTGGGGCGAACAACGATCCCGTTTCCCGTGGGCCTTCCCGCCGGGCGACACGACGAGCTGGGCCTGGCACGTCCATGCCTTCCTGATCCGCCATCCCGGAGGATCCGTCCTCGTCGACACCGGCATCGGCGACTTCGGCCGACCTCCGTTCGACGTCGTGGGACGCCTCGATGAGGGGCTCGCCTCGATCGGCATCTCGCCCGAGGAGGTGCAGCACGTGGTCCTGACGCATCTCCACGGGGACCATGCCGGCGGCGCGTGTCTCCCCGACGGGAGCCCGCGGTTCCCGCACGCCCGATATCACGTGCATCCCGAGGACTGGACGTTCTTCGGCACGCAACGCACGCCGGAGGACTTCACCGGTCGATTCGCGATGGCTCGGCTCGAAGATCTCGGCGCTCTCGACCTCGACGCCTCGGACCACGAGATCCTCCCCGGCCTGTCCCTCCGACACGCACCCGGTCACACGCCCGGGCACCGCGTCGTCCGGCTGGAGGAGGGCGCCAACGTCCTGCTGCTGGTGGGAGACCTCCTCCACACCCCACCGCAGGTGGCGCATCCGATGTGGGTGTCGAACCACGACGAGGATCCCCAGCTCGCCGCGGAGCACCGCGCACGCTGGGTCGAGACCGCGCGCCGAGAAGGGTGGGCGGTCTGTGTCGGGCACTTCGGCCGGCCCTTCGGGCACGTCGCGGCGGACGGCTGGTCCGCGATCTGAGGCTGCCCGCCGCTACGCGTCCCGGCTCGCCTGCAGCTCGTCCAGCCGCTCGCTGGCCAGTCCGTGGGCCGCGTCCGATGCCGCCTCGTGGCCGGTCACCGCTCGGAGGAACTCGTCCCGGTCGAGCGCGAGGAGCCTCGTCCGGGTCGTGGCGACGACGGTCGCCGTCCTCGGCACGTCGCGGATCAGCGCGATCTCACCGAAGGTCCCTCCCGGACCGGTCGTCGCGACCCTGCGACCCTCGGTGCTGATCTCCACGGTCCCCTCGACGATCAGGTAGAACCGATCGCCGGCTTCACCCTGCGTGATCACGACGGTTCCGTCCGGCACCGAGATCGGGATGAGATTCCTCGCGAGACGTTCGAGCATCGGTGTCGGGAGAGGCGCGAAGATCGACGTCGACCGCAGGAGCGCCATCTCCTCCGAGGGGATCCGGACGCCCACGTCGAGCGCGACGAGGGCTCGACGACCCAGCAGCGCCGCGGCCGGCAGGAGCACGCCGGCGATCAACAGGGTCCACCGAGCGCCGAGCGCCACCACGAGGAGGGACGCGAGGAAGGACCCCACACCCTCCCCGGCCATGTAGAGCGACTCGAGCACGCCGAACGCTCGCGAGAGCTGCTTGTCCGGGATCAGGCGTTGCAGCATCATCCGTCCGTTGACGTCGGCGAGCGCTCCACCCGCGCCGCTCAGCGCCAGCAGACCCCCCGCCAGGCCGGGTTGGGCAGCGATGCCGGCGATGGACAGGCCGCTCAGCGAGGCACCCCACCGGAACGCACGGGACGAGCGCCACCGCATCGCCAGGCCGATCGCGAGCGCCGCCCCGACGACCGCACCGACGCCGATCGAGGCGGTGAGGAAGCCGACACCCGCGTCCCCGGTTCCGAGGACGCCGAACGCCAGGATCACGATCAGGACGTCGACGAACCCCAGCTGGACCATGGTGAGCCCCATCGTCAGGACGAGGAGGAGCGAACGCCGATCCCGCACCACGGCACGGATCCCGGCCGCCGCGTCCGACGCGACGACCCGGACCCCGGTGGCTCCGCCGTCGTGGGCGGGCTCGGTCCGGATCCGGATCGAGGCGACGCTCACGGTCCCGACGAGGAGCAGCACCGCGAGCGTCGCGTCCACCAGACCGGGGCCGGAGAGGGATCCGGGCGTCAAGCCCATCACACCACCGGCGAGGAGGGGGCCGACCAGGACGCTGATGTTCTCCAGCACGCCGGTCGCGGCGAAGGCGCTGGAGAGCTCCCCCGGGCTGCGAGCCAGGCGGGGGAGGAGCGACGCGTGCGTGGGCCGGACGAGCGTGATGACCCAACCCGCTGAGGTGGCCGACACGTAGACGAGCGGCGCGGGCGCATCCAAGAGGAGCGCGAGTGCGGCCAGGCCCGTCGCGGCGGCGAGCGAGGCGTGCGCCAAGAGCAGGACCCGCTCGCGGCGGTGCCGATCCCCGAGGACGGATCCGATCGGGGCGAGGATCGCGGCGGGGATCAGCTGGAGGAGGCTCACCAGGCCGACCATGACGCTGCCGCCGTCCTGGTAGGCGTACACGATCAGCGCGATGAACGCCGCCCATTCCGTGATCGTGAACGCGAGGTAGCCGGCCAGCGCCTTCGCGATGTTCGGCGATCGGAACGAGCTCCCGAGCGCCGTCAGCGATGTACGCACGTCGGCGAGCACACCTCGGACCGCAGATCCCTTGGCCGGCCGCTCCTCCGCCACGAGGGCAGGAGTCTAGGTGAGGAGGGCCCGAGCCGGGTCCGAGGGGTCGTCCGGGCTCGCCGTGGGCTACAGTCGCCCTCGAAGAGCGGGCTCGGTGCTCACCGCCCGCGCATCACATCACCCTCTCGCGAAAGGACCACGACCATGCCGCGCCGTGTCCTGATCATGGGAGCCGCCGGCCGCGACTTCCACAACTTCAACGTCGTCTATCGCGACGACGCCGAGACCGAGGTCGTGG
>JBOGVD010000064.1:0-4385 GCA_050696355.1 Actinomycetota bacterium
GCGGCCGAGCGCGCGTACGCCGCGGCGGTCGATCTGTGGCCCGAGGACGATCCGGAACGCGCCATGCTCCTGTTCCAGTACGGCCGGTCGCTCTGGCTGCACCGGGACGTCGGCCTCGACGTCCTCGCGCAGGCGAGGGACGCTCTGCTCGCAACCGGGGACGTGGAGACGGCCGCGGTCGCTGAGCTCCTGCTCGGCGACATGGTCTGGCGACTCGGGAAGGGCAAGGAGGCGCAGGACCATTTCGACCATGCCGAGGCGTTGATCGAAGGGCGTCCTCCGTCGATCGATGTCGGTCTGGCGAAAGCCCACCTCGCCAGGTACCTGATGGTGACGAGCCGGTCCGCCGATGCGATCCGCGTCGGCCGGGAAGCGCTGGCCGTCGGGGACGCGCTCGGTGCCGAGGACATCAGGACCTTCGCCCTGAACTCGATCGGGACCGCGCGCATCAACCTGGGCGACCTCGACGGCTTCGGGGACATCGAGAACAGCATCGAGGTGGCGGAACGGGCCAACCTGCCCTGGCACATCGGGCGGGGGAACGTGAACCTCGGAGTCTCGCACTTCTACGCCGGTGACATGCGCCGTGCCCTCGAGGTGCACGAGCGCAACCTCGTCTACGTCCGGCGGATCGGCATGGAGGGCGGGATCATCTGGTCCAAGGCCGAGGTTGCCTTCGATCTGTTCCTGATCGGGCGCTGGGACGAGTCGCTCGAGATCCTTGATGCGGAGATCGCCCGGATGGAGGCCGGCGCCCCCCACTACCTGGAGGTGCAGCACCGTCAGACGCGGGCCAGGATCCGGCTCGGCCGAGGAGATCCCGAGGGTGCGCTCGTGGATGCCGAGCGGGGTGTGGAGGTCGGCCGCAGCGCCCGAGACGCGCAGGCCCTCCTGCCGACGCTGGCCGAGCACGGCAGGGTGCTGTTCCTCATGGGACGAACGGAGGAAGCCGTCGGACCGATCCAGGAGATCCTCGACGGGTTGGATCCGGCACCGATGATGGATTGGTCGTGGTGGATCGTGCCCGCGGCGATCGTCCTCTCCCACGTCGGCCGCGCCGACGAGATCCTCGAGCTGGGCGGCCAGGAGCTTCCGTCCCGATGGATCAGAGCCGCGCGGCTCTGGGCGTCAGGCGATCTGGCGCGCGCAGCGGACGTCTTCGACGAGATCGGCTCCGCCCCGGACGAAGCGCACGCCCGGGTGCGAGAGGCGGAGCGCCTCGTCGCCGCGGGGCAGCGCGCCGAGGCCGAGCCCTACCTGTCCCGAGCCCTCGAGCTCTACCGGCAGATGGGCGCGACCGTCTTCATCCGGCAGGCGGAGCGGCTGCTGGCCCCGCCGGCCTGAGCTCTCGGCGCTCCGAGCGGCCGCCCGGCGCGTACCCGAGCTCGGCGTCCACGACGTTGCGGAGTGGCGCCCCCGCCACGAACCGCCGGAGGTTGTCGACGAAGAGCGCGACCACGTCGGCCTGCCATCCCTCGTGATCGCCCGCGCGATGCGGCGAGACCAGGACGTTCGGCATCCGCCAGAGCGGGTTCTCGGCGGGCAGTGGCTCCTCTTCGAAGACGTCCAGTGCCGCACCGGCGATCCGGCCGGCTCGCAGGGCCTCGATCAGCGCAGGCTCGTCGACGGTCGCACCCCGCCCGATGTTCACGAAGACCGCGTGGCGTCGCATCGCCCGGAAGGCCGCCGCGTCGAACATCCCGCGGGTCGCCTGGGTGATCGGGAGGACGTTCACGACGTGATCGGCCTCGGCGAGCGCGGCCGGCAGCTCCTCCGGGCCCACGATCGACGCGAAGGTGGCGTCGGGCGGACGCGGCGTGCGTGCCACCCCGCGAACCTGGAGCCCCGCCGCGTCGAGCAGCCGGCCCACCTCGCTCCCGATCGAGCCCGCGCCGACCACCAGCGCGGTCGTTCCCCGGAGCAGCCGGACCCCGTCGGTCGGCCAGGCGCCCGGCTCGAGGCGGGCGTCCTCGAGGAGGCGGGCCGAGAACGCGAGCAGGAACCCCAGCACCGATTCGGCGAGGCCGGGGTCGTAGACGCCGGCGGCGTTCGTGAGTACGACCGCGTGCGTGGCCAACGCGTGGGATGCGAGATCCTCCACGCCCGCGGAGATCGACTGGATCCAGCGGAGGCGGGGTGCTCGCGGCAGGACGCCCAGCAGCGAGGGACGGTCGAAGTTCCACGCGAACACGGCGTCGAGGTCGTCGAGGTGGGGTTCGAGACCGTCGACCCCGCTCACCTCGATCAGGCGGGCGATCTCGGCGGCGGCCCGGAGATCGGGGAGGTCGCGATCGACGGCGTCGACGATCGCGACCAGCGGCCGGGGAGCCACTACAGGTTCGCGAGCATCGTCCAGGATTCGCCGGACTCGCCCAGCTTCTCGAACCCCGCTCGCTGGTACATCATCCGCGACCGGTTGTGCACCGCGACGGACAGGGACAGGGCCTGGAAGCCCTCCTCGCGGGCCTGCACCATGCAGGAGCGCAGGACCGCTTGACCGATCCCCTTGCGGCGATGCAGCGGCACCACCGCGATGCTCAGCTCCGGTGTCTTCTCGTTCACGAACCCGAAGCCGGGCTCTTTCTCCGTGAACGCGCGGTACCAGGCCGCGCCCACGGGCCGGCCGTCGATCTCCGCGACCACGCCGCCGTCGCCTTCCCGCCCCCAGTCCTGGTGGTAGCGCCGGAGCGTCGGCTCGTCCAGGAACTCCTCGATCGACTCTCGCGGCCAGTCGGGGTTCCAACGGGCGGCCTCGTACAGCATCGTCCGGAGGAACGCCGCGTCGTCCTTGGTGGCGGGCCGGATGTTCACGCGGCCTAGCGTACCTTGGGGCTCGTCGGCGCCTCGTCGTCCGCGGCGCTGCGGAGGGTCTCCGGCGCCGACAGATGGAACGGCACGCTCGTCACGACGACGTCTGGCTCGAAGAGCAGGATCCGCTTGAAGAACAGCGCCGACTGGTTGTGCAGCAGCGTCTGCCACCAGTGCTCAGGCACGAGCTCCGGGAGGACCACGGTCACCACGGTGTCACCTCGTGCCGTGCGGCTCCGGACCTCCGCGAGGAACGGAGGGCCGAGATCACGGAACGGGGCCTCGACCAGGACGAGCGGCACGTCCAGGCGCCGCTCGTGCCAGCCGTCGACGACGTCCGGGATCTCCTCGGGGTCGGTGGCCATGTGGATCGCCTCGACGGAGGAGGGCTGGAGCGACTTCGCGTAGACGACGGCCCGCACCGTGGCGTCCTGCACGCTCGACACGGGGACGATCACCTCGCTCCGCGGCCGCTCGATCGGCCGCGCACCCGCGGCCGCATGGGGCTCGCCGGGGACGAGGGGCACGTTGGTGACGACGATCCCCGGCTGGAACAGGAGCGAGGTCTTGAGCAGGAACGTTCGCCGTTGCCGGACCAGCTGCCACAGCGACCCGGAGGAGACGACCTCGGGGATCACGACCGTGACGAAGTCCGTGGCCGGCCGGCGCTGCCGCAAGAAGCCTCGGACGGCGCGGACCGGGTGCTCCTGTCCGCCGGGCAGCAGCTCCAGCTCCCCGTAGCGGGGCGCGAGTCGCCGCCAGGTGTCCCGCGCCTCCTCCAACGCCTCGGGCGGTCCCACCCAGAGCGGCGACAGCTGCTGGCAGCGGATCGTGAACAGGTAGGAGAGCGCGTCCGTCGTGGCCGGTCCGTAGTCGCCGACGAGCAGGACGAAGGAGTTCGTCGCGGTCACGTCGCCCGCGAGCCGCCCCGCGGCCAGGATCCGACCGATCCGCCGGTAGTGCCGGTGTACCCCGAGGAAGAACGCGATGATGAACGGGATCGCGACGATCACCATCCAGGCCCCGAGCCGGAACCGGGTGATCGCGACGATCGCGAGGACGAGGCCCGTGGTGGCGGCTCCGATCCCGTTCGTGACCACGCGTCCTCGCCAGCCGGCATCCCGGCGGGTGAGCTGGCGTCGCACCATCCCCGCCTGTGACAGGGTCAGCGCGACGAAGACCCCGACCACGTACAGCTGGATCAGCGCGGACAGGTCCGCGTCGAACGCCCAGACCAGCGCGATGGCCATCAGTGAGAGCACGATGATGCCGTTGGAGAAGACGAGCCGATCCCCGCGGTTGCGGAACTGCGACGGCATGAAGCGGTCGCGAGCCAGGATCGAGGACAGGCGCGGGAAGTCCTGATACGCGGTGTTCGCCGCGAGGATCAGGATCGCCGCGGTGAAGATCTGGAGGACGATGAACATCGCTCCTCCCGAGAAGATCGTCTCCCCGATCTGTGCGAGCACCGACTTGGAGGAGGCGAGGTCGTGGTTCACGCGCACGTCGAGCAGCCGGGCGAAGATCGTGATCCCGAGGAACATCGGGATGCTCATCGCCCCCATCAGCAGGAGCGT
>JBOGVD010000065.1:0-5635 GCA_050696355.1 Actinomycetota bacterium
CCAGGGCGTCGGGCGCGACGCGGACTACATCGCCGGGAAGATCGCCGCCCGGCGCGGGGTGCGTCGGGCGGATCAATCGGCAAACGATTCACCGGAGGAGCGAGAAGCACAACAGATCTAGGCCGGCCTTTCCGCATCGGACCCGCCTCGCCTGCCAAAGAAGCTCCGGTCCCCGGCCTGAACCGAGCGAGCTCGAGTCTACGCACAAGGAGCGTTGTCCGCGGATCGCGACGGTCGCTGGTCCCGAGCACGATTCGCGTCGGTGGGAACGCGGGACGGCAAAGCGCGTCGGCCCGGCCGCCGTGACCTTCCGCCAGTCCTCGGATGGACGTCTTGGGAAGCTGTCGCTCCACCCTTGTAGGTTCGGGTGCCAGCGGTCGAGCACTTTGCCCATGCTCGCTCCGACCCGGAGCGTGAGCCAGGATTGCCGTTGATGTCGACAGCGAAGATGGCCTTGATCGCGGTGGCAGGAGTGGCCGCCGGACTGCTCTTCACCGTCCTCGCCGTCGCTGGGGACGAGCGCGCCGTATTCGTCACGCTCGCGCTCTACGTGGGCGGCATCGCGCTCGTCACCCTCTATCGCAAGTTTTCGCGCCGGTCCGCGGTCGAGCGGGAAGCGCGGCGCCTCGGCCTCTCCTTCTCGAGGCGGGACCCCTTCCGTGTGCTCGACGCCGACTTCCACCCGTTCCTGCGGTTCGGCAAGCTGCCCGGCACGCAACGCGTCGAGAACGTGGTCTGGGGAGTGCGCGACGGTCGCGAGGTGCGGGCGTTCGACTACCGGCGGCCCGCCGAGGACGAGATCCGCTACTCCTGCGCCATGGTTCGGATCCCGGACGGGTGGCCGTCGCTGTTGGTCCGTCGTCACGGCCCTCTCGACGTCGCCCGGAACGCAGCGGGTCTGCAGCGGATCGAGTTCGAGCTCGACGAGTTCAACCGGCGCTTTGAGGTTCGTTCGGACGATCGCAGGCTGGCCACGGCGGTGATCGACCAGAGGATGATCGGCTGGCTGCTCGAGTCGGATCCGGCGCTCGGCTTCCAGCTCCAGGAAGGCTGGCTGCTCGCGTGGATGCCGCAGCTGCCGCCGGATGAGCTTGAACGCACCCTCACTACAGTCGAAGGATTCCACGAACGGATCCCGCGAGCCGTCTGGTCGCTCTACGGTGACGGTTCACCGGCCAGGCCCGATCTCGGCTGATCCCATCCGCTGGAGCGGACCGAGATCACCGGACGAGCCGGAAGAACGCGCGCACCTCGTCGACGAACAGCTTCGGCCGCTCGAACGCGGCGAAGTGCCCGCCCCGCTCGGGCTCGTTCCAGTAGCGGATGTCGAGGAACCGCTTCTCCGCCCACCGTCGGGACGGGCGCTGGAGCTCCGCGGAAGGTCCGTATTTCCCAAGAAGGTACCTTTGCGCACTTCTCTGAAGTGAAGGTCAACGACCCCGACGGCGTGCACGCGAGGCATCGAACTTTGACAAGTGGAGGCGTCGGATCAGTGGGGTGTTGCCTGACATGTTGCCTAGTGTCCCTGATGACCGCACGAGACCAGGTTCTGAAGTAGGGCTGCCATCAGCTGTGGCTCAACATGTCCTCGAGCCGCTTCGCCATCTGTGGACTGGCCCCGAGATCTTCGTGCTTGAAGTAGCAGAAGACGTCGGCGCTCCCGTCCAGGGCGGGCGCGATCCGATCCGCCCACGCGCGGAGTTCCTCGTCGGCGTACTCCGTCTTTCGCAGCCGGAGGTAGCCGATCGGCTCCCACGACAGGTCCTCGGGGCCGGGATCCTTCTCGTCGGTCTCCGCCACGCACCACGCGACCCCCTGCGCCAGCAGGAGCTCCCTCGCCTCGACCCAGGACGGATGGCGGAACTCCATCGCGAACCGGCCGCCGGGGGGGAGGTAGCCGACGAACGCCTCGATCAGCGCGCGGTCGTAGTGCAACGACGGCGGGCACTGGAACAGGACGCAGCCGAGCTTGTCGCCGAGGAGCTTCGCCAGATCGAGGAAGGCGCGCACGTCCTCGTCCGTGTCGGCGAGCCGCTTGAAGTGGGTGATGCGCTGGTTCGCCTTGAGGGTGAACGTGAACCCGTCGGCCGCCTGCTCGCGCCACGAGGTGAGCGACTTCTCGGTGGGGAATCGCCGGAACGTGTAGTTGATCTCGACCGAGGAGAGCTGCTGGGAGTAGTACGAGAGCATCTCGCGGTTCTTGAGGCCCTCGGGATAGAACACCCCGTGCTTCCACCCGTCGAAGGAGAAGCCCGAGGTGCCGAGATGCAGGGTTCCCGCCATCGCATGCATCATGGCACGCGATGGCGGGGCCGGAGGAGACGCTGCAGCTCGACACCGTGAAGGGTCCGGTGTCGGCGCGATACGCGCGGCCCCGATCGCCGATCGCCACGATCGTCGTCGCGCACGGCGCCGGGGCGGGCATGGATCATCCCTTCCTGGCGGGATTCGCCCGAGCCTGCGTCGAGGAGGGATTGGCGACGATGCGGTTCAACTTCCGATACGTCGAGAGCGGTCGGCGATCGCCCGACACGGAGCCGGTCCTGCGGGACACCTGGCGTGCCGCCTTCGACGCAGCGCAGGCTCGACGGAAGGGCGAGCCGGTCTGGGCGAGCGGCAAGTCGCTCGGCGGGCGGATCGCGTCGATGGCCGCGGCGGACGGCGAGATCGCGCCCGCGGGGCTGGTCTTCCTCGGCTATCCACTGCACCCTCCCGGGAGGCCGGAGCGGATCCGGGACGAGCATCTCGGCCGGATCGACGTTCCGATGCTCTTCCTCCAGGGGACGTCGGACCCGTTCGCGTCGCCCGACCTGCTCCGTCAGGTGGTCGCCCGGCTCGGTGAGCGCGCGACGCTCGTCCCGTTCGAAGGCGGGGGTCATTCGTTCGAGGTTCGAGGGACGAAGCGAGACGCTCGTGAGATCGGAGCGTCGCTCGCCCCGCACGCGGCGGCGTTCATCCGGGACCACGGCTGATGCCGCGCAAGAACCGGCGGAACCCGGCATACGTCTCCCCCCAGTCGGCGCCGAAGCCACGGTCGGCGGCGCCCGCCTGGGCGGAGCTCGCCGGTCACGATGTCCGGCACGTCGGAGGACAGAAGGAGTACCGCTGCCCCGGGTGCGATCACGTCGTGCGGCCGGGCATCTGGCACCTCGTGGTGATCCCTCTGGATGCCCCCGACAAGCGCCGACACTGGCACACCGAGTGTTGGCGGAAGGAGCTCCGCCGGATCGGCGCGTATCGGCCTCCGCCTCCCGGAGGAGTCGGTGGGCGGGACTAGGGTGACGAGGATGGAGACGTCGGTCGACCCGGACGAACAGGCGCGGTGCGTTCTCGTGGTGGAGTCGAAGCGCCTCCCCTGTGACGTCTGCGGCGCTCCGATGGAGCCGGAACACGCGCACTACCGATGCCCGTCCTGCGGATACCTCCTTCCCTGTTGCGGGTGGTAGGCCAAGCGGGACGGCGTCATACAGCCGCGCTACCATCCGGCCATGGCGGATGGCGAACCCGCGAGAGCCCGCATGTGGGAGACGGGCGGCCGCTGGTTCGCGCACATCCTCGACGTGCCGGCGTACATCGAGGTCACGGCCACGAGCCGCGTCGGGTGCCTGGAGGAGCTCCGGAAGGTGACCGGCACCGACGTGGACCTGATGATCGAGGTGATCCCCGCGGTCGTGGGCGTCGCCGAGGCGGCCGAGATCATGGGCTGGGACAAGCGGCGCGTGATCACCTACATCGACCGAGGATCCTTCCCCGAGCCCATCACCACCCTCGCCTCCGGACGGATCTGGATGCGGGAGGACGTCGAGGGATACGCCGACCACTGGCGGGCGACCCATCCACCCACGAAGGGCGCGGGTCCGACGGAGGTGTCCGCGCCCGCGTGACCGATCGCGTCCTGTTCCTGATCCGCCACGGCCGATCGGACTTCGAGTGGGCCGGCGAGCGTTGGGCGAGCGCGCGAGGCGACCAATGGAACCCGCCCTTGTCGGCGAGGGGGCAGGAGCAGGCGGCGCTCCTCGCCAAGCGGCTGCTCGTGATGGATCTGGATCCGTTCGTCGTGTACGCGTCCCCGTTGCGCCGCGCGAGCGAGACGGCAGCGGCCTTCTGCCGCCTGGCCGGCGCCGAGGTCAGGCTCGACGACGAGCTCGTCGAGGCGCACATCGGCGAGTGGGAAGGCATGCCGTTCGAGGAGATCATCGCGTCGGATCCCGAGGTCGTGCAGCACCTGCGGAACCAGCACGCGATCTGGCACCGGGCGCCGGGTGCGGAGCGGGAGGGTGCGTTCCGTACCCGCGTCCGCGACGCGATCGACGCCGTGCTCGACGCCCACCCGGAGGAGAACGTGCTGATCTTCGCGCACGGCGGGGTGATCAACGCGTTCGTCGGCGATGTGCTCGGACTGGATCAGGAGATGTTCTTCCTGCCCGAGAACACGAGCCTGAACAGCGTCGAGGTGAACGGCGAGAGACGGAGCGTCCGCTTCCTGAACGACGTCCTGCACCTCACGGATCCCGACTTCTTCGAGTGAGGGGCCGACCTATACTCGGCTCACCGCCGCCGGATCCATCCCGACGACGACCACCGACGACCACCGACGACCACGGCGACGACCACAGGAGGCCACCGTGTCCGTGAAGTTCCTGTCAGAGGAGTGGGCCGATGCCCTGAAGACGGAGCTCAACCAGAACCAGGACTTCCGTCAGGCCGCGGGCGGGAAGCACGCGACGATCCAGCAGGTCATCACCGGCGGTGAACGTGACACGAACTACTGGATCACGATCGCCGATGGCAGCATCGACCTCGGGGTCGGCGACGTCGAGGGCGAGGACGCCACGATCACCCAGAGCTACGACTCGGCCGCTGCACTCGCGAAAGGGGAGCTCTCGGCCGTGACGGCGTTCATGACGGGCAGGCTCAAGATCGCGGGGAACATGGGCCTGATCCTCGGACTGCAAGGCGCGTTCGCCCAGCTGCCCGCGGCCATGGCGAAGATCGACGTCGAGTACTGATCAGGATCCGGTGCCGCTGACCGAGAAGCGAGCCTGCGCCCTCGCCAGCAGCCTGCCACGGCCGTCCTCGATCGAGGCCTCCGCGAAAGCGAGCGAGCGGCCCACCTTCACCGCCGTGCCGTGCCCCAGCAGCCTCCCCCGCTCCGCCGGCGCCAGGAAGTGGATGTCCAGGTCGGCCGTGACGTGGAGCCGGCCGGGCTCCATCGCGGAGCGGATCGAGAGCCCGCACGCGGTGTCGGCGAGGATCGCAAGCATGCCGCCGTGCACGAGGCCCTGGAGGTTCACGTGAAGATCCTCCACGGCCATCGCGACCGTCACCGCTCCGGGGGTGGCCGCCACCACCTCCATCCCCGCCCAGGTGTGGAAGCCCGAGGTGGCGAGGCGTTCGCGGAGCGAGGCCAGCAGCATCTCGGGTTCGTCCATCCCTCCGCGCCTCCGTTCTCGTAGTCTCCCACGGGGTCCCGGCTGAGCCGTTGACGGACCCTCGCCCCGCCCGGAGAATCCGTGCGGTCGGGCTCATCCGCCCGATGAGACCAACAAGGGGGACGCATGCCGAAGTGGCTTCGAACGTTCGTCGTACCGCTGGCCGTGCTCGCGCTCGTCGCGGCGGCCTGTGGGGACGACGG
>JBOGVD010000066.1:0-3766 GCA_050696355.1 Actinomycetota bacterium
TGATCGCCGAGGCGATGCTCATCACGAACTGGGAGGCCGTGCCCGCCGAGGTCGCCGCGCTGATCCACCCGCACCCGTCCCTGTCCGAAGCGATCGGTGAGGCGCACCTGGCCCTCGCCGGCAAGCCGCTGCACACCGTCTGAGGAGCCGCGTGGCGACGACCGAGACCCGGCAGACCGAGCAGTCCGAGGGCGAGCGACGACGTCCAGACGACGAGCTGAAGCGCACGCTCTACCTCCTGAAGCTCTGCCGCTACTTCGACGAGCGGATGGAGGCCCTGTACCGGCAGGGCCGCCTGCCGGGAGCGATCTACTCGGGCCGGGGACAGGAGGGGACGCACATCGGGGTCGTGCTGCCGCTCGGCTCCGAGGACTCCTTGTTCCCGACGCATCGCGACCTGTCGGCCCAGATCGCGAAGGGCCTCGACCTCAAGCGGATCATGGCGCAGTTCTGGGGACGGATCGACGGCTACACGCGCGGCCGCGACGGCAACAGCCACATCGGCGACTGGTACGGGAACAAGACGTGGACCGTCATGTCCCACCTGCCGATCGCCTACCCCGTCGCCTGCGGGGCGGCGCTCGCGTACAAGCGGCGAGGCGAGCCGCACGTCGCGATGGCGATCTGCGGCGACGGGTCCACGTCGAACGGCCGCTGGCACGAGGCGCTGAACATGTCGGCCATCGCGCAGCTCCCCGTGATCTGGGTGGTCAACAACAACCTCTACGCGTACTCCACCCCGAATCCCCTCGAGTTCCCGGTCCCGACGGTCGCCGAGCGCGCGGCCGCCTACGCGATGCCGGGCGTGCGCGTGGACGGTGCCGATGTGCTGGCGGTGGAGGCGGCGGCCCGCGAGGCCGTCGAGCGCGCCCGCTCGGGCGGCGGCCCCACGCTGATCGAGTCGGTGTCCCTTCGGTGGAAGGGGCACGCCGGGCACGATCCCGCCAAGTACGTGCCCAAGGAGCTCCTCGAGGAGTACATGCGAGACAAGGACCCCGTCAAGAACTTCGAACGGCGGCTGCTCGCGGACGGGGTCGTGGACGAGGACGGGATCGCGGAGATCCAGGCGCGGATCGAGCGAGAGTTCGAGGAGGGGTACGAGTTCGCCCAGGCCTCGCCCTTCCCCGAACCCGGGGATCACCGCAAGGGCCTCTGGGTCGAGGACGGCTACTGGACCAGCGAGCCGGGCCGCGGCGGCGGCACGGAGGCCTCCTGATGGCAGAGGCCTCGTGATGTCACAGGCGCAGGCCAGCCGGCCGAAGAAGAAAGAGGTCGAGGCGGGCGCGGCGGGCCACGGCGCGGAGCCCCGCGGCAAGCGCACCGAGGACGGGCAGGCGACCTATCTCGTCGCGATCGCCGAGGGGCTCTGGGAGGAGATGGAACGCGACGAGCGCGTCTACATGCTCGGCGAGGACATCGGCGTCTACGGCGGCGCGTTCAAGGTCACCGAGGGCTTCTACGACCGGTTCGGCGCGGACCGGGTGATGGACACCCCGATCGCGGAGGAGACGATCGTGGGGATGGCGATCGGCTCCGCGATGGAGGGCTTCCGTCCGGTCGCCGAGTTCCAGTACTCGGACTTCATGACCAGCGGGTTCGACATGATCTCCACGGCGCTCGCGCGCGTCCACTACCGGAGCGGCGTGCCGTTGCCGGTGGTCCTGCGAGCTCCGTCCGGCGGGATGGTGCGCGCCTCGTCGTTCCACTCGATCAACCCCGAGCCATGGTTCGCCTACTCCGGCGGCCTCAAGATCGTCTGCCCGGCGTTCCCGACGGACGCGAAGGGGCTGATCAAGTCGGCGATCAGGGACGACAACCCAGTGGTCTACCTCGAGCACAAGTGGATCTATCGGCGGATCCGCGAACAGGTGCCCGAGGAGCCGGACTTCCTCGTGCCGATCGGATCGGCGAACGTGAAGCGCGAGGGCGACGACCTCTCGATCGTCACCTACGGCGCGATGGTGCACCGGGCGCTCGAGGCGGCGGACGCGCTGGCCGCCGACGGCATCTCCGTCGAGGTGGTGGACCTGCGCACGATCGTGCCCCTGGACGAGGAGACCGTCCTGCGGTCGATCGAGAAGACCTCGCACGCCCTCGTGCTCTCCGAGTCGTATCGGTTCGTCGGGATCGCCGCCGAGGTGGCGTCGACGATCGCAGAGAAGGCCTTCGAACATCTCGACGCACCGGTCGTGCGTCTGTCGCCCCCCAACGTGCCCGTGCCGTTCTCCCCGACCCTGGAGGACGCGTTCCTCCCCGGGGTCGACGACATCGTGGGAGAGGTCAAGAAGCTGTCCGCCTGGTGAGGAGACCCCGATGACCACGATCAAGATGCCCCAGCTCGGTGAGACGATCGTCGAAGGAACGATCCTGAAGTGGCTGAAGCAGGAAGGGGACACCGTCGCACGCGACGAGCCCCTCTTCGAGATCTCGACCGACAAGGTCGACACCGAGGTGCCGTCCTCGGTCGGCGGCACGGTCACGAAGCTCCTCGTGGAGGAGGGCCAGACCGTCCCGGTCGGGACCGACCTCGCGGAGATCTCGGAGGACGGCGCCGCCTCGGGCGGACCGAGCACGGACGCCGGGGCCGCCTCGAGCACAGAGACGGCGGACGGCGGCGCGTCGGCCCAACCCGAGGCGGAGCCCGCGGAGGCAACCGCGTCGACGGAGAGCGCGACCGCCGTCGCCCAGGGCTCGGCCGCCGAGATGCCCGGCGTCGAGCCGGCCACCGCGCAGGGCGCCGAGGCGTCGGACGCCGGCGACCCGGGACGTCCGAGCACGGGTGGCGCGGCCGCGGGTGGCGCGGCCGCCACACCCGATCGGGGGCCCCGGTCGCGGATCCTCTCCCCGCTCGTTCGCCGCCTCGCCGATGAGCATGGCCTCGATCTCTCGCGCATCGAGGGGACGGGCACCGGAGGCCGGATCACCAAGGGAGACGTTCTCGCCACGATCGACGCGGGCGGTGCGGGCGCGGCGGCGCCGGCGTCGGCGGAGGTCCCGGCCGTCGCGCCACCCCAGGTCCCGGCCGCCGCGCCACCCCAGGTCCCGGCACCCGCCCCTGCGCCGGCCGCGGTGCCCCTCGAACCGGCGACGGCCGGCCCCGGCGAGGAGGTCGTGCCCGTCTCACACATCCGGAAGCTGATCGGCCAGCACATGGTCGGCTCGCTGCAGACGTCCGCCCGAGCCTGGACGATGGTCGAGGTGAACGTCGACCATCTCGTGAAGCTCCGGGAACGGGCGAAGGATGCGTTCAAGACCAAGCACGGCGTGAACCTCACCTATCTCCCTTTCGTGATCCGCGCGACGTGCGACGCGCTCCTCGAGCACGCTGAGGTGAACGCCGAGCTCCGTGGCGAGGAGATCGTGAAGCACCGCTACGTGAACATGGGGATCGCCGTCTCCTATGACGCCGGCCTCATCGTGCCGGTGATCAAGGGGGCGGACTCGATGAACACGGTGGGCCTCGCGCGGGCGATCGCCGACCTCGCGGGCAGGGCCCGCGCCCACCAGCTCAAGCCCGAGGAGATCCAGGCCTCGACGTTCACGATCACGAACCCCGGCCCCTACGGCTCGATCGCGAGCGTCCCGATCATCAACCAGCCGAACACGGGGATCCTGTCGTTGGACGCGATCCAGAAGCGGCCCGTCGTGATCGACGACACGATCGCGATCCGCTCGATGGTGAACGTCTCGATGTCGTGGGACCACCGGACGATCGACGGCGAGATCGCGACCCGGTTCCTCGCCCGCGTCAAGCAGAACCTCGAGA
>JBOGVD010000067.1:0-5374 GCA_050696355.1 Actinomycetota bacterium
GGGTCGCGTCCCCGACGATCCGAGACGAGGCCGAACCCGACGCCGGCGAGGACGAGGAGGAGGCTGATCGCGACCGCGACGGTCAGCCGCTCGTTCGCGATCGCGATCGAGGACACGAGGCCGACGACCGGCACGGCCATCAGCGTGAGGTTCGTGGTTATCGCGGGGAGGCTGCGGCTGATCGTGAGCAGTCCCCAGAACCCGAACGCGGATCCGAGGAACACCTGGTAGGCCACGACCGCGACGGTGGGCGCCGTCCACCGGATATCGGGGATGCCCTCGACGGCGGCGGCGAGGATCGCGATCGGGACGGCCGCCACCCCGAACTGCCACGGCATCAGCTCGAACGGTGTGCCCGCCCATCGGTGGGCGCGGATGTGGACGGTCGTGGCGGCGTTCGCGATCGCCGCGACGACGAGCATCGCCAGGCCGACGAGGAGGTTCCCGTCCCCCCAGTCGAGCGACCATGGCTCGAGCAGCAGCACGACGCCAGCCGATCCGAGCAGGAGGCCGGCCACGCGCAGGGAGGTGAGACGCTCGTGCAGGAACACGACGGCGAGGGGCACCGTCCACAGGCTGGCCGTGTACACGAGGATCGAGGATCGGCCCGGGGGCACGAACGCCAGGGCGCTGAACACGAGGGCCGTCACGAGCGCGAGCCGGGCGAGCCCGACGCTCCACAGGATCGGGCGATCGGCCGGTCGCGGTCGCGGGACGCCGCGTGTGGCCATGGCCGCAGCGACCACGAGTGCCGCCCCACCCATCCGGAACGCCGCGAGCCACAGGGGCGGGACGAGGTCGACGCCCACCGACATGATCGGCCAGTTGAGCCCGAGGACCGTCACGGTCGCCGCGGCGAGCAGGTACACGGCGGGACGGCGCATCACCGGCGCCTGGCCGGGCGATCGGGACCAGAAGCGCTCGTGCAAGCGGGCGGTCGGGCGGACGGCGCGCCGCTCCTCCGTCAGCCGGTCCGGCTCACTCGACATCGTTCGGGGGACGAGCCTCGTTAGTCGAGCAGACGCTCTTCGTACTCGACGCGGGACAGGATCCGCGGATCCCCGTCGGTGATCAGGACCATGTCCTCGATCCGGACGCCGCCTCCGCCCGGAACGTCGGGCACCCAGACGAGCGGCTCGACCGCGAAGACCATCCCCGGCTTCAGGTCGAAGACCGTGGAGCCCGGGAGGGTCTCGCCGATGTAGGGGGGCTCGTTCGCGCCCATGCCGATGCCATGGCCGATGAACAGGCTGAACAGGTGATCGGCGAACCCGTGCTCGCGGACCTCGCCGATGATCGCGTCCGCGACGTCCTGGTTCGTCCGGCCGGGCCGCATCTGCTCGACCCCCGCCATGAGCCCGCGGTAGACGGCGGTGTAGACGCGCTTCTGCATCGGCGACGGCTTGCCGACCATCATGGTCCGTCCGATGTCGGCGAAGTACCCGTTCCACATCGCGCCGATGTCGATGAAGTTGAGGTCTCCGTTGCGGATGATCTTGTCGGTGCAGATGCGGTGGGGGGGCGACATGTGCTCCCCGGACGCGACGAACGGCGTGATCACGTGCGACATCTCACCGCCCAGGTAGAAGAGCGTCTGCATCGCGTCGCCCGCCACCTCGTTCTCCCGCCGGCCGGTCCGGCTCGCGTCGATCGCGCGCTGCGTGACCGCGTCCCCGATCGCGCACGCTTCCTCGATGATCGCGATCTCGTCCTCGCTCTTGATCAAGCGCACCTGTTGCATCAGGTGGTCGCCGTCGGTGGGCTGGAGGTCCGGGATGTGCGCCTGCATGGATTCGACGAGCGAGTAGTTCACCTGGTCCACACCGAGGCGTCCGTCGGCGACGCCCAGCTCGTTCAGCAGCGGCGCGAGCGTCGCCTTCACGAACCCGTCGACGAGCTCGCGCTGCTCCATGATCGGGATCGGATGTGCGGCCGTGAGCCACGACATGCCCATCGAGGCCTTGTCGATCTCGCCGCCGGAGCACAGGAGCACGGGGCCGGCGTCGCGCGTGAGCAGGACGCCGTTCAGGGACGACATCTTCCCGGCGATCAGTTGCGCGCGGAGGGAGGTGAGGTAGCGGACGTTCTCGTCCTTCCATAGGAGGAGGGCGTCGATCTCGGAGCTCCGGAGGGCCGCCTGCGCCGCCTCCACCCGGTGGCTGCGGAGCCGGGCGAAGTCGATCCGGTCCTCCCAGTCGACCCCGAAGGGTCCGCGCGCGTAGCCGCTCATCGATCTCCTCGGATCGGGAAGGATCCGGCCGCCCGGCCTCGCCACGCGACGAAGAAGTGAACCGCTGGGCTCCCGGGTCCTTCGGGTGGGATATGTATCATACATCCTGTCGGAAGTGATACCCGAGGCCAGACGCGCAGGTCGCGACGGAAGGGTCATCCTGATGGCAACGGAGAGATCGATGACGGGAGACGTGGACTGGGCCGCCCTGGCCAACACGGGAGGCCGGCGCACCGCCCACGAGTTCGTGAAGGACTCGCTCCGTCGGGCGATCCTCCGCGGGGACCTGAGCGGCGGCGCCCGGCTCATCCAGGCCGATCTCGCGGGGATGCTGAACGTGAGCACCACTCCCGTCCGCGAGGCCCTGCGAGACCTGGCGACGGAGGGCCTCATCACCCTCGACCGCCATCGTGGCGGCGTTGTCCGGGAGCTCAACTGGCAGGAGATGGAGGAGATCAGGCTGATCCGCCACCAGCTGGAGCCCCTGGCCGTCCGACTGGTCGTCGAGAAGATCACGGACGAGGAGCTGGAGGAAGCCGAGGGCCTGCGAGCGCGCATGGTGAAGGAGCGCGACCTCGGCAACTGGGTGGAGCTGAACACGCAGTTCCATCTGGTCTTCCACGACTCGACCGGCGTGTTGCGGCTCGCCTCGATCCTGAAGGGCTTCGAGGAGGCCTCCACGGTCTACGTGGCTCAGGCACAGCGGTGGCATCCGGAGATCCGGCGCCGCGCGGACGACGAGCACCAGGCGCTGATCGAGGCGTTCCGCAGCCGCGACGCCGATCGCGCGGCGTCGGTGATGCAGGGACACGCGGCGATGCCGATCGAGATGACCCGGCCGGAGGAACGCGGGACGAGCTGAGTCCGGGTCGGCCGTGCGTCCGAGGCGATGCACGGAGTGATCCATCCCGGACCTCGAAAGGAGCGACGAACATGGACACGGTTCGGTTGGGCGTGGTCGGTCTCGGGTGGTTCGGCGGCGTGCTCGCGACGAGCGCTCGCTCCTCGGGGGTGGCGGAGGTCGTCTCCTGTTTCGCGCGGTCGGCCGACGCGCGCGCGGCGTTCGCCGAGGCGCACGGCGCCCGAGCGGTCGGTGATCTCGACGAGATGCTGGCCGATCCGGAGGTGGACGGCGTCCTCGTGGCCACTCCGCACTCGACGCACGCGGACATCGCGGTGAGTGCGGCGGAGGCCGGCAAGCACGTGTTCGTCGAGAAGCCACTCACGCTCACGGTGGCCGATGCGAAGCGCGTGGGCGAGGCCGCGACCCGGTCGGGCGTCGCGGTCCAGGCCGGGCACAACCGCCGCCGGCAGCCCGCGAACCGTCGCATCAAGGCGATGATCGACGGCGGCGAGCTCGGCGCCGTCCTCCAGCTCGAGGGGATGCACACCGCGGCCGGGGGGCACAAGCCCGATCTCCCGGCGTGGCGGAAGGACCCGGCCGAGTGCCCATTCGGAGGCATGACGGCGCTGGGCGTGCACACCGTCGACACGTTCCACTACTTCGTGGGACCGGCCGCGCGGGTCACGTCCTTCAGTGCGCGGACCCAGGGCTTCAACGACCTCGACGAGGCCACCACGGTGCTGATCGAGTACGCGTCGGGGCCGATCGCCTCGATCAACACGTCCTACTTCGTTCCCTCCGTCGTCTCGCTCTCCGTCTACGGCAGCGACGCCGCCGCCTGGAACGAGGAGGACGGCAAGCGGCTCTACACGCAACCGCGGAGCGAGCCGGGCCGGAGCGAGCTGGAGGTCGAGACGATCGACACGATGGTCGACGAGCTCGCCGAGTTCGCGCGCAGCATCCGGGGCGAGGCGACGCCGGAGACGGGCCTCGCCGAGTCGATCGAGGTCGCGGCCGTCCTCGAGGCGATCGGCGCGAGCATCCAGTCGGGCTGCGCGGTCGACGTGGCCGGGCTCCGTTAGCCGTTCCCTGCGGTGACCACCACCACGGTCCCGCCCGCGAGCACGCCGCTCGATCCTCGTCCAGTGTCTGGACAGCCTTTCGCATATTCTATAGAGTGCGTCACCTGATCGGGCCCACGCACACGAGGAGGGGGCTCCACATGGCTGGTAGCAGGTGGCTCAGGGGTGTCGCGCTCTTGGCCGTCGCCACGCTGCTCGCGGTTTCCTGCGGCGACGACGGCGGAGGCGGCGGTGACGGCGACGGTGAGAAGAGCGACATCATCCGGTTCACGTTCGCGCCGGACCCGGCGTGGGACTGGGTGAAGGACGAGGGGATCCTGGAGGCGATGGAGCAGGAGTCCGGGTTCCGGATCATCCAGCTCGCCACGTGGGACGAGTTCGCGACCTTCGCCGGCGGCCACGCCGACGTGATCTCGACCGGCACCTACGAGACACCGCTCCTCGAGGAACAGGGCATCGAAACCGTCACGTTCGGTCAGTTCAACATGAACAAGGACGTGCTGGTCACTGCCAACCCCGAGTACCAGACGGCTGCGGACTTCCCGGAGGACTGCGACATCGCGTCGGAGTCCGTCGCCGGCAACACGATCATCTGGTCGTCGCTGATCGCCGAGCTCGACGGCCGGGAGGTCGGGGAGGGCTCCGAGGACATCGGGATCGTCACCGCGGACTACCAGGTCATCCCGAACCTCCTCAGGGAGGGCGAGGCGTGCGCGGGCATCCTGGACCCCACCCAGGTGATCCCGGACATGGCGTCCGGCGACCTGACCGTGATGTACGACGGGAAGGCTGCCTCACAGCTCTACGGCGAGAACATCGTCGAAGGCCACGAAGGCGTGCTCAGCAACGCGTTCGTGTCCCGCGCCGCCTGGTTCGATGCGAACCCCGAGGCGGCGGCGTTCTTCCTCGAGGTCTGGGACTGCGCGATGGTCCAGTGGGCGGACCATCGGGAGGAGATCATCGACACGTACCCGCAGCACTTCGCGGTCGAGGAGGAGTCCGAAGCGCAGTTCATGAAGGACTACTTCGCGAACACCTTCGACTGGTTCGTGGAGAGCCCGTACCTGACCGATGAGTGGATCGAGGGCGAGCGTCCCGTGTTCGACCTCGTGCAGGAAGCGGGCATCATCCCGGATGGCGCGGAGTTCCCACGGCACGAGGTGCTCGAGCCGCCGGACGACTCACCGTGTCCGGAGGGGTTCTAACGAGCGGTACGGC
>JBOGVD010000068.1:0-15977 GCA_050696355.1 Actinomycetota bacterium
TGACGTGCCCCGTCTGCCTCGGGCACCCGGGATCCCTGCCGGTCCCCAACCGGGAGGCGATCGCGCGGATCGTGAAGGTGGGTCTCGCCCTCGGGAGCCGGATCGCGTCCCGCTCGCTCTTCCACCGGAAGAACTACTTCTATCCGGACATGCCGAAGAACTATCAGATCAGCCAGTACGACCTGCCCGTGTGCGTCGGCGGGCACCTGGACGTGGAGCTCCCCGACGGGTCCGCGACGCGGGTCGGCATCACGCGCGTCCACATGGAGGAAGACACCGGCAAGACGGCGCACGGCGGCGCGTCGGGTCGGATCCACGAGGCCGAGTCGGCGCTGATCGACTACAACCGGGCCGGCGTCCCGCTCGTGGAGTGCGTCTCGGAGCCTGACATGCGCTCGCCCGAGGAGGCCGCCGCCTACCTCCGCGAGCTCCGCGGGCTGCTCGAGGCCCTCGACGTCTCGGACGTCCGGATGGAGGAGGGGTCGCTCCGCTGCGACGCGAACGTCTCGGTGCGACCCACGGGGACCGACGCCCTGGGCACGAAGGTCGAGATCAAGAACATGAACTCGATCCGGTCCCTCGAGCGCGCGCTCGTGTTCGAGGTGGACCGACAGATCACCGCGCTCGAGGCCGGCGATCCACTCGTCCAGGAGACGCGGCACTGGGACGAGGACTCGGGCACGACGAAGACGATGCGTTCGAAGGAGGAGGCGTTCGACTACCGCTACTTCCCGGAGCCCGACATCCCCGCGCTCGAGCCGGCCGACGAGTGGATCGAGGAGGTCCGACGGAGCCTCCCAGAACTTCCGCGCGTGCGGCGGACCCGCTACGTCGACACGCTCGGCCTGAAGCCCGAGGTGGCGCGCGTCCTGGTGGCGGACCGCGAGGCGGTCGCGCTCTTCGACGAGACCGTGGCGCTCGGCGCGGACCCGGCAGCGTCGGCCAACTGGATCACCCAGGACCTGGCCGGCTTGCGGAACGAGGCGGTTGTCGCCGACGCGTCCGGCGAGGCCAGGGTGGGAGCGCAGCACATCGCGGACCTGGTCGCGTTCGTGGCCGGCGGCACGATCTCCGGTGCCGGGGCGAAGCGCGCGCTCGAGGAAGCCTTCCGGACGGGAGCCTCGGTCGCCGACATCGTCGACCGACGGGGCCTGCGGCAGGTCTCGGACGCCGGGGAGCTCGGCGTGGTGGTCGACCGCGTGCTCGCCGAGCACGCGGACGCCGCCGAGAAGGTCCGGGCCGGCAACGAGGGAGTGATCGGCTTCCTGGTCGGACAGGTGATGAAGGCCTCCGGCGGGTCCGCCAACCCCAAGGTCGCGCAGGAGCTCCTCCGCGAGCGGCTCTCGGGGTAGGCCGGGCGGTGCGGGTCGACCCCCAGCGCAACCGTGTTCCGTTCTGGCAGCTCGCGTTGTATGCGGTCGCGGCCGCCGCATCCGGCGCGACGCATCCCCTCCGGAGGATGTGGCGCACCGAGAACGCGATCGACCGGTACGCGCTCTCCCACCTGACGAGCGCCGCCGGCGACTCCCTGCTCGCGATCTCCCTTGCCGACTCGGTGTTCTTCTCGTTGCCGATCGGCCAGGCACAGTGGCGCGTCGTGGCGTACCTCGGCCTCACGATGCTCCCGCTCGCCGTCGCGGCCCCGCTCCTCGTCGTGCCGCTCGACCGGGCCGGGCCGCGACGGCTGATCTCCTTCCTCGCGGCGTTCGTTCGCGCGGGCATCGCGTTCTCCGTCGCGGGACGGTTGGACACGGTGGCGCTGTATCCGGCGGCGCTCGCGATCCTCGTCGCCGCGCGCGTCCACGGCATCACGAAGAACGGCCTCACGATGGCCTACGCCGGCCCGGGCGAAGGACTGATGCGGTCGAACGCGCGGCTGGGGCGCGTGGCGGTGGCAGGAGCGCTCACGGCCGCGCCGTTCGGCGCCGGCGCGGCGGCACTCTGGGGCCCCGGGGGCGCGATGGTGCTCGCCGGGATCGTGTATCTGCTCTGCGCGGCGGTCACGCTCCGCCTGCCGAACCCCCGGGTGCGGACCGAGTCCCGGCCCGTCGGCCGGCGGGGGCGGTTGCCGGTCCTGACCGGACCGGCGATCGGCGCGGCGGGCATGCGCGCCGCCACGGGCTTCATCCTGTTCCTGACCGCGTTCGCGATCCGGCGGGAGGGGTTCTCGTTCGCGTGGTTCGCCGCGATGGCGATCTCGGCCGCCGCCGGCGGCTTCCTCGCCGACCTCCTCGCCCCGCGGCTGCCCGAGTCGCTCCGGGAGGAGTTCATCGTCGTCGGTTGCACGATCGCGGCGGGCCTCGGCGCGTTCCTCGCCTTCCAGGCGTTCTCGCTCCCGGTCCTCGCGATCTTCGCGCTCACGGCGGGCGCCGCCACCGAGCTCGGTCGCCTCGCGTTCCAGAGCCTGATGCAGGGCCACGCGCCGGAGGGGGCGCTCGGCCGCGTCTTCGTCCGCTACGAGGTGATGTTCCAGCTCTCCTGGGTGGTGGGGGCACTGGGTCCGGTCGTGGTGCCGATCGACTTCCAGGACGGGATCTTGGTCATGGCCGGCTTCTACCTGGCCCTGGCCGGCGCGTGGGCGTTCCGCTTCTTCCGGGGTGGCCGGGAGACGCCCGGAGCTCGGGCCGAGGTGCCGTAGGCTGGCCCGGTTCTTTTTCGGACGAGAGGGAGGTCTCATGGCGGAGTTCGTGACGGTCGGTGATGCCGACGAGGTCCCGGAGGGAGAAGTGAAGGCCTTCGACGTGAGCGGCGCAGAGATCGCGGTCGCCCGCGTCGAGGGGCAGCTCTACGCGTTCAGCGACATCTGTACTCACCGTCACTGCAACCTCGCGATGGGAGGCGAGCTCGACGGCACCACGATCGAATGCGAATGCCACGGCAGCCAGTTCGACATCAAGACCGGGGAGGTCGTGAATCCGCCGGCCACCGACCCGATCGAGACGTTCGAGGCGCGAGAGGTCGACGGCCAGATCCAGGTCGGTGCCTGAGGGGGACGCCTCCCCCCGTTCGATCGTCATCGTCGGAGCGAGCCTTGCCGGCGGGACCGCCGCGGGCGTGTTGCGCGAATCGGGCTACGACGGCCGCCTCCACCTGATCGGCGCGGAGGAGGAGCCTCCCTACCAACGCCCGCCCCTGTCGAAGGAGCTCCTTCGCGGCGAGGCCGGGCTCGAAGATGCGCTGGTGCGTCCCGACTCCTGGTACGCGGAGCATGACGTGGACGCACGGTTCGGCACGCGGGCCGTGCAGATCGATGTTCGTTCCCGGGAGGTGGTGCTGGCGGGCGGGGAGCGCGTCCGGTTCGATCGCCTCCTCGTGAGCACCGGGGGCCGGAACCGCAGGCTGGACGTGCCCGGCGCCGACCTGTCCGGCGTGTTCGATCTGCGCGACCATCGGGACGCGGTCCGGATCCGTGAGGCCGCCACCCCCGGCGCCCGGGTGGTCTGTGTCGGCATGGGCTTCATCGGCGCCGAGGTGGCCGCATCGCTCCGGACGGTCGGCTGCGACGTCACGGTCGTGGAGGTCTTCGAGACGACCCTGTATCGGATCCTCGGGCCGGCGATCGGCCGGGTCCTCGAGGGCATCCATCGCGACCACGGGGTGACGATGCGGTTCAGCGACACGGTCGAACGGTTCGAGGGCGACGGCGCGCTCGAGTGGGTCGTCACCGAGGGAGGCGTGTCGATCGGCGCCGACGTGGCGGTGGTCGGCGTCGGCACCGAGCCGGCCGTGGAGATCATGGCCGGGACGGGCCTCGACCGCGGCGGTGGGATCCCGGTGGGCCCGAGCCTGGAGACCGCCGTGCCGGGCATCTTCGCCGCCGGCGACGTCGCGCTGCACGATCATCCCGTCTTCGGTCCGATCCGCGTGGAGCACTACGACAACGCCCTGAAGATGGGGGAGCACGCCGCCCACGCGATGCTGGGTTCCCAGGAGGTCTTCGCCGACCCGCACTGGTTCTGGTCGGACCAGTTCGACTCGTCGATCGAGATGGCGGGGTACGCGCCCACGTGGGATCGGTTGATCGTCCGCGGGTCCTTGGAGGACCGCTCGTTCTGCGCGTTCCTGTTGGATGATGGCGGAGTGGTCCGTTCGACCGTGAGCCTCGACTGGAAGCGCGACGTCCGCCGCTCGTTCGGCTTGATCCGTGCCCAGGCGGCGCCGGATCCCGCAGCGCTCGCCGATCCCGACGTCGATCTGAGATCGCTCGTCCCGAAGCCACAGAACGAGCCACAGAACGAGCCAAGGAAACGGCCACGGAAAGGGAGGGACGGATAGGTGTTCGGCTCGCCGATCGTCACACACCCCGTCTGCGATCTCGACCTCCACCAGCGGATCCGCGATGCACGGCGAGACGCGGTTGCCCGATCGATCCGAGGCTCGCGCCGGCACCGCGGCAGGCTCGGTGGTGCCCGACCGGTCGACGTCGAAGGGGAGGTCTTCCGACCCGTCGGCGAGGACGTCGAACACTCCTTCCGCTTCTAGGGCTCGGGGATGACGCGAGAGCGCGCCGTATCGCGTGGCGTGGTCGTCATCCTTGCCGCGCTCTCGATCGCGGCCGCCGGTTCGTCGTGCGAGGGTCGGCGGGTCGGCGAGCCGATCGAGGGCACGGATGCGACGATCCCGTCGACGCCCGGCCCGCCCTCCGACGGGCCCGTCACGGATGTCGACGTGCACACGTACCGGCTCACGTCGGCCGCGCAGCTGCTCGAGCTGCTCCAGGGAGTGGGGTGGGCTGAGGCCGTCGTGCTGCCCGGAAGTGTGCCGTTCCGCCTCGAGCTCTGGTCCGGCGACGGGCACTGGCATGCGCAGACCACGTGGCGATCGTCCGGCCGTCGCGTGCAGGTGACCCAGGCCGGCTTCGAGGGCCTTCCGCCGGGCCGGATCGTCGAGGTGAGAGGGGAAGACGGCGTTCGCTCGGACGGCGGGCTGTACTGGCTCGAGCGAGGGTTCACGATCGCGCTCTCTCCCGGAGCGACATCGATCGCGAGGGAGCTCGAGTGGGTGGCGCTGCGGTGACCGCCGCTTCAGTCGGTCGTGAGGTGCGCCGCGACCTCCTGCGGCGTCCCCTCCTCCTCGACGGCGCCGTCGCGGAACAGGACCACGCGGTTCGCGAAGTGGAGCGCCTCGGGGTTGTGTGTGGCGGCCAGCACGGCGCCGTCGCGCCGGATCACGTCCCAGAGCGCTTCGAGGATCACGTCGGCGTTCTCCGTGTCGACCTCGGCGATCGGCTCGTCCGCCATCACGATCTCCGGCTCGGGGATCAACGCGCGCGCCACGGCCACGCGCTGCTGCTGCCCCGCCGACAGCTCGTACGTGCGGTTGTGCGTCCGCGTCTCCAGGCCGAGCCGGCGCAGCCATCCCTCCGCGCGCTCGCGCGCCTCGATCAGGTCGACGCCGTTCACGCGCAGCGGGAGCTCGACGTTCTCCACGGCCGAGAGCGCAGGCAGCAGTCCGAAGCTCTGGAAGACGACACCGATCCCTCGTTGCCGCAGGTCGCGACGCTCGTCGCTCGACATCGACGACATCGGCCTCCCCTTCCAGCGCACCTCGCCCTGATCGGGCGCATCGAGCCCCGCCAGGACGCCGAGGAACGTGGTCTTGCCGGAACCGCTCGGACCCATCAGCGCGACGAAGTCCCTCGGGCGGACCGTGACCGAGGCGCCGCGGACGGCGACGACGCCGTGCGCGCCCGGGTAGCGCCGGACGACGTCGATCCCCTCGACGAGGGCCGGCTCAGGCATGACCGGTCTCGCTCCGTCGCCGCAGCCGGACCTCGTCGACGGTGACCTCGGCCTCGAGGTCGACCCCGCCCAGCGCGGCGATCGCCTCGTCGGGGAGCCGCACGCGGCCGTCGTCGGACACGGGATCGACCGGCACGCCCTCGTGCAGGACACGCCCGTCCCGCACCCGGATCCGGCGGTCCGCGCGCCGTGCTGCCACCAGGTCGTGCGTCACCATGATGATCGTGACGTGGAACTCGCGGTTCACGGCGCGGAAGGTGTCCAGCACCCGACCCGCGGACTCCGAGTCCAGCTCGGCGGTCGGCTCGTCCGCCAGCAGGATCGAGGGCGTGTTGGACAGGGCAGCCGCGATCGCGACCCGCTGTTGCTCGCCGCCCGAGAGCATGCCGGGCGTGTGCTTCGCGCGGTCGGCGAGATCGACGAGCTCGAGGAGCCCGTCCACGTCGTGCTTCTTGGCGACCTGGGTGCGTCGGACCGTCGCCGGCAGCCGGATGTTGTCGCGGACCGAGAGGTAGGGGACCAGGTTCCGTGCGGTCCCCTGCCACACGAAGCCGACTCGCTCCGCCCGGAACTCCGTGAGCGCCCGGTCCTCCAGCAGCGCGAGGTCGCGGCCCTCCACCTCCACCACCCCGGCCGACGCTCGGTCGAGGCCGCCCACCAGGTTGAGGATCGTGGACTTGCCGGCGCCGCTCGGCCCGACCACGGCGAGGAACTCGCCCGGCATCACGTCGAGATCCACGCCGGCGAGCGCCACGACGCCCATGTCGCCGACGCGGTAGACCTTGAAGGTGTGGAGGAGGTGCACGAGCGCGTCCGAGCCCTCGGGCCGATAGCGGTCCGCGCTGACGACGTTCTCGATCACTCGGCCTCACCGCGAAGCACACCCGTGACCGACGCCCGGAGGAGTGAGCGCGCGGACAGCGCCAGCGCGACCGCCGTCGAGCCGAGGATCGCCGCCAGGGCGATCCCGAGCGAGACCCAGTCCATCAGGAAGACCGGGGGTGGATAGGCGACGGACAGGCTCGGGCCCACGTAAGGCATCATCAGCCGCAAGAGCAGGTAGCCGAGGCCGAGCCCGGCGATGACCGCGAACCCGAGGAGCAGCACCTGTTCGAGGGCGAGCGTGCGGACGATCTGTCCGGACGGGGCGCCCATCGCCCGGAGCGCGGCGAACTCGTAGTCGCGACGCCGCTGCGCGAAGTACAACGCTGCCGCGACGCCGATAACGACCAGGCCGGCCCCTCCCGCGGCCGAGACGAAGTTCATCCCGAGCGCGAGGCTCTGCGGGAGCTGGGCGAGGAACCCTTCGATCGGCGCGGTCCGCGCCGTCGCGCCGGGGAAGAACCCGTCCTCGCGCAGCTGCGGGATCGGGTTGCGACTGCCTTCGGCCCAGACCTCGTTCAAGACGAGGCCCGGTTCGGGCACGGCGGCGGCGCGCTCGAGCAGGGCGGTGCCGTCGGTCACGATGAACGGCGCGTTCGGGATCATCGAGGGGAACTGGAGCGCGCCCGCCACGGGGTCGAGCTCGGTCTCCTGGCCGCCGAGCGTCGCCGGGAAGACCGGGCCGCCCGGCGAGGCGATGCCGGGGGACACGAGGACGGGCAAGGGGTCGGACCGGGGGACGATCCCGCCGATCACGTCCGAGGCGCCACCCTCCATCTCGTAGCGAAGGCCCGTCCCCTGGGCCTGGACCGAGCCAGCGCTGCCGCGCCAGGTGAGCGGCTCCCAGCCCTCGAGCGATACCGGCTGTCCGTCGGCGGCGATCGACGCGATCTCGAAGGTCACCTCGTCGGGGGCGTCGAGGGACGTCCGGTGGATCGTCATCGAGAGCAGTCGGACGGCGGCCTCCATGGGCATCTCGTACGTCGCGGACCCCGCCTTCACCGCCTGGAGCGGCGCGGTGCGGACGATCCCGGCCTCGTCGACGGCGGTCGCCGTGACCAGCAGGTCGCGCACGTCCTGGCCCGAGTCCATCTCGATCGTGAGCGTCGACGACGCGGCCGGCAGCGACATCCCGAACGCCGGTGTCTCCAGGCGACGCAGGATCTCCGGGAGCGGCGTGTCGGAGAAGTCGTCGCGCCACCACCCCGCCTCGGCGTACGTCGCGGCGTCGAGCCCGAGCACGACGGGCGGAAGGTTGAACGTCCCGAACTCCAGGCGTGGCTCCGTCCGCACGACCGGGGTCGTGAGCGGTGGCATCTGTCTCACCACCGACAGGATGTCCTCCGGCGGGGTGACGTCGATCCGCCAGTCGGCCCCCACCTGGGCGTGCGCCGCGTCCTGGTGGTTTCGGAGGACGATCGCCCGGTAGGACGTGGACACCACCAGCAGTCCCATAGACAGCAGCAGCAGCAGCGCCGCCGCGAACCCCGTCCCCGGTGATCTCCCGACGCGCCTGCCCGCGAGATACCTCGACAACCGGCGGGAGCGGCCGATGCGAGCGTCGAGGACACGGAACACGAGCAGCAACAGCCGGAGCGCCAGGAATGAGCCCCCGAAGAGCAGGAGGGTCGGCGCGACGAGGATTAGCGGGTCTATCTCTCCAGAGCCCGCTTCAGGGCGCGTCCCGCTCCGGAGCTGGAGGAAGGCGAACGCGCCGAGCGGCAGGACGAACAGCTCGACCGGTACCCTCGCGAGGAGCGGGCGGTCCTCCCTCGACGCCGCCCGCCGCTCCTCCAGGATCGTCCGCGACACGTAGGGAACCGACAGGCCGAGGAGGATCAGGGCGCCGACCACCGCGGCGACGAGGCCCAGCAGCTGGCCGGTGGCGTTCAGCCGGATCGGGAAGCTCACGCCCGGCAGGTCCGGGCCGTTCGCGGTGCTCGCGAGCGCCGCCAGGCCCATGCCGAGGAGCAGGCCGAGCGGGAACGCGACGATGGCGGCGAAGACCGCCTGCGCGGCTTGGGCGGCGAGCAGCACGCCGCGGCGGAAACCACGGCTGTGCAGGATCGCGAGCTCGAACCCCTGCCGGGTGAGCGCGAGGGCGCCGACCCCCGCGAGCACGGCGAGCGTGACGGCCCCGATCTGGAACACGACCAACAGGATCGGAACGGCGAGGTCCGCGATCCGCTGCCGGACGATGTCCAGGAGCGTGTCGAGCCCGGAGATCAGGTCGAGCGAGCTCAGGCCCAGCCCCGACTCTCCCTGCAGGCTCATGAACGCCTGACCGATGAGGTCGGGAACCTCCGAGACCTCCTCGAACGGGACCCCGATCAGCTCGAGGAACGCGTCCCAGGAGTACTGCGTGGTGAGGTCCAGCTCGTCGGTGGCGCGGACGATCGTGGAGAGGTCGACGACCGCCGGCTGGGGCTGGGTCGAGTCGGGATCCGGGAAGGGGTTCTGGGAGCCGAACCAGTACGGGTCCGCGCGATCCGGGCTGTCGTACGTGCCGCTGATCACGAGCTCGAGGCGTTCGCCGGTGGGCCCGATGACGTCCAGCCGTTCCCCCGCACGGACGCCGAGCAGCTGGGCGACCCCGGCGTGGAGGGCGATCCCGTCCTCGCCCGGCTCTTCCCCCCTGATCTCGAGATGCTCCCCGATCTCCTCCCTCGCCAGCATCGCGACCGAGGGGCCGGCGGGTGACCCGAGCCGAACGGTGGCCAGGCCCTGCCGCACCATGTTCTGGAGAGGGAGCGAGTCCGTCCGGTCGGTGATGAGCTCGTCGGCCGCCGCCCAATCGAACGTCTCGTCGCCGAAGACCTCCAGCCGTGCGTTGCGGACGGTCGGCGCGGCGGTGGTGAGCTCGGAGGACAAGATCGCCTCCCGAGCCGCGTCGGCGTAGATCGGCCCGGCGACGAGGACGCCCACCGAGAACGCCAAGGTGACGACCACGGCGAGGCCGAGCAGCCGTTGGGCGGCGAAGCGTTTCAGCAGGAATCGGATGGTCGCCATACGCACCTCGAGGCCCGTCAGGGCCTCGTCCGTCCCGATGATACGGACCTGTGGTTCTTTGCCGCCCGGAAGGAGTGTCGGAACCTTGCCCCCACCTGGGTGCTTGCTAGGCTGCGAGGGACCGCCGCGCCCGCGACGAGAGCCATCGAGCGCCGACAGGGAACGACAGGAGCCCCAGATGGACAGGCCCGAGATCATCCTGGCGCCCGGCCCCACGCCGATCCCACCCGAGGTGCTCCTCGCCCAGGGCAGTCCGCTCGTCTACCATCGTGGTCCCGGCTTCGGCCGGCTGATGCGCGACGTGACCGCGCGGCTGAAGGAGCTGTACCGAACGGATCGCGCCGACGTGCTGCTGATGACCTCGTCGGGTACGGGCGGGCTCGAGTCCGCGGTCCAGAACCTCTTCTCGCCGGGGGACGAGGTGCTGGTCCCGTTGGCGGGGTTCTTCTCGGAGCGGTGGCGCGCGCTCGCCACGGCGATGGGGCTCGTCGTGCGCACCGTGGACCACGAATGGGGGCAGGCCGTCGACCCGTCGCGGGTCGCGGCCGCGCTGGCCGAGCGACCGGCGGCGGCGGTCCTCCTCACGCAGTCGGAGACCTCGACGGGCGTGATCCAGCCCGTCGAAGCCCTCGCCCGGGTGGCGAACGATGCCGGAGCGCTCGTCGTCGCCGATGTCGTGAGCAGCCTCGGCGCCGTCCCGTTCGCGTTCGACGACTGGGGCATCGACGTCGCGGTCGGGGGGTCGCAGAAGGCGCTGTCCGCGAGCCCCGGCATCGCGTTCGTCGCGATCGGCGAACGGGCGTGGGAGGCGCACGCCGCCGCCACGCTGCCGCGGTTCTATTTCGACTGGTCCATCTACCGCCGCTTCGCCGACCTGCCGGACCCGGAGAACCCATGGACGCCGGCGATCAGCGTGATGCAGGGACTGCACGCTGCCCTCGAGCTGTACTTCCAGGACGGCGTCGACGCCGCGTACCGCCGCCACGAGCTCCTGTCGAGAGCGGTGAAGGAGGGCGTGAAGGCGCTCGGGCTGGACCTGTTCGGCGAGGGGTTGGAGACGAACTGGACCGTCACGGCGATCCGTGCTCCCGAAGGGATCGACGCGGATACGATCAGCGACCGGATCCGGTCGGACTTCGGCTGCGTCCTCGCGCCCGGGCAGGGCCCGCTCAAGGGGAAGGTGTTCCGCATCGGGCACTTCGGGTACTTCAGCGAGCTCGATATCATCCGAGGCCTTGCCGCCCTGGAGATGACCCTCGAACGGCTCGGCCATCCCGTCAAGCGGGGAACGGCCGTGGCATCGGCGGAGGGCGTCTTCCAGGAGGCGGCGGGCTGACGTGCGGGTCCTCGTCACCGAGAAGCTCTCCGAGGCAGGCCTGGCGCTCCTCCGCGAACGGTTCCAGGTCGACGTGCGAGAAGACCTCGCGCACGCCGACCTCGCGGCCGAGATCGCTCCGTACGACGCGTTGGTGATCCGGAGCGCGACCAGCGTCACGGCGGAGGTCCTCGCATCGGCGACCCGGCTGAAGGTGGTGGCGCGGGCGGGCATCGGTGTGGACAACGTCGACGTCGAGGCGGCCACCCGGCGCGGTGTGATGGTGGTGAACGCGCCGCAGTCCAACACGATCAGCGCGGCGGAGCACACGATGGCGCTCCTGCTCGCCCAGGCGCGCAACGTGCCGCAGGCGGACCGTGAGCTCCACGCCGGCCGTTGGGACAAGGAGCGCTGGCAGGGCGTGGAGCTCGCGGGCAAGACCCTCGGTCTGATCGGGCTCGGCCGCGTCGGCACGCTCGTCGCCTCGCGCGCCCAGGCGTTCGGGATGCGCGTGATCGCGTTCGACCCCTACGTCTCCGGTGAACGCGCGAAGGAGCTCGGCGCGGACGTGATGCCCACGCTCGAGTCGCTCCTCGTGCAATCCGACTTCGTGTCGATCCACCTCCCGGGCTCGCCGGACACGCGCGGGCTGATCGGAGAGCACCAGCTCGCGATGGTGAAGGACGGCGCCCGGCTCGTGAACACGTCGCGCGGCGGCATCGTCGACGAGGAGGCGCTGGCGAAGGCACTCGAGGACGGCCGGCTGGCGGGTGCGGCCCTCGACGTCTTCGAGGTGGAGCCTGCGGTCGACTCTCCGCTCTTCGGTATGAACCAGGTCGTGGTCACCCCGCACCTGGGCGCGTCCACGGTGGAGGCGCAGGACAAGGCCGGCGTCACCGTCGCCGAGATGGTGCGACTCGCCCTGGAAGGCCAGTTCGTGCCCTACGCCGTGAACGTGTCCGCCGGCGCGGAGGTGAGCGAGGCCGTGCGACCGTTCGTCGGTCTGGCCGAGCATCTCGGCTCGCTCGTGGCGGGACTGGCCGAGGGCGGTGTCCGGTCGATCGTCGCCTCGTACCTCGGGCGGGTCGCGGAGCACGACACGAGGGTGCTCACCCTCGCGATCTTGAAGGGGATCCTCGGTCGCTCCGTGCACGAGCCGGTGTCGTTCGTGAACGCCCCGCTCCTCGCGCGCGACCGAGGCATCACCGTGAGCGAGATGCGTTCGACCGGCTCGCAGGACTACGTCAGCCAGATCTCCGTGCGGGCGGAGACCGAGTCCGGATCGGAGATCGAGGTGGCGGGCACGCTGCTCGGGAAGAAGAACGCGGAGCGCGTGATCCAGGTCTGGGACTTCGAGGTCGAGATCGAGCCCGCGCCGTACATGCTCTTCCTCGTCTACGAGGATCGTCCGGGGATCATCGGGAAGGTCGGGACGATCCTCGGTGAGCACGACATCAACATCGCCACGATGGAGGTGGGACGCAAGGCCGCCGGCGGCGACGCGCTCATGGGCCTGACGGTCGATTCGCCTGTGCCCTCCGAGGTGCTGCGGACGGTCGCGGCTGCGATCGAGGCGCACACGATCCGCGCCGTCACGCTGCACGCATGACCCGAAGTTCTTCCGGCGCGACGGATCCTCGTGCTAGCCTGGCCGGGCCATGACGCGGAACACGACGAAACGACCAGTTCACGGGGCCCTCTGACGCTTCCCACGCGTCGCGCCCCGTAGATCGTTCGTCCACCCGCCGCATCGCAAGGAGACCGCACCATGAACCGCTCGCCCAAGTCCAACGTCCGTCGTCTCGCCCTGGGACGCATGATCTCCGTCACCGGGGGAGCCGCCGCGTACACGGCGCTCAACTACACCGTCTGGGAGCGGACGCACTCGCCCTTCATGCAGGCCCTGTCGCTCCTGCTCACGTTCGGCGTCGCCGGCCTGGTCGGTCCGTTCACGGGCGCGCTGGGAGACCGGTTCAACCGTCGGACGGTGATGGTCTGGTCCGAGGCCATCTCCGCCGTCTTCTTCGCCTCGATGGTGTTCGCGAAGGACCCGGGCCTGCTGATCGCGCTCGCGTTCGGATCGGCGATCGCGGAGCTGCCGTTCTTCGCGGCCTCGCGGGCAGCGATCCCCAACCTCGTCGAGTCCGAGAAGGACCTGTCCTGGGCGAACAGCCTCGTCTCGATGGGGGTGCACGCCGGCATCGCGGTCGGGCCGGTCATCGGGGGTGGGCTCGTGGCCATCCTCGCGCCCGGTGAGACACCGCTGCCGGACCGGCTGCACATGGCCGGCGCGGTCGTCTTCGCGTTGAACGCGATCTCCTTCCTGATCTCGCTCGCCGTGACGCTGACGGTCCGGGGTCGGTTCGAGGAGGAGCGCGCGGCCGATGCGGCGTCGGAGCACGAGGGGATCTTCGCCGGCGCGGTCTACCTCTTCCGCGAGCCGGTCCTCCGCCGGATGGCGATCGCGTGGCTCGTGTTCGTCCTCGGCATGGGCATGGGTATGGTGGCCGATGCGCCGCTCGCGGAGTCCTTCGGGACGGGCGGATGGGGCTTCGGCCTGTTGATCGCATGCTGGGGCGGCGGCTCCGTGCTCGGCACCGTGTTCGGGCGCTGGATGAACGCCCGCACGGAGCCGCTCTGGATGGTCTTCGGCGCCGCCGGGGTGGCCGTCTCGGCGTTCGGGGTCGGTCTCTTCGGGCTGTTCCCGCTGGTCCTGCTCTCGCTGCTCGTGATGGGGACGTCGGACGGGATCTCGATCGTGGCCGAGAACGGGATCATGCAGCGGCGCACGCCCGACGCGGTCCGGAGCCGAACGATGGCGGCGCTGGAAGCTGTCCTGTCGCTCGGGCTCGCCGTGGCGTACCTGGCGGCGGGGCCGCTGCTCCGCCTCGTCGCGGCTCAGACCGTCTACGTCATCGCGGGCGTGTTCGCCGTCGGCGCAACCCTGGTCCTCCTCCCACTCGTCCGCCTCCGGGCCGACGGCGGTAGGTCGACCGACCCAGGCCTCGAGGTGAACCAGCCGACTACCGGGGAACCCGCGACTGTGTGATTCTTGCCCTCGATGGTGGAGGGCACAGGTCGCACGGCGGTTCGGCGGGTCGCGGCGGCGCGAGGCATCTCCCTAACGGGAAGCGGGGCCGCATTCGCGTCCCTCGCGTACATCGTCTACCGCCTGACCGACGAGTCGGCGGTCTGGCTCTCGGTCACGCTGTTGCTCACGATGGGCGTCCAGGGGCTGGTGCAGCCGCTCGCGAGCTGGCTGGGCGATCGGTTCGATCGGCGGAAGGTGCTGGTGGCCTCCGATGTCGGGGCGGCGGCCGGGTTCGTCGCCCTCGCCTTCGCCCGCACGCCCGGGCAGCTGGTCGCGATCGCGTGTGTCACCGCGATCCTGGAGTCTCCGGTCTGGGCCGTGGCCGGTGCCTCGATCCCCAACCTGATCGAGGACGAGCACCTGTCGTGGGCGAACGGGCAGGTGGCCCTCGGCCGGCATCTCGGAAGCTTCGTGGGACCGCTCCTGGGAACGCAGCTGATCGTGTGGCTCGCCGGCGACGGGGCCTCCGGCGATCGGCTGCTGGGCGCGGGAGCCTTCGTCTACGGGCTCAACGCGGCGACGTTCCTCCTGTCCGCCTGGCTCATCGGGAGCACGCCCGGGCGCTTCAACGACGAACGCCCCGCGAAGAGCGAGCATGCGGGGATCCGGGCCGGCTTCCGCTACGCGATGAGCGATCGGGTGCTCCGGTCGATCCTCCTCGGATGGTCCCTGCTCCTGCTCGGGGTCGGACTGATCCTCGTCGCTGAGCTCCCGTACGCGATCGGGTTCGGCCAGGGCGCGTTCGGCTACGGTCTGATCTCGGCGCTGTGGGGCGGCGGGGCCGCGCTGGGCGCCGTCGTCTCGGCCCGATGGCTCACCGCGGAGCGCGAACCGCGCACGTTGCTCCTATCCGTCCTGCTCGGTGGTCTCATCATGCTGGCGATCGGCTGGTCGCCGGTGTGGATCGCCGCGCTGGCGTTCATGGTGGCGGAAGGGATCTGCGAAGGCTTCGCGAGCGTGTCCGAGCAGGGGCTGCTGCAGCGGCGGACCCCGGATGACGTCCGGAGCCGGGTGGCGGGCGCGGTGGAGGCCTCGACGCTCCTCGCCCTCGCGATCTCGCTCACGGCCGGCGGGCCGCTCGTGGAGTGGCTCGGACCGCGGGCCGCCTACGTGATCGGCGGCGTCGTGACACTGGGGGCCGCCCTGATCATGGCGGGGCCGCTGCGCCATCCCGGACTTCCCCCCCACCAGGCGGACCAGGCGTTCGACTTCGGGATCCCGCGGGAGCCGCTGGTCGCCGACCGGACCGTGGGCTCCTAGGAGCTCGGCACGCGGGTCGCGGGGTCGGGGAACAGCACGCGGAACGAGGCGCCCCCGCCCGCCCGGTCCTCGACCCAGGCACGACCGCCGTGGGCTTCGGCGAACCTCGCCACCAGCGAGAGTCCGACCCCGAGCCCCGGCGAGTGTGCGGACCGCTCACCACGCTCGAACGGCTGGAAGAGGCGGTCCCGCTCGTCGGCCGCCACGCCGGGCCCGTCGTCGTCGACGCGGAGGATGACGCCGTTGTCGACGCGCCGCGCGCCGACCCAGATCGAGGACCCCGGCGGTGTGTGCTTAGCCGCGTTCACGAGCAGGTTCTCGACGATCCGCGCCACCATCGACTCGTCGATCCATGCGTCGATCGGCTCGGCTTGCACGTGGACGGTCCGCTCCTCGAAGACGTCGGATTCCGCCACGGTGCGGCCGAGCAGGGCGCCGAGATCCACCAGGTCGCGTCGGGGTTGGACCAGCCCGCGCGTCAAGCGGTCCATGTCCAGGAGGTCGTTGACCATCGCGGTGAGCCGCCTCGCCTTCCTCGACAGGCTCCGGATCAGCTGCCGGCGATCCTCCTCCGTGACCCCGAGCTCGTCGGCGCTCTCCAGGGTGATCGCGCTGCCGAGGATCGCGGACAACGGCGTCCGGAGGTCGTGGGAGACGGCGGTCAGGAACGTGTTCTTCA
>JBOGVD010000069.1:0-9690 GCA_050696355.1 Actinomycetota bacterium
CCTGGGCGAGTTCGACCTGGTGGCCGGTGAGGGGGAGGAAGACAGCGTCGGGTCGGTCAAGCTCTGCATCCGACCCGAACGGGTGCAGCTCGAGTCCGCAGGCGCGAGCGGCCAGAACCGGGTTCCGGGGATGGTCGAGCGGGTCGTGTACGTGGGGTCGGTGATGCAGGTGATCGTGAACCTCGCGCCCGGCGAGAAGCTCCAGGTCCTGCTCCAGAACGAGGGCGATGCCCTGCCGTTCCAGCAGGGCACGGCGGTGGCGGTGCACCTGCCGCGCCAAGCGCTCCGTGTCCTGCCGCAGGGGGAGATCTCCGAGGAGGGGTTCGCGGCGGCCGCTCGCGGCGGCCGGTAGGCCTCAGATCTCGAACCTGGCGAAGTCCTCGACCGCCGACCGGCCGGTCCCCTGTCGACGGTTGAAGCCGCGGACGATCAGAACGGCCACGGTGATCGAGAGCAACGAGAGCAGCATCATGATCGTGGCGAGAGCGTTCAGGCTGGGGTTCCCGGCGTTCCTGGCCGCACTGTAGATCTTGATCGGGATCGTGGTGCAGTCCTGCGCACAGAGGAACTGGCTGATCACGAAGTCGTCGATCGAGATCGCGAACACGATGAAGAAGCTCGACAGGATCGCCGGGGCGAGCAACGGCAGGAGGACCCGGCGCATCGCGCCGGCGGGCGAGGCGCCCAGGTCCATCGCCGCCTCCTCGTAGTCGCGGCCCACCGCGAACAATCGCCCGCGCGTCACGATGACGACGTAGGACAGCGAGAACGTGACATGGCCGAGGAGCTGCGCGGTCGTCCCGAGGCGGAAGTGATACAGGTTCGAGAAGATCAGGAACATCGACGCGCCCATCACGATCTCGGGCGTGACGAGTGGGAACAGCATCAGGAAGTTGCCGGCGCCGGAGCCACGACCGCGCCACCGGGCGAGCCCGATCGCGAGGCCAACGCCGAGCACGGTGGCGATGGGCATCGTCAGCAGGGCGAGCTTGAGGCTCTGGAGGAGCGCCGGCATCAGTGTGTCGTCGAAGTTCTCGGACGCTTCGTTCCAGATGGCCTCGTACCACTGGGTGCTGAACCCCTGGAACGTGCTCCGTGAGCGCCCGTCGTTGAAGGAGAACTGCACCGCGATCACGACCGGCGCGATCGTCCAGATGATGTAGAGCCACGTCCACACCGAGAGGAAGCGCGGCTTGCCCCAGGGGTTCGAGAAGAAGGAGCCGAGCCGGCGCGCCTGCGGGGTCGTGGTCTCGCGCGCGAGTGTCGCCTCGGCGGTCGTCACCGCTGGGCCTCCTTGGCCGCTCGTGACACGCTCACGAGGTAGTAGATCATCAGCGCGCCGATGAACGCGGACAGGAGGAGCGTGAGCGCGGCACCCTTCGGCTGCTGGCCCTGCCCACCCTGCAGCGCGAGGTCGATCGCGTTGCCCATCATCGTGTTCTCCGGACTCGCCGTCATCAGGTTCGGTGTGTAGTAGTCGCCGAACATCGGCAGCGTGATGATCACCGCGCCGGCGAGGATCCCCTGCTTCGAGAGCGGCAGCGTGACGCGCCAGAACGTGCTCGCCGGGCTCGCTCCCATGTCGCGGGAGGCTTCCAGCTGCGACCGGTCGATCCGGTCGAGCGCGGCATAGAGCGGCAGGATGAAGAACGGGATGTACCCGTACACGAGCCCGAAAATCACCGTCATGTGGGAGACGGCTCCGCTGCTCCAGCTGATCGGGTCGTTCACGTACGGGGTGAGGAGGAGGAGCCGGTTCACCAGCCCGGGATCGTCCGGCTTCACCGCGAGGAGGTTCACCCACGCGAGCATCCGCATCAGGTAGCTCATCCAGAAGGGCGCGATCATCAGGGTGAGCAGCAGGACCTTCCTGCGTCCGCCGTACCGCGCGATGTAGTAGGCCACCGGATAGCCGACGAGCAGGCAGGCGACGACGGAGGTCGTCACATACAGGAGGGTTCGGAGGAACTGCGCCTGGAGCCCTCCGGAGGTGACGAGCTCGCGGGCGGTCGCGGTGAACGTCTCGAACTGCCACTCCAAGGGGTTCCAGGCAGGGATCGGCAGCGCGAAGATCAGGTCTCGAGAGCCGAAGGCCACGGCCGCGATCGCGTAGAACGGCAGGATGAACAGCAGCAGCAGCCAGACGATCCCGGGCGCAGCGAGCGCCGGGTAGTACCAGCGTCGCTGCCCGACGATCCCGCCCGTCGGAGTCGGCATCCCGGGAGGTTACGCTCCCGCCTTGAACTCCGCGTACGCGTCTTGCCAGATCGAGTCGACCTCGACCGGGAGGCCCGTCGCCCGCTTGCCGATGTCGAAGTCCGCCTCGGTCACGATCGTCGGCTTCAGGTTGTTCCAGTGGCTGCCCTTGGGCGCTTCGTAGTCCCAGACGAACCAGCCCTCGAGGCCGGGGTAGCTCTCCTCGAAGATCGTGTCGGGGTTCACGGCGCTGAACGGCACCTGGTACCCGACCCAGGTCCAGTTCTTGATCGCGTTGAACTCGTCCATCATGAAGTCCAGGAACAGGTGCGCGAGCACAGGGTTCTTCGCGTTCGTCGGGATCGCGTAGGTGTCGTTGTCGATCGTGCCGCCGAAGCCGTCGCGGGCGGGCCAGTAGTAGCGGAACAGACCCGCCTCCGTCTTCGGGTCGTTCGCGTACCAGGGGCCGGCTTGGATGTCCCCGGACCAGGACTGGTGGAGGCCGAACTTGCCCTCGGGGACGCCGGCGTAGGCCCCGTCGATCGTCGTCTTCACGTCGACGAGGTCGTTGAGCTCGATCAGGCGGTCCTTGGCCGCGTCGATCACGGCCGGATCGGTCTCGTCCAGGTTCGTCTGATCCGCGAGGTCGCGGTACATCCCGAGTGACAGCGCTTCCCGATAGACGTCGTAGATCCCGACCTTCCCGGCGTAGTCGGCGTTCCAGTAGATCTCGTAGGGGTTCGACATCGCCGCGACGTCCTCGACCTCCATCGGAACGATGTCGGTCCGCCACGCCATCCCGGTGTGGTAGATCGTGTAGGGCACCGTGTATTGCGACCCCTGGTCGTAGTACGGGTCCTGCATCACCGGCCACAGGTTCTTGATGTTCGGGATGTAGTCTCGATTCAGCGGCTGGATCAGCTTGGCTGCGACCAGCTTGGGGATGTAGTCGATCGTCGGGAAGAACACGTCGACATCGACCTCGCCGGTCTGGAACTTCTGGATCGCCTGCTCCATGTTGTAGAAGGTCTCGTACTTCACCTCGACGCCGTACTTCTCGCCGAAGTCCTTGAGCACGCGCTTCCAGATGTACTGCTCCCAGTTGTACACCACGAGCGGCCCGGCCTCGGGCTCCAGGTTGGACTCGATGGGCGGGTTGTCCTCGTAGGTCTGGAGCGTGACGGGGTTGTCCTTCGTCCCGAAGCGGGGAACGATGTCCTCCTCGCCCTCGCCGGGAGGAGGGGTCGCGCCGTCGTCACCGCATGCGGCCAGGATCGCCGCGGACGTTGGGAGGGCGACCCCCGCCGCCAGGGATCTCCGGAGGAAATCACGCCTCGAGACGCTCCGGTGGGCTGGATCGCGCGGGTGGTAGACCATCACGCCCTCCTCGGTCGAGTGTTTGAACGCCTGTTCAGGAGGCTAGCGCAGCCGCCCCGGCAGATGCAAGGGAAGCTCGGCGTCGCCCTCCCCCCTCCGGGGGGATACGAACGAGCGCGCCGCGGGGCTTGCGGAAGGCGTTCGGCAGGGGCAGCAGGACTGCTCGTGGATGCTCGGAGGTACATGCGGGGAGACACTCCGCTAGCATCCGCGCGTTCCGTGAGAGGGAGGCTGTCGTGAGCGAGTCGGTGCTGCTTGTCGAGGATCTCGGTCCGGTTCGGCGACTCACGATGAACCGTCCCGGGTCGCTGAACGCCCTCGATCGGACGCTCGTGGACGCGATGTCCACGGCCCTCGACGACGCAGCAGGCGACGACGACGTCCGCGTCCTGATCCTTCGCGGCGCCGGACGAGCGTTCAGCGCCGGCTACGACCTCAACGAGGACGCCACGGGGGGTGTGCTCGACGCTCGTCGCTGGCACGAGGACCTCACCCACTCCACCCAGGAGATGCTGAAGTTCCTCGACCATCCGAAGCCGGTGATCGCGAGCGTGCACTCCTACTGTCTCGCGGGCGCCACGGACCTGATGCTGGCGTGCGACCTGGCGGTGGCCGCCGACGATGCGTCCTTCGGCTACGTCGACGTCCGCTTCGGCTCCGGGGTCGTCTCGATGTTCCTCCCGTGGGTCGTCGGGCTCCGCGCGGCGAAGGAGCTACTGTTCACCGGCGAGGACCGTGTCTCCGCGGACGAGGCGCTCCGGCTCGGCCTGATCAACCGGGTCGTCCCCCGCGAAGAGCTGGACGGTGCCACCCTCGGGCTCGCGAACGACATCGCGAAGAACGAGCCGTTCGTCGTGCAGACCACGAAACGGGCCGTGAACCGGGTGTGGGACGTGGCCGGCTTCCGGGCCGCGATGGCCGCCAACACGGAGCTCGACGTGATGATCGAGACGGCCAACCTCCCGGCGCGCGACGAGTTCCGACGGATCACGACCGAGCAGGGGCTCAAGGCCGCGATCGCCTGGCGGGACGCCCGCTTCCGCGGCGACGCGTGATGCGGCCGCCGGCGTGATCTTCGGCCTCGCCGCCGCCCTGGGGTGGGGCCTCGCCGACTTCTTCGGCGCGCTCGCCGGCCGCCGCATCGGTTCGATCGGCGCCGTGATGGCCGGTCAGGTCCTGTCGGCGCTGTTCATCACGGCGGTCCTGGTCGCGACGGGGGAGTCGCTCGACCCGCTGGGGGCCAACATCTGGCTGGTCGTGCTGGCCGGTGCGACCGCGGCGTTCGCGTACACGACGCACTACAAAGCCCTCGAGCTCGGGCCGGTCGCCGTGGTCTCGCCGATCGGCGCCGGGTATGCGCTGGTCGGTGTCGCGCTCGCGATGCTGGTCCTGGGTGAGCGTCCGAGCGCCCTCGCGCTCACGGGCGCCGGGATCGCGGTCGTCGGGGTCGCCCTCGTCTCGACGGATCTCCGCAAGCTCCGCGACGGGATCCGCAACGACGTGCCGGGCCTGCCCTGGGCGGTTGCGGCGGCGATCGGATTCGGCGTGGCGGGCTTCCTGCTCGGCTGGATCTCGGACCGGTCGGGGTGGATCGTGGGGCTCTGGGGATCGCGCGTCGCACAGCTGGCGTTCTTCGTCCCGCTCGTCGTCGTATTCCGGAAGGACCTGGCACGCCTGCGTGCCGGCTTCGGCTTGTGGATCGCGCTCCTCGCCGGCGCCGCCGACATCCTCGGGGTGGTGACGTTCTCCGCCGGCTCGGAGCGCGGCCTGAACTCGATCGTGCTGGCCGCGAGCGCGGTGTTCCCGCTGATCGCCGTGACGTTGTCGGTCGTCGTCTTCAGGGAGCGGCTCGTCCCGAACCAGGTCGTGGGGATCGTGCTCGTGATCGGTGGTCTGCTCCTCCTCGGCTTCGGCTGAGGCGACCGGCGCGCTCAGCCGGCGTGCCGGTAGAACTCGACCCGCTCCGGTTCGAGCGGCGTGTTCCCGAGGATCAGGTCCGCCGCCTTCTCGGCGAGCATCATCACCGGGGCGTAGATGTTCCCGTTCGTCACGTAGGGCATCGCGGACGCGTCCACGACGCGGAGACCCTCGATGCCGTGGACCTCCATCGTCAACGGGTCCACGACCGAGAGCGCATCGGTGCCCATCCGGCACGTGCACGACGGATGGAGCGCGGTCTCGCCGTCACGGCGCACCCAGTCCAGGACCTGCTCGTCGGTCCGCACCGCGGGTCCGGGCGAGAGCTCACCGCCGTCGAACGGGCCGAACGCCGGCTGCGACAGGATCCTGCGCGCGACCTGGATCGCCTCGACCCACTCCCGCCGGTCCTGCTCGGTGGACAGGTAGTTGAACCGCAGGGCCGGGTGGACCCTCGGGTCGGCGCTCACGATCTTCACGCTCCCTCGCGCGTCGGAGTACATCGGCCCGATGTGCACCTGGTACCCGTGGTCTCCCGCCGGTGCCGTCCCGTCGTACCGGATCGCGATCGGCAGGAAGTGGAACATGAGGTTCGGGTAGGCGACCTCGTCGTTGCTCCGGGCGAAGCCGCCGGCCTCGAAGTGGTTCGTCGCGCCCAGGCCGGACCGGAAGAACAGCCACTCGGCGCCGATGAACGGCTTCCGCCACAGCTTCAGGCCGGGCGCGACCGAGACCGGCTGGATGCACGCGTGCTGCACGTAGACCTCGAGGTGGTCCTGGAGATGCTCCCCCACGCCCGGAAGGTCGTGGACGACGTCGATCCCGACCGTGCGGAGCTCGTCCGCGTTCCCGATCCCGGACAGCTGCAGCGTCTGTGGGGAGTTGATCGCCCCGCCGCAGAGGATCACCTCGCCCGCCTTGACGCGACGTACCGATCCGCCGGGGCGCGAATACTCGACCCCGACGGCGCGGGTCCCGTCGAACAGGATCCGGGTCACGAACGCCCGCGTCCTGACCTCGAGGTTCGGCCGGCTGGTCACGGGGTGCAGGTACGCGCGGGCCGCCGACAGCCGTCGCCCCCGGTGGATGTTCCGGTCGAACGGCGCGAACCCCTCCTGGCGGTACCCGTTCACGTCGTCGGTCAGCGGATGGCCCGCCTGCTGGACGGCCTCGAAGAAGGCGCCGAACAGCGGGCTCTTCGCGGGACCGCGCTCCAGGACGAGCGGTCCACTGCGCCCGCGGAACTCATCGCCGGGCTCCGCGGCGAGGCACGACTCCATGCGCTTGAAGTAGGGGAGGCAGTGCGCATGGTCCCAGGACTCCATCCCCGGGTCGCCCCCCCATCGCTCGTAGTCCAGCGGGTTGCCCCGTTGGAAGATCATCCCGTTGATGCTGCTCGATCCGCCGAGGACCTTGCCGCGGGCGTGGGAGATGCGGCGCCCACCCATGTGCGGCTCGGGCTCGGACTCGTACTTCCAGTCGTACCAGCGCCACCCGATCGGATAGGTGAGGGCCGCCGGCATGTGGATGAACACGTCCCACAGGGAGTCGGGCCGGCCTGCTTCGAGGATCAGCACGCGGTTGGACGGGTCGACCGTCAACCGGTTGGCGAGCACGCTGCCGGCTGACCCACCACCGACGATCACGTGATCGAAGGTTCGATCCATCACCGCACAGTGTGCCGCAAGATGCGTTCGGGCGCGCTCGGACGGGAACTGCGCTACCGTCCTGCCGGATGAACGGGCCGACCCCTGCCGCCGATCCCTTCGAGGTCGCCGTGAGCGTCGTCCGCGAGGCCAACGCCCGCGGGATCCCGCTGAAGCTCATCGGGGGCCAGGCCGTGCGATTGCTCTGCCCGCTCTTCCCTCACCGCGCCCGCGATGACCAGGACATGGACTTCGCCTGCGTCTCGTCGAAGAAGCGCGAGGTGATCGAGTTCTTCGCCACGCGAGGGTTCCTCGGCGACCCCCGGTTCAACACCCTGCACGGCGACCGCCAGATGTACTTCACGACCGCGGACGGCAAGACGTCGGTGGACGTCGTGATGGATCGGCTCAACATGTGTCACGTCCTCGACTTCAGCGACCGGATCGATCGGCTGCCCGACACGCTGGACGTCTCGGACCTCCTCCTCACGAAGCTGCAGGTCGTGGAGCTCAACGAGAAGGACGTGCACGACATCCTCCACCTCCTCTCGGGCTACGAGGTCAAGCCCGGCGACGAGCCCGGAACCCTCGGGATGGACCGTCTCGGGCGGGTCGTCGCGCGGGATTGGGGCTGGTGGCGAACCGTCACGATGAACCTCGACAAGGTCGCGCACTTCGCGGACGAAGAGCACGGCGATCTGGTGCCCGTGTCACGGGTGTTCGAGCCGGCGGAGCAGGCGCGCCGGCTCCGAGGCTGTTGCGACGACGTGCCGAAGCCCATGACGTGGAAGCTGCGCGCCAAGGTCGGCGACCGGGTGCAGTGGTACCAGCTCCCCGAGGAGGTCGGGCACTAGCCGACGGGGTTGCGCGGGGAGGAACTCCCGCTTGCGCGCCGGGAGCTCCGGGGGCAAGATTCCCCCGGTGAAGATCTTCTTCGTGACCGACCTCCACGGGTCGGAGATCTGCTGGAAGAAGTTCCTGAACGCCGGGTCGTTCTACGGCGCGGATGTCGTCATCCTGGGTGGCGACGTCACCGGCAAGGCCATGGTCCCGATCGTCCAGCGCGCCAACGGGACCTGGGAGGCGTCGCTCCAGGATCATCGCGACACGCTCGAGTCGGAGGACGCGATCGTCGAGTTCGAGAAGCGGGTCATGAACCGGGGCTACTACCCGATCCGGGTCTCGGACCAGGAATACGTCGCGATGCAGGAGGACGAGGAGCTCGTCGACAAGCGCTTCAAGGAGGTCATGCTCGACGGGATCGAGCGCTGGATCGCGATGGCCGAGGACAAGCTCGCCGGCTCCGGGATCCGCGTGATCGCCTGCCCGGCGAACGACGACATGTTCGAGATCGACGATCTCCTTGTGGGTGCGAACGTCGTGGAGACCGGTGACGAAGCGCATCCGATCCGTCTCGGCGACTTCACGATGGTCTCGATGGGCTGGACGAACCCGACGCCGTGGCACACGTTCCGCGAGGCTGAGGAGCCCGAGCTGGCGACGCGGATCGATCGAGCACTCGAGGCCGCTCCCGATCCGGAGACGACGATCTTCAACTTCCACGCGCCGCCGCACGGGTCCAACCTCGACAACGCGCCCGCGCTGAACGACGACCTGACGTACGTCTCGGGGGGCCAGGCGATCCGGCCCGTGGGATCGACCTCCGTGCACGAGTCGATCGAGCGGTACCAGCCGCTCCTGTCGCTGCACGGCCACATCCACGAGAGCAAGGGGGCGACCAGGATCGGGACGACCCTGGCGCTCAACCCGGGGAGCTCCTACGAGGAGGGCATCCTGCAAGCGGCCGTGGTGACCATCGACGAGAAGAAGCGGAAGGTGAAGAACTACCAATTGGTGAACGGCTAGTCGGCCGTTCCGAACCTCTGGGAGGGGGCCCGATGGCAGCGGTTGGTGAAGCTCCCGCCTTGTTCTTGCGCAAGGCGACCGGTCTGGTGAAGGGATGGTCGAAGTTCGACTCGTTCCTCTACTCCTTCATGTCGGTGAACTTCGTCACGCTGGGGTTGTTCTTCAGCCTCGCGGTGATCGGCTACGTGCCGACGGGTCAGGTCCTTCCCGCCCTGCTGATCTCCGGCGCTTTCATCACGTGCCTCGTCGTGACGTATGCGGGGCTGATCTCCGTGATGCCGCGGGCGGGCGGGGACTACGTCTGGCAGAGCCGGGTGCTCGGCGGCGGGATCGCGTTCGTGCTCGCCGTGACCGGGTGGTGGTTCATCCTGTGGTACTGGACGCCGATCTACGCGAGCATCCTCAACGTCGAGGTGCTGCAACCGCTCGCGGCGTTCCTCGGCGCCGATGGCCTGCTCGAGTTCCTCGGCAAGGACACGGGTCTGTTCACGATCTGTGTCGTCACCGCGCTCCTCGCCGGGTACCTGGTGTCCCTCGGGATGGAGGGGTACGCGAAGGTTCAGAAGGTGTGCTTCTACCTCGGGATGGTGGCCCTCGGCGTCATCTTCCTCGTCATGCTGTTCGGTTCCCAGAGCGGCTTCCAGAGCGCGTTCAACGAGGAGGCCACGAGCCTCTTCGGCACCACGGG
>JBOGVD010000070.1:0-8606 GCA_050696355.1 Actinomycetota bacterium
TCGAACGGCGCCTTCTGGCCCGAGGGCTTCGGCATGAGCCAGATCGCCAGGTGCACGAGCCCGTGCGCGATCAAGAACCCGATGAACAGGAACCGCCACATCATCCTCACCCCGTCTCGGTTCGTACCTCCGTCGGTCCGACTGCTGCCAGCGGTGGGGTGCCCTGCCACTCGACGATCGTCGTGACCCCACGAGCTTCCAACCACTCGGCGATCGCGCGCACGCCGGCGACGCACTCGTCATCGAAGTAGCAGGGAGCTACGAGCTCGGCTCGCTCGATCCCGTCCTCGAGCTCGAAGTCCAACGCCTCCCTGACCCCCGCCCGGTCCGGCTCGAAGTCGGGCAGCACGACCCGCAGATAGGGCCCGTTCGTCTGGATCACGAGATCTCCTGACATCGCTCCCCCTTCCCTCACGCACACGATGCTCGCCGAGGGACAGGGGGGGAGGGTCGAACGGCACCGGTTCCGGGGGACCTAGGTCTCCATCGAGCGCTGCGAGCTAGTCCGGCCCTTCGCCGAGCTCGGCGGCGATGCCGACCGCCCACGACCGGATCGCCTCCCAGTCCCGGAAGTCTCCGTCCGATGCCTTCCCGGCCTTGACCAGCATCCGCTCTCCGAACCCGAGCTTGCTGCGATCGAGGGCGCCGAAGAAGACCTTGTGGTCGATCGGGCCGAGCAGACCGCGGAGCTCGGAGAGCTGGCGCGGCTGCTCTTCCTCGTCCTCAACCTCGTCGCCGAGTGGACCGCTGCTGAACAACCACACCGGCCGTTCCGCGAGAGACTCCGCGTGCCGATGGGCGAACTCGACGGCGTCCTTCATCCACGAGCCCGCGTGGACAGCGCTCCCCAGCACGACGGCCTGCCGATCGCCGAGATCCCCGACCTCGTCAACCGATCGTGCCTCCGCGGACACGCCGAGCTCGCTCAAACGGTCCGAGATCGCCTGGGCGATCCCCCCGGTCGAGTCATGCTTGCTCGCATACGCCACCAGCACCGTCATCGGGACCACCTTTCGTCGTCCGCACGACCCTACTCGCGCAGGAACATCCACCGGCTGCGCTCGGTCCCATCACGATCTGGTCGCTGCCCGACACACCGCACACGGCGGCGCTCGGGACACATCCCATCGAGTACGAAGTGCGTGTGATCAACCTGTTCGATGGGTCCTTGCTCGGAGACGCTCCGAGGCACACGTGATCCTGTCGCCCGACCCGATCCGTTGGCGAGATCGGGATCTCGACCCCGACCCGTCACGGCCCCGCACGCGGACCGATCCGGCTGGCCAGCAGGATCCCCACGGGCGCGACCAGTGACGCGGCCACACACAGGACCCACGCCGTCGCACTCAAGGCCGTGGTGTCGAACACATCATGGAGGAAGGGGACCGCGACCACCGCGAGCTGGAGGACGATCCCACCGCCGACCGCGATGAGCAGCCCCCGAGCGGCGAGCAGGGAGCGGATCGGCGCCGGCGTTCCGCCCGAGCGGTCGAGATGGACCGCGAACCCGTAGAGCAGGTGGGACAACACCAGCACCGTGAACATCGCGGTGCGAGCCGACTCCCCCGGGAGATCGAGCACGAACCGCGCGACCACGAACGTGCCGACCGAGATGACCGCGATCGAGATCCCGCGTACGGCGAGCATCCGGGTCCTCGCCCAGGACAAGAGGGTCGACGCCCCGGTCCCAGCCGGGCCCATTCCGGGATCCGCATCAGTGCCCAGGGCCACCGCCGGGAGACCGTCCGTCAGGAGGTTGATCCACAGGATCTGCAGTGGCGTCAGCGTCGCCCCGGCGGTCGGGAACAGCAGGAGCGCTCCCACCACCACCGCCACCTCCGAGAGGTTGCCCGCCACCAGGTAGTCGATCACGTTCCGGATGTTCGCGAAGAGCCGTCGCCCCTCCTCGACGGCGTGCACGATGGTGCCGAGGTCATCGTCCGTGATCACCATGTCGGCAGCTTCCCGAGCCACGTCGCTGCCCGTTCGGCCCATCGCCACGCCGATGTCTGCTTGCCGCAATGCGGGGGCGTCGTTGACCCCGTCACCCGTCACGGCCACGATCTGACCGCGCTCCTGGAATGCGCGGACGATCGCCAGCTTGTCCTCAGGCTTCACCCGGGCGAAGACGCTGACGTCATCGGCATCCACCGCGTCGAGCTGATTCCCCTCGACGACGAGTCCGTCTCCCGCGAGCAGCCCGACCTCGCGGGAGACCGACGCCGCCGTGCCGGCGTGATCGCCGGTGACCATCACGATCCGGATCCCATCGGCGGCGGCGGCGGCGACCGCCGTTGCCGCCTCCGCCCGGACGGGATCGCGGAGCCCGACCAGCCCGAGGAACGAGAACCCCTCTTCGGGAGGGCGGGTCGGATCGATGTCAGGCCCCTCTCTCACGGCGAAGGCGATCACGCGACTCCCCGCCGACGCGAGCACCTCGGCGGCCCGGAGGACCTCGTCGCGATCCGATGCGGGAAGGCCGTCTTGGCCCAGCGCGTCGCTGGAGGCGTCCAGGACGACCTCCGGCGCTCCCTTCATGACGGCAACACGCGACGCACCTCCTTCCGACACCGTGACGGTCCTCCGCGTCGTCGAGTCGAACGGCAGGGAGGCGAGACGGGGCTGCCGGTCGCGGAGGCGACGAACTTCCGCCTCACCGACCGCCTCGAGGAGAGCGACCTCCAACGGATCTCCGATCGGAGGATCGAGCGTCGCGTCCGATCCGAGGGCGATGGCCGACGCGAGCCGATCGGGCACCGACCCGGGTGTCACCTCCACCGGTGCATCGCCTGGCAGGACGATCCGGTCCACCTGCATCCGGTTCTCCGTGAGGGTGCCGGTCTTGTCGGTCAAGATGACCGTCGACGAGCCGAGGGTCTCGACGGCGGGCAGGCGCCGGACGATCGCCCCGCGCTCGGCCATCCGTCGGACGCCCAGCGCGAGCACCACCGTCACCACCACCGGGAGCCCTTCCGGCACCGCCGCCACCGCCAGGGCGACAGCCGACAGGAATGCCTGTCGGACCTGGTCCTCACCGGTCCCGAGTCGTGCGAGCGTCAGCGCGAACACTCCCCCGGCGATAGCCACCGCCGCCAAGCCGAGCGTCTTGGTGAGCTTGCGAAGCTGGCGCTGCAGAGGGGTGGGCGCGCGCTCCTCGCCCAACTCTGCCGCGATCCGGCCGAGAGAGCTCGAGGCCCCCGTCGCGACGACGACCCCGAGTCCTTCGCCGTTCGTCACCACGGTGCCGGCGAACGCACGACCGCCAGCGTCATCGTCTTCCGGATCGCCGACCCGCTTCTCGACCGGCAGCGATTCCCCGGTCAGCATGGACTCGTCGATCTGCAATCCGTTGGCTGTCAGCAGCTCCACGTCCGCGGGGACGCGATCCCCTGCGGCGAGGATCACGGCATCCCCCGGCACGACGCGAGCCAGATCGATCCGTTGCCGACGGCCGTCGCGGATCACGGTCGCGTATCGGGGCTCCATCGATCGGAGCGCATCCAGCGCCCGTTCCGCCCGACCTTCCTGGATCGTTCCGATGACCGCGTTCAAGACCACGATGATCAGGATCGCGCTGGCCTCGAGTCGTTCCCCGAGTCCGACCTCCTCCACCGCCGCGGCGACCAGGAGCAGGAGCGACATCGGCTCGAGGAGCTGCTTCAAGAACCGGCGTTCCCACGATGCCCGATGCCCGGTGGGGATCTCGTTCGCCCCGGAACGCTCGAACCCGGCTCGCGCTTCCTCGGCCGTCAGACCGACCAGCTCGGGGTCGCGGTGCGCGTCCCCAGGACGGTTGGCGACGGTGGGATCCGGATCCGTCACCAACTCACGGTACCGGCCGCGGCGGCTCCATGGTCTCCAAAGACATCCTGGTGGAGGTCCGTCGGATCTCGGGACGTTCGGCCTGCCGCGGCTGCCTCGAAGCGAGCCACGACAAGCCATCCGAGCCGTGGACCTCGACCGATGCCGACCGCCTCGCTCCTAGCCGGAGGAGCCAGCCGGACCGGAGCGCCCTGTCTCCGGCGCGATCCGGACCGCTGCGACGATCTCCCACGCCTCGGGATGCCTATCAAGACGGATCACCCGGCCCTTCGCGGGCAGGCTCGGCGATCCACGGACTCCGATCGCCACGACCGTTCGACCGCTGCCGGTGTACAGCTCCAGGAGCTCGTCAGAGGACGTGCCGAGCCCGATCCCGTCGCTCTGGAGCCATGTGTTCAGCACCACAGCGTCCGCTCGCTCGAGCAGCGGGCAGTAGCCCTCGCGACCGCCGATGCACACAGAGCCAGGGGCCGGCCCAGGACAAGCGATCCCCTCGGCGCCGGCGTCCCCGAGTGCTCGACCCTGGCGCTCGCGCTCACGCTCGTCGGATCCGACGAGCAGCACTGTTCTGTGCTCCAGCATCGGACACCTCCTCTCCTCCCCGCAGCCTGATCGGTCGCCAGGAACACGTGAGGGGCCGAAGGTCCCTGACGACAAGGGGCGCTCGGCCGTACGCGCACCACTTCGGCGACACGATGCTTGGGCCATCGAACAAGGAGGTGGGAGACATGGAGACGATCGAGAGAAGGGCTCTCGACATCCCGGCGCTGGAGCGGCTCGAGCCGATCCACACCAAGGGATCGCAGCGGGTCTTCGGAGCGATCCGACTCGCGATGGGTTGGACCTTCCTGTGGGCGTTCCTCGACAAGGCCTTCGCCCTCGGATTCTCGACGGGCCGGGTCCTGAACGAGGCAGGTCAGACGGTGAAGATCGACTTCCTCGGTCCGGACGCCTGGATCAACGGAGTCAGCCCGACTGCGGGCGCCGTCGGCTTCGCGCTGAAGGGTCCGTTCGCCGACAACATCCAGAGCATCACGAGCTACCAGATGACCCAGGCGGGCCCGCAGGTGGCGGGCTGGATCGACTGGGTGTACATGGTTTCGCTCCTGCTGATCGGCCTCGGTCTGATCAGTGGCGTGATGACGCGGCTCGCCGCGGTGGGCGGCATCATCTGGATGGCGATCTTCTACCTGGGAACCGCGATCTGGCCGGAGCACAACCCGTTCCTGGATGACCACATGGTGTACGCGATCGTCCTGGCGGGGCTGATCCTCGCGAACGCCGGCCGCTACTACGGCCTCGGCAAGGTCTGGCAGCGGGTCGGTTTCGTGCAGGACCGGAGGTACCTGTACTGATCGATCGGTTCCGACGGAAAGGCGGGGCCCCTGCCCCGCCTTTCGACGTCGAACGACGAGGTCGGTGCCGGCGGGCAGACACGTCATCGCCTGCCGGAACGGCTCGCGACGAGGAGGCGTCTCGCTGTGTCGAAGTCCGACGTGATCGCGCAACAGGGCCCGACATCAGCATCGGTCGATCTCTACTGGATCCCCTTGGGATCGGGGCATCACGTCGTGCGGTTGAGCGGCAGGCTCTTCGAGGCGATCAGCGCGCGACTGCAGCGACGGCCCTCCTGCGATCTCTACCACTCGGCTCTCGTGGTCACCGTCCCCGAGGGTCGCTTCGTCATCGAGCAGACCCCGGTCCCAGATCACCTCGGTGATCGACGGGGCGTGGTCGTGGAGGGGGCGGTCGGAACGATACTCGCAGCGCGCTTCCGGCCGTTCCGCTACGAGATCCGACGGTGGCGAGGCGGCGTCATCCCCGACATGGCGTCGGCTGTTTCGAGTCCCGTCTGCGTGTCGGACGATCTCGGCTGCGCGTCGCGGGTCCTGGATCTGGTCCCTCGAGTTCCCGCGCTCGTTTGGGGCAGGGACGAAGGTCACACCGGCGAGATGTGGAACTCCAACTCGGTGACGTCATGGTTGCTCGCGCGGTCCGGTATCGATGCCGGCGCGATCCGGCAGCCACCTGGAGGTCGTGCACCAGGTTGGGGCTCCGGCCTCGTGATCGCCGCTCGCGATCCCGTTGCTGGGCTACCCTCGGGCTGATGCCCGGAGGCAACGAACGAGCGGAAAGTGAGCGCAGGCTGATCGAGGCGGGGATGATCCTCGCCTCGGAGCTCTCGCTCGAAGTCGTGCTCCTCCGCATCATCGAACTGGCCGTCGATCTCACCGACGCGCGCTACGGGGCGCTCGGCGTGCTCGCTCCCGACGGCCGGTCGATCGAGGAATTCATCACGGTGGGGATCACGCCGGAGGAGCGAGCCGCCCTCGGCGACCCCCCGACCGGCCATGGCCTCCTGGGGACGCTCATCACCGAGGCCCGCCCTCTCCGCATCCCCGATATCAGCGCTGATCCCCGGTCGGTCGGGTTCCCGCCGAACCATCCGCACATGAAGTCTCTGCTCGGAGCTCCGGTCACGGGGCGTGGCAGGGTGTTCGGGAACATCTATCTCACCGACAAGCAGGGAGACGAGACGTTCGATGAGGAGGATGAACGCGTCCTCGTGGTCCTCGCGACCCAGGCCGCCATCGCCGTCGAGAACGCCCGCCTCTACGACGAGACCGAGCGGAAGAGCAGGGAGCTGCAGAGGCTCCAGGTGCTGGAGGAGCGAGAACGGATCGCCAAGGAGCTCCACGACGGTGTCATCCAATCGCTCTTCGCCGTCGGGATGAGCCTGCAGGGGCTGGCGGCCGCCTCCAACGACGAGAGCATGTCCAATCGCCTCGAAGCCGCCGTCGAGGATGTCGATCACTCGATCCGAGACCTGCGCAACTACATCTTCGGTCTCCGGCCCGGGATCTTGGCGGACCGACAGCTCGATCAGGCGCTCAAGGAGATGGCCAGCGAGTTCGGTGCGCGTTCCGGTGTGGTGACCGTCCTCGACGTCGACACCGAGGCTGCATCCGAACTCGCCTCACGGGCCGCGGATTTGGTCCAGCTCGCGCGTGAGGCACTCTCGAACGTCGGCCGGCACGGGTCGGCCACCACATGTCGGGTCTCGCTCCGGCGAGAGGACGCCGGCCTCCTCCTCGAGATCGATGACGACGGACGGGGGTTCGACGTCGACACGACGACGTGGGGCATGGGCCTCAGCAACCTTCGGGAACGGGTCGGATCCCTCGGTGGCGTGCTCGAGGTCGAGAGCACGCCGGGAGAAGGGACGACCGTCCGAGCGACGTTCCCGCCCTGAATGGGGTCCCGTCGGAGGGAGGACCTTCGACCCCTCTGCCACGAGCCGCTCGCGTGCATCCTTGTCCCATGTTCGCCCAGGTATTTCGTCGAGGTGCCGATCCCCCCAGAAGAAGTGGAACGAGCTCTGGCTCAGGACCCGCGCGAATGGCTTCCCGGGCTGGCGGAGGGAGCGAACCACCGCGGGGATCTGCTCCTCGCCGAGGTGGGGTTCGGTGAAGTGGTTCGGCTCAAGAGAACGGTGGTCGTTGAGCTCGGTCGGCCGGTTCGCTCGGGCCCCAAGACCGTGTTCCCCCTGCGGTGGGCGGCCTCGGGTGCCGCGGGACTCTTCCCGTCGCTCGATGCCGACCTCGAGATCGCACCCCTTCGCCCTGGACGCACCCAGCTCGCGATGAGCGCCAGGTACGTTCCTCCCTTCGGCGCGGTCGGACGGGTCATCGATCGTGCGGTCCTCTCGAGGGTGGCCGAGGCGACACTCAAGGACTTCCTCGACCGGGTCGCCGACGCGATCATGGGGAACCGGGATGCACCGTCCCCTTCCGCGCTGGGCCGAGCCGACCCTGCGTCCGCTTGAACGAAGCGGGGCTACCATCTCCCAGATGACCGAGTCGAAAGATCCTCCGCTCCGAGTCATGCTCGTGGACGATCACGAGGTCGTGCGGGACGGGATCCGAGCGATGCTCGCATCCGAGGACGACATCCACGTCACGACGGAGGCCGGAACCGTCCGGGAGGCGATCGACGAGGCAGACCGGACCAAACCGGATGTCGTCGTGATGGACGTTCGGCTCGCCGATGGGAGCGGGATCGAGGCCACTCGCGAGATCCGCGCGAAGCATCCGGCCACCCGTGTCCTGATGCTCACCTCGTTCGCGGACGACGAGGCGCTGTTCGCATCGATCATGGCGGGGGCCTCCGGCTACGTGCTGAAGCAGGTTCGCTCCGGCGAGCTCGTCCGCGCGATCCGCGCGGTGGGAGCCGGCGACAGCCTCCTGGATCCGTCCGTGACGACCGCCGTCCTCGACCGGCTCCGCAAGGGCAAGCACCTGATGAGGGATGAGAAGCTCGCGCGTCTCTCTCCTCAGGAGGAGCGGATCCTGACGCTCATCGCCGACGGCAGGACGAACAAGGAGATCGGCGACGAGCTCCAGCTCGCCGAGAAGACCGTGAAGAACTACGTCTCATCGATCCTCTCGAAGCTCGAGGTGGCCCGACGCGCCGAAGCCGCCGCGTACCTCGCCCGGCACACGATGACGCCTGGCTCGGTCGAGTAGTCCGCCGCGAGGCGAGGGCGCCGGAGCACCGATGCCCGCTGACCAGCACGATCGCAGGTCAGACGTGACGACGGTGTGGACAGATCTGGTCGTGCTGCGCGATCGACGTTCCGACACGGAATGCCTCGGGCCCTAGATATCCCACGCTCGCAACTGTCAAGCGACCTTGGCCTCTTGGACCGGCCAAGCGGCGTCTTCCCGGTAGAGCTCGCGGTGGCTGAGGCAGCCGTGCAGGATCCCCACGAGTCGGTTCCCCAG
>JBOGVD010000071.1:0-9278 GCA_050696355.1 Actinomycetota bacterium
GTAGATCCCGCCCTTGAAGAGCAGCCATCCCGTGCCGGCGAGGAACCCTCCGACGACCGGATACGGCACGAACCGGATCAGATCGCCCCGCCGGCGAGATCCGAGCCAGAGGAAGACGACCCCGCACAGGACCATCGTCACCAGGATCGCGGTGACCGAGCTGAGGAAGATGTCGTTCGGGCTCCCGGCGCCGTGCACGACGACGCTCGCCGAGACGATCGCCATCAGAGCCGCGCCCGTTCCCTGGAGGCCACCGACGACGCCTCGGCGGCCGGTCCGCCAGGCCATGAACGCGAGCGTCAGCGCCGCCGCCCCGAGGTACAGACCGACGCCGTCGTCCAGGAAATAGAACTCGAGATAGCCGCCGAAGACGAGCGCCGCGAAGGAAACCGCGAAGACGACCTCGACGGCTCCGATCACGATCCCCGCGACGACCGTGCCGAAGGTGACGGCTCGTGGCTCGAGAACGGTTTCCTCGGCCACCCCCATGCGGGAGGACCCTAGCCGGAGTGTCCGGACCGCGCTAGTCGCTGACGGACCCGGGCGGCACTCATCGAGGACCGCTGGTCGGTCGGAGCGGCCTGAACGCCCCGGGGCGAATCGGCCTAGGCTCAGCTCGTGGACGAGCGTTTCGGCGCTGAGGTTCGCAAGACGGTCACGGTCCTGTTCTGTGACGTTACAGGGTCGACGTCCCTCGGCGAGCAGCTCGACCCGGAATCGCTCCGCGCTCTGCTGTCGCGATTCTTCGAGGAGATGCAGGTCGTCCTCGAACGCCACGGCGGAACGGTCGAGAAGTACATCGGCGATGCCGTGATGGCGGTCTTCGGGATCCCCGCCGTCCACGAGGACGACGCGCTCCGAGCGGTCAGGGCCGCGGCCGAGATGCGGGACGCCCTCGCGTCACTCAACAAGGAGCTCGAACGTGACCGTGGCGTGACGATCGAGTCGCGGATCGGCGTGAACACCGGTGACGTGGTCGCCGGTGACGCCGCCGCACGGCAGTCGCTGGTGACCGGGGATGCGGTCAACGTCGCCGCTCGCCTGGAGCAGGCGGCGGGACCCGGCGAGATCCTGATCGGGGCGCCGACGATGAGTCTGGTCCGGGACGCCGTGGCGGCGGAGCCGGTCGAGCCGCTCACGCTGAAGGGGAAGACGGGAACGGTTCCCGCGTTCCGTCTCGCCGAGGTCGGGAGAGACAGCCTCGGCGTCGCACGTCGGCTCGACACCGCGATGGTCGGCCGTACGCGCGAGCTGGAAGAGCTCCGTGAGTCCTTCGCTCGCGCGGTGCGGGATCGCGTATGCGTCCTCGCCACGATCCTGGGCGTGCCGGGCGTCGGGAAGTCCCGCCTGACCCGGGAGTTCCTCGAGGGGCTCGCGGACGCGTCCGTCGTCGTCCGGGGCCGATGCCTCTCCTACGGCGAAGGCATCACGTACTGGCCGGTCGTGGAGATCCTCACCGCCGCGGCCGGCGTCCTCGACGCGGACGGCCCGGCCGAGATCCGCTCGAAGATCGGATCACTCCTTCGAGGCACGAACGACGCCGCGATCGCCTCGGAACGGCTCGCGGAGTTCCTCGGACTAGCGGGGGCCACGGCGTCACCGGAGGAGACGCACTGGGCGATCCGCAAGCTCTTCGAGGCGCTCGCAGCCGAACGGCCGCTCGTCGCCGTGTTCGAGGACATCCATTGGGCCGAGCCCGGCCTGCTCGATCTGATCGAGCACATCGCCGAATGGACGCGGGACGCGCCGATCCTCCTGGTGTGCCCTGCGCGACCCGACCTGCAGGACGTCCGTCCGGGCTGGGGCGGCCAAGCCGCCGCGACGACCCTCCACCTGGAACCGCTCACCCAAGGCGAATCCACCCAGTTGATCGGCGGGCTGCTCGGTCGTGCGGACATCCCGGAGGCCGTTGCGGCGCGGGTGATGGGGGCGGCCGAGGGCAACCCGCTGTTCGTCGAGCAGATGCTCGCGATGCTGATCGATGACGGCCTGATCCGGCCGGAGGCGGACGGATGGGCCGTTACCGGCGACCTGTCGCACCTGACCGTGCCTCCGACGATCGCCGGCCTGCTCCAGGCGAGGCTCGATCGCCTCTCCCCCGACGAGCAGCGAGTGATCGAACGAGGCTCCGTCGAAGGCCGCGTCTTCCATTGGGGAAGCGTCACCGACCTGTCGAGCGACCTCGCCCCTGGCGAGGTCGGCCGGCACCTGATGGCACTTCACCGGCGAGGTCTGATCGGCCCGGAGCAGGGGCTGTTCGGCGGAAGCGAGGCGTTCCGGTTCCGCCATGCGCTGATCCGCGACGCCGCGTACGAGCGGATCCCCAAGCGCATCCGGTCCGAGTTGCACGAGGGGCACGCACGATGGCTCGAGCGGATCGCGGGCGAACGGCTCCCCGAGTTCGAGGAGGTGCTCGCCTATCACCTCGAGCAGGCGGTGGCGCTGCGGTTGGAGCTCGGTCCGCTGGATGACCACGGTCGTGAGCTCGCAGGCGAGGCGGCCGCGAGACTGGCGTCGGGAGGCCGGCGGGCGGCCGCGCGGGGCGACCTCCCCGCCGCCAGCAAGCTCTTCGACCGAGCGGTCGCCCTCATGGACCCGGACGATCCGGTGCGCATCGATCTCCTCATGCGGCTCGGCACCGCATCGATCCACGCAGGCGATCTGGAGAGGGCGAGGTCCGCGTTCGACGAGGCATCGGAGGCGAGCTCCCGGCAGGGTGACCGAAGGCTGGAGATCCGCGCACGCCTCGCACAGATCTCGCTCCGCGCACAGTTTGAGCCTGAAGGGGCCACGGAGCTGCTCAAGCAGGTGGCGGAGGAGGCGATCCCGGTCCTCGAGGAGCTCGGCGACGACGAGGGCCTGGCGCGCGCATGGAGCGCGCTGAGTGAGGTCGGCTTGATGTGGTGCCGCGCCTCGGACATGGAGACCGCGTCCGAACGTGCGGCCTTCCACGCCCAACGGGCCGGGGATCGGGCCATGCTCCCCAACGTCGCCCTCTCGCGGATGGTCGCGCCGTTCTTGGGGATGGCTCGGCCCGAGGAGGGGATCCAACGGTGTGAGGAGATCCGCGCGTGGCTGCCCGAGGATCGGTTCATCGGAGCCATGGCCGACATGCTGCAGGGAGGCTGCCGAGGGCAACTCGGCCTTTTCGATGAGGGGCGGAGGCAACAGCGTCGAGCGATGGATGTTTGTCTCGACGTGGGTCACAAGCTCTGGGTGGGCGCTGTCTCCATGAACGCCTCCTGGCTCGAGGTCCTGGCCGGAGACCTCGAGGCGGCCGAGCGTTGGTTGCGAGAGGGGATCGAGATGCTCGAGTCGATCGGGGAGCTCGGATTCCGATCTACGCTGGCAGCAAATCTCGCCCACGTGCTCTACGAGCGTGGTCGTTTCGCGGAGGCAGCAGAGATGATCGGCGTGTCCGAGGAGCTCGGGGCGTCCGACGATCTCGTGAATCAGGTGACGGCACGAGGGATCCGAGCGAAGCTGCTCGCTCGGGAGGGACGGACCGAAGATGCGATCGCTGTGGCCGAAGAAGCCGTCTCGATGTCCGAGGGGATGGACTTCTGGGACACGCTTGCTGGCGTGTTCGAGAACCTCGGTGAGGTCTACCGGCTCGCCGGACGGAGGGACAACGCGATCGCAGCCCTCGGTCAGGCGCTCGGCATCTGCGAGCGCAAGGGTGCACCGCCTGCGGTCGCGCAGATCCGCGCGAAGCTTCGACGCCGCTAGTCGCTGACGGCCTTCGCCAACACGAACGGCGACACCGGGCCGCTGCCGGCGTCGAGCAACGCCGCGCCCACGAGCGTGAGCGTCCACCGCGAGTCCTGGAGGTCATCGACGAGCAACACCGGCTGCCCCGGCGGCACCTCCGAGGCCTCGACCGTGAACGCGCCCCAGACGTTCGCGAGCTGCTGCTGGGAGTTCTCCATCTCCGCCTGCGGCGCGGTCTCGCGCGTCTTCGACAGCACCGGGAGGAACGGCAGCTCCAGCGCCTTCGCCAGCCACTCGGTGAACAGCGGCACGAGCTCTGGATGCCGCGTCGACGGTACGCACGTCACCCACGTCGGGAACGGATCGGGTCGCCAGCGGCGCCCGATCAGCTCGGCGGCCGCATCGACCAACGCCTCGCTGAACTCGCCGGCCTCTCGACCTTTCCGCACGAGCCCGCCGAACCCGCCGTCGCCGAGCACGCTCAATGCCCGCCCGGGCTGGAGCCGGAGCTCGGCCGCGATCCGGCCCTTCGGCTCCCCCATCCCGGTCGGCCACTGCAGCCGCGGCTCGACCAGCAGCTCGGCCCACCGCAGGTGCTCCCGCGCCTTCGCCACCACGCCCGGATCCAGCTCGATCGCCGGCGACGAACCGGTGCACACCATGCACCTCCCGCACGGCTGCGGCGACGGGTCGTCGAGCTGCTTCAGCAGGAACGCCATCAGGCACTCGCCGTTCCCCCCGTACTCCTCCATCACCGCCTGCTCGGCGCGGCGCGCGGCGGTCACGCGCCGCACGCGTTCCTCGTCGAACGACCACGGCTCCGAGGTCCGGAGCCACCGGCTGCCGACGCGCTCCAGCGCGCCCTCGACCTCCAGGACCTTCAGCAGCGTCTTCAGCCGCATCGCGCGGACGTTCACCGAGGCGAGGATCTCGTTCTCGCTGACCGGCTCGCCGCGGTCGTCGAGCAGCCGGATCACCTCCTCGGCGCGCTCCTTGTGCGGGAACGCCGAGCCGATGAAGTAGTCCTGGATGTCGCGGTCCTCGGGACCGCGCAGGAGCACGACCGGCGCCTGCGGCAGCGCGCGCCCGGCACGGCCGACCTGCTGGTAGTAGGCGATCGCCGAGCCCGGCGACTGGTAGTGGATCACGAAGCCGAGGTCCGGCTTGTCGAAGCCCATCCCCAGCGCCGAGGTGGCCACGAGCGCCTTCACCTCGTTCGCGAGCAGGGCGTCCTCGAGCTCGAGCCGGCGCTCGGACTCCGTCTCGCCGCTGTAGGCGTGCGCGTCGACCCCCTGCGTGCGCAGGAACGAGGCGACCCGGGTGGTATCCGCCACCGTGAGCACGTAGATCACGCCGGAGCCCTCGAGCGAGGGCACGACCTGGGCGAGCCAGGCGAGCCGCTCGGGTTGCGGGCTCGTCTTGAGCATCGAGAGCGCGAGGCTCTCCCGGGCGAGCGAGCCGCGGAGCGTGGTGAGCTCGGCGCCCAGCTGCGCCTGGACGTCTTCGATCACCCGGTCGTTCGCGGTGGCGGTGGTGCAGAGCACGGGCGCGCCCGTCGGCAGGAGCTCGAGGACGCGGACGAGCCGGCGGTAGTCGGGGCGGAAGTCATGACCCCAGTCGCTGATGCAGTGGGCCTCGTCGATCACGAGCAGGCCCGAGCTCCTGGCGACCGTCGGCAGGACCTGGGCGCGGAACCCCGGGTTGTTGAACCGCTCGGGCGAGACGAGGAGCAGGTCGACCTCGTCGCGCCCGATCGCGGCGCGGATCTCCTCCCAGTCGTCGCGGTTCTCGCTGTTGATCGTGCGGGCTGAGACGCCGGCCCGCTCGGCCATCTGGATCTGGTTGCGCATCAGCGCGAGGAGCGGCGAGACGAGGATCGTCGGCCCGGCGCCGGCGTCGCGGAGCAGCTTCGTGGCGATGAAGTACACGGCCGACTTCCCCCAGCCGGTCCGCTGGACGAGGAGGACCCGGCGGCGCTGGTCGACGACGGCTTCGATCGCCTCGCGCTGGCCAGCACGGAAGTTCGCGTCCGGCCCGGCGATCGCATGCAGCAGCTCGAGGGGGCGCTCGGTCACGGCAACCACCGTACCGACCCGAGCCGACACCATCCCAGCGGAGCCCGCTCTCCGGCGGTTCGTGCCCGTCAGCCGAAAGGGGTCGGAAACGCGGGAACCGATATCGTGGAGGGAGTCGCGATGCGCTCGGAGGGGGCGATGTGGCCGGTGGTGCGTCCCTCGATACCGGAAGCGAGAGTGCGGGCGCGAGCGCGCCGCCGATCCCGGGTCGCGGCCTGGCTCCTCTTGGTCGTCGTGGGTTTCGCGCTCTCGGCCACGTCCCCGGCCAGTGCCCAGGCGTCCGGCCTGATGGTGGTCACGGTCGACGGCGTGATCACGCCCGTGATGGCCGACCACATCCGCGAGGCGCTCGACCGGACCGAGCGCGAAGGTCATCAGGCGCTCCTCGTTGAGCTCGACACCCCCGGCGGCCTCGACACCTCGATGCGGGACATCATCCAGTCGTTCCTGAACGCCCGCGTGCCCGTGATCGTCTACGTGTCCCCGCAGGGCGCCCGCGCCGCCTCGGCGGGCGCCTTGATCACGCTGGCGTCGCACGTGGCCGCGATGGCGCCCGGAACCTCGATCGGCGCCGCGACGCCGATCGGCGGCCAGGGCGGGGAGGACCTCGAGCAGAAGGTCATCGAGGACGCCGCCTCCTACGCGGAGTCGATCGCGGAGGAGCGCGGACGGGACGTCGACTTCGCGATCGACGCCGTCCGCGAGGGCAAGTCGATCGCGGCGAACGAGGCTCTCGAGACCGACGTCATCGACCTGATCGCGCGGGATCGGGTGGAGCTCCTGACGATGCTCGACGGGCGCCAGATCGAGCTCACGCCGGGACGGAACGTCACGCTCCGCACCGCCGGGGCCCAGGTCGTCGACGTCGAGATGGGGTTCGCTCGGAGCATCCTGCAATGGCTCGCCGATCCGAACATCGCGTTCCTGTTCATCTCGATCGGGACGCTCGCGATCATCTACGAGCTGGCCAACCCGGGGATCGGCGCGGGTGGGATCACCGGTGCGATCCTCCTGCTGCTCGCCTTCACGGCCCTGTCGGTCCTTCCGGTCAACGCGGCCGGCGCGATCCTGCTCGTGTTGGCGGCCGCGCTGTTCGTCGCGGAGCTCTTCGTCCCCGGGGTCGGCGTGTTCGCGGCCGGCGGCACGGTCGCGCTCGTCCTGGGAGGGCTCTTCCTGTTCCGTGGACCGATCGGGGTCGATCCGGTGGCGCTCTGGCCCGTCGCCGCTCTGGTCGGGGCCGGCAGCCTCGGCCTCGGCCGCGTGGCGTGGCGGACCCGGCGGCTCGCCGGCGTGAGCGGAACGCAGGCGATCGTCGGGGCCCGCGGCGTCGTGAAGGAGATCGAGGGGAACGACGCTCAGGTGTTCCTCCAGGGCTCGTGGTGGGGCGCCCGGAGCCGTGCGGGCGCGCTGCATCCCGGCCAGGAGGTCCGCGTGGTCGAGATGGAGGGTCTGCGATTGATCGTGGAGCCGGAGCCCAGGACCGAGTCTCGAGCGGTCGAGGAGGGACAAGGATGAGTAACGAGCTGCTCTACGGGATCGGTGCGGCCGTGGTGCTGCTCATCGCGATCCTGTTGTCGGCGATCAAGATCGTGCCGGAGTACGAGCGGGGCGTGATCTTCCGCCTGGGGAGGGTGATCGGGGCTAAAGGTCCGGGCTTGTTCGTGATCATCCCGATCGTCGATCGGATGGTTCGGGTGAACCTGCAGACGGTCACGATGGACATCCCGCCGCAGGACGTGATCACGCGCGACAACGTTACCGTCCGCGTGAACGCGGTCACCTACTTCAACGTGGTCGACCCCGTGAAGGCGACGGTCGTGATCCAGGACTACATCCTCGGCACGTCCCAGCTCGCGCAGACGACGCTGCGGAGCATCCTCGGCCAGGTCGACCTGGACGACCTCCTCGTGAACCGCGACGAGATCAATCAGCGGCTCCAGACGATCATCGACGACGTCACCGACCCCTGGGGTGTGAAGGTCACGCTGGTCGAGGTGAAGGACGTCGAGCTCCCCGAAACGATGCGCCGAGCGATGGCCCGCCAGGCCGAGGCCGAGCGGGAACGCCGTGCCAAGGTGATCCACTCGCAAGGCGAGTTCGAGGCGGCGGAGCAGCTGAGCAACGCGGCCGAGCTCCTCGAGCGGCGCCCGGCCGCACTGCAGCTGCGATTGCTCTCGACGATGACCGAGGTGGCTTCCGAGAAGAACTCCACCCTGATCTTCCCCGTGCCGGTCGAGCTCCTGCGCTTCTTCGAACGGCCTGCGCCCTGACGATCGGGGAGGCAGGCGCTCGCGGGATAGCGCCTCGTCAGCTCCGGATCACGGCTCACGCGATCTGCGCGCAGGGCCGGCACGAGGAGACAGATACCTTCTGTCGCGTCGCGGGGGACATCGGGACCGACGAGCTGGAAGCGGTCCGTTCCGTTACCGGCCGGCGGGCTGGAACAGCTCCACGACGTTGCCGGACGGATCCGACGGACTGACGTCAAAGGGATCAGAGCGGAAGCGACAACTGTCGTCTTCGTGCCAGGGCGCGGGGCGTGCAGTCGACCAGGAGGAAGCGAACGAAGTGCTGGTTGCTGAGCGCCATCGGCCCCCTCGCGCTGCGTACCGCCTCGATCGCGTCCTCGGGCGTATGGCCGAGCGCCACGAGGGCACGCCCGACCAGGAGCCCGGACCGGTTCACGCCGCTCAGACAGTTCACCGCGACGTGCTTCCCCTCCCCGACGAGGGAGGCGATCCTCTCCCCCACCATGTGGATCATCTCCGCATCGGCGATGAACGGGACGTCGTCGAGCGGGTGGAAGCTGTACCGTGGATCGGGCTCCCCGTCCCATCGATCGCGCCCGCCCACGTCGATCAGCACGTCGAACATCGAGAGCATGTCGGCAGGCGGGTGAGCGGCGCTCGCCTGGAAGAGGCCGGGGATCACCTCCGTATACGGCTCCGCCGGGTAGTCATACGTGACGACGCTTTCCGGCTCCATCCCATGCATGGTCGGCTCGACGACGGGCTGCGTCAACGCTCGATCCGGAGGTGAGTCCGACCCGAGCTGGCTGCTCCACCGGTGCATCCCACCCTCGCCGGCCTGATCCTAGAGAGCCGACGGCTCGCGAACGGCCACGACGTTGAACGCCGGGACCGGCCGCTGGAAGCCCTTGAGCGTGAAGTCGCCGGCGGGCTCGACCTCGACGTGGTCCTCGACCTCGGCGAGGAGACGCTGGGCGATCAGGACCTGGCCCGCGGTGGCCTCGTCGGCCAGCCGCGACGCGAGGTTCGTCACCGCTCCGATCGCCGCGTAGTCGGAGCGACCCTCGAAGCCGACCTCACCGCACGTCGCATGGCCCAGCGCGATGCCGGCGCCGAAGTCGAGGTCGTAGCCGCGCTTCCGCCACCGCGGCGTCAGCTCTGCCATATCCTCGCGTAGGGCGCAACCGAGCCGCACCGCCCGCAGCGCGGCGTCGGGGATCTCGAGCGGGTCGTTGAAGAACAG
>JBOGVD010000072.1:0-4453 GCA_050696355.1 Actinomycetota bacterium
CGACCGGGCTCGCGCGGCTGGCTCATGGACGAGGCCGCGGACGTCTGTCGCGCGGCGGCCGCGACGGACACCTTGAGACGGCTCCTCGAGGGATACACACCACATCTCACGAGGCACCGGATCAGCGTGACCGAGGCGACGGCGGCCCTGGCGGAGCTGAAGGGCGACCTCGAGGACGCGGTCCGGCGGTACGACGAGGCGGCGGAGGGATGGGCAGCGTTCCCGCACGTTCTCCACCACGGGTTGTCGCTGCTCGGTGCGGGCCGCTGCCTGCTCGAGCTGGACCGATCTGAGGAAGCGGGACCGCGACTGAGGGGTGCTCGTGCGGTGTTCGGGACGCTTGCCGCCGGCCCGCTCGTGGCCGAGGTGGACGAGCTGTTGGGCAGGGCGACGGCGCTCAGCGGCTGAGGTGGGTCCAACCGGGGAGTTGGGCACGCCGGCCGGCACCGACGGCTTCGCCGACCTCGATGCGTCGCCCACCGACGAGGACCTCGACGGCCTCGTCGTCCGCGTGGCCTCCCTCGACGACCTGATCCGCATGAAGCGCGCGTCGGAACGCCCGCAGGATCGGATCGCGGTCGAATGGCTCTCAGCCCTTCGCGACGAGCTCCCTCGGAATAGGTAAAGACGACCAGCGCGCTCTAGATATCGGCTCGATCGGCCGACCAGTCCTCCATGGCGATCGATCGTGACCTCTTCGCCGCCCCGATCCGCACGCGGCTCGCACGGCTGCTCGGCGTCAACACCGTGGAGCGGGCCCCACGCACGCACGCCCGTGGCGAACGGGGTACCGGATGGTGGCTCGGGCGACTGCCGGAGGGCTGGTTCGCGCTCCACGACCTGCCGATCGGGGAGCGCGGCACGCACATCGAAGACCTCGTGATCGGCCCGGGCGGCGTCTTCACGATCAGCACGAAGAACCTCAGCGGCGCGATCCGGGTGAACTCCCGGAGCATCGTCCACGACGGGCACCGCACGAACTTCCTCCCGAAGGCGTCGGCGGAGGCTCGCCGTGTGGCGCAGCTCCTCACCGCCGCGATCGACCGGCCCGTGGAGGTGCGCGGGCTCCTCGCGATCCTCGCCGACGAGTGGATCGTGAAGCGGCTCCCCGACGAGGTGTACGTCGGAGGCCCGGGGAGCGCGAAACACTGGATGCTGAACCAGCCGACGGTCCTCCGCCCGAGCGACGTGATCGTCCTGACCGCGGTGGCCTCGAGGCCCGAGACGTGGACCGCGCCGCGGCGCCACGCTCAGGCTGCCTCGCTCTGAGGTCGACGAGGCCCGAGCGGGCGGGTGCGGCCGGCCCAGGCCTCGATGCCCCCGCGCCCTGCCTCCAGCTCCCTCCTATGCTCCAGCCGTGAAGATGGCGCTCGGCTCGCGGGAATTGCGTCGCACGATGCCAGCCCTGATCGCCGCGATCCCGATCGCGATCGTCTTCTTCGCGGTGCTCGGGATCATCCTGACCGCGGCGGGGCCGCGGGGGTTGGCGTTGTCGGACGCGCGGACCAGCGGCTGGATCGCGGTCGTCTACGGGCTCCCGATGCTCCCGACCCTGGTGCTCTCGATCCGGTACCGACAGCCGCTCGTCTTCACGGGAAACATCTTCGCGATCATCTTCTTCGTCTCGCTCGGCGATCAGATCGCGTTCCCGGACCTCGCGGGTGCATCCCTCGTGGCCGGGGCGCTCGTGCTCCTCGCGGCGCTCCTCGGTCTCACGGCCCGGCTCGCCGGCTGGATCCCGGCTCCGATCGTGCACGGGCTGATCGCCGGGGCGGTGATGCCCTTCGTCGTGGATGTCTTCTCCTCGCTCAGCACATCTGCGGGCGGCGCGTCGATCCCCGCCGAGGTGCCGATGATGGTCGGCGCGGCGCTCGTCGCCTATCTGCTGAGCCAGCGGCTCCTCGGCTCCCGCATCCCACCGATCCTGCCGTCGTTCCTGGCCGGACTGCTCGTGGCCCTCGTCTCCGGTCAGCTGGGGGAGATCCCCTCCTCCCTTGAGTTGCCGAACCTCGAGCTCGTCCGTCCGGGGTTCTCGCTGGCGGCGATCGTCACCGCCACGCCGGTGCTGGTGGCGCTGCTCACCGTGCAGTCGAACGTGCCGTCCGTCATCTACCTGCGGACCCAGGGGTTCGGAGCGCCGGAACGCGTGGTCAACCTGGTGAGCGGCGTCGGGACGGTCGTCGGTTCGTTCTTCGGGCCGATCGCGGTCTCGCTCGCCCTGCCGCCCCTGCTGCTCGCCGCGGGACCCGGCGCCGGCGAGCGATCGATCCGCTACCGGTCGGTCTTCCTCCCCGTCGTGACGGGCCTGCTGATCGCGCTGTTCGCGGGCACGGCGGCCGATCTCGCCGTGCTCGTCCCGCCGGTGCTGCTCCTCGCGATGGCCGGGCTCGCCCTGTTGCCGGCCCTCGCCGCCGCGTTGCGGGAGATCACCACCGGGCCGCTCCTCCTCGGGCCCCTGTTCGCGTTCGCCATCGCGTTGTCGGAGATGACCTTGTTGGGCCTGGGCCCGTTCTTCTGGTCGCTCGTCCTCGGCACGGCCGTCTCGCTGCTGCTGGAACGCGACGGATGGCGGCGCCTGGGATCGGAGACCATCGCGTAGGGCCCGGGGCATACACTCCGGCGATGCAGCGACGAACCGCGGCGCGGGGCATGGGTGCCGTCCTGTTCACCGACATCGTGGGGTCCACCGCGATCGCCGCGGAGATGGGCAACACGCGGTGGGCCGAGCTCGTCACTCGGCATCACCGGGTCCTCCGGCGTCAGATCGGTCGGTTCGGAGGCCGCGAGATCGACACCGCCGGCGACGGGTTCTTCATCGCCTTCGAGCGGCCGGCCGACGCGATCCGTTGCGCAGTCGCGGCCACCGAGGCGGTCCGGGAGCTCGGGATCGAGATCCGAGCGGGCGTGAGCTTCGGCGAGCTGGAGATGATGGGTCGCAAGCCCGGCGGGCTCGTCGTGAACACCGCGGCCCGCGTGATGTCCGTGGGCGGTCCGGGCGAGGTGCTGGTGCCGGCGTCGGTCCGGGAGATCGTCCCCGGCGCAGGGATCACGTTCGCCGAGCACGGGGTGCACCGGCTGAAGGGGCTCGAGGGCGAGTTCCGCCTGTTCAGCGTGACCGGCGTGGACGGAGCGGACGTCACGCCTCCGTTGGAGGTGGAGCAGGCGGCCGAGCGGCGGCGTGAGATCTTCCCGACGCGATCGAAGCGGGGCGCCCTGATCGCCGGCCTCGGAGCCGCCGCGGTCGCGCTGAGCGTGAGCGCGTGGCTCCTGTGGGACGGCGAGGCCGAGGAGCCGAGGAACGTCCCCGAGAGGCTGCAGAACGCCGTCGTGAGCATCGACGTCGAGACCGGGACCATCGGGACGAGGGTGCCCGTCGGCAGGACCGGGAACCGCTTCTTGAACGCGCTCGAATTCCTCGACCATCCGATGGTCGTCGGGGAGGGTGGCGTGTGGCTGATGGCTCCGCCTCGCTTGTTGCACATCGATCCGCTCCACGCCGACGTGCGGTCCGAGGGGATCGAGATCGGACTCGCAACCACACAGACGGTCGCGGCCGGCTTCGACGCCATCTGGGTCCTCTCGGATCGCACGGTGTCCCGGGTGCATCCGGGGACGGATGAGCTGCGGCCGTTCCTCGTCCTGCCGCTCCCGTCCGGGATCGCGACCTACAGCCTCGTCCTCGACGACCTGATCTGGCTGGGAGACAGCGACGGGACGATCGTCCGGATGGACCCGGCGACCGGGGCTCGCGACCAAGCCGAGACTGGTCTGTCCCTGAGCCGATTGGCCACCACCAGGGACGGCGTGTGGGTCGCCGACGTCCTCGACGACGTGGTGGTCCGTGTCGACCGCGAGTCCTTGCGGCCGACGGGCGAGCAGTTCGGGATCGGCGGGAGCATCGACCAGATGGTCGGTCTCGGCGACGACCTGTGGATCCTCGACAACCACGTCGGCACCGTGACGCGGGTGGATGGTGCCGCGGGCGTCGTGCGGGACTCGGCTCGCGTCGGTCACGAGCCCACCGACATGGCGGTCACGTCCGAGGCCGTGTGGATCGCCGATCGCGACGGGTCGCTCTATCGCGTCGACGCGACCACCCTCGAGGTGCGGGAGTTCCCCATCGGCGCGGAAGTGCTCGCCGTCGACGTGGACGAGGCGGAGGCGGCGCTCTGGGTCTACGTGGGGAAGCCGACCGGCGCCGTGGACTGAGGGGGCAGCGGGCCGCGCCTCCGGGTGGTGGCACGTCGGGTGAACGGAGAGGCTGCCTCCCGGACGATCCGCAGGCGGCCCCCTTGGGGCGGTGACCCGCGACCTGCGAACATCCTCCCATGCAGCAGGTCAACGCTCAGGGTTCCGATCCGAGGCCGGACCGACGCCTGCTGCTCGCTCGGATCCTGGCCGGCGTCACCCTGGTCGGCTTCGCGATCGGGCTCGTGTACACGATCCTCGACGC
>JBOGVD010000073.1:0-9060 GCA_050696355.1 Actinomycetota bacterium
ACACGACACGGCCCGCGCCGGCCGCGCGCGCCCAGCGGAGGGCGGCCGCCGCCGTGGCGCCGGTCGCGACGCCGTCGTCCACGATGACCACGGTCCGTCCGGCGACCGGCGCCTCTTCCCTGCCCTCCCGGTACGCGACCTCGCGTCGCGCGATCTCCCCTTCCTGCCGCGCCGCCTCCTCGAGGACGTACGCGCGTGGCACGCCGAGCTGGCGGACGGCCCGCTCGTGCAACACGAGCACGCCGGGCGCGACCGCGCCGATCGCGAGCTCCGGGTTCCCCGGGGCTCCCAGCTTGCGCGGGATGACGACGTCCAAGGGCGCGCCCAGCGCCGCCGAGACCGGCACGGCCACCGCCACGCCTCCCCTCGGGATCGCGAGCACCGTCGCGGGTTCGGTCACCCGCTCCGACACCGCGGCCGCGAGCGCGGCTCCGGCCTCCTCCCGATCGCGGAACACGCTCCCGATCATCGCAGCGGCGTTGCCCGTCCCGCCCGACCCCGACTAGCATGACCGGCGTTCCCACGGACCGGAGGAGGCACCAGGTGGTTCACGCGTACATCCTGATCCAGACGGAGGTGGGCAAGGCGGCCTCGGTCGCCAACGCGGTGCGGGGCACCGCCGGCGTCACCGAGGCCGAGGACGTCACCGGCCCCTACGACGTGATCGTGCGGGCCGAAGCCGACAGCGTGGACGACCTCGGCAAGCTGGTCGTGGCACGGATCCAGGCGATCGAAGGCATCACCCGCACGCTCACCTGCCCGGTCGTCCACCTCTAGACCCCCTGCGACCGCCGGGCGACCTAGCCGCCCAGCTCGCGAACGCCGGTGCTCTTGCGCGCGGACCGGTGCCGTTCGACGGCGAGGTCCAGCAATCGCTCGACGAGCTCCCCGTACGGCAGACCGGAGGCCTCCCAGAGCTTGGGGTACATCGAGATCGACGTGAACCCCGGGATCGTGTTGAGCTCGTTCAGCCACAGCTCGCCCGCCCCGAGAAGGAAGAAGTCCACCCTGGCCATGCCCGCGCACTTGATCGTTCGGAACGCGGCGATCGCCAGGCGCTGCACCTCGTCGAGGAGGCCGGGCTTGAGGTCTGCTGGGATCAGGAGCTGGGCGCCCGCCTCGTCGAGGTACTTCGCCTCGTAGTCGTAGAACGCATGTCCCTGGGGCAGGATCTCCCCCGCTACCGAGGCGACCGGATCGTCGTTGCCGAGCACCGCGCACTCGATCTCCCGGGCGCCCTCCGCGGACTTCTCGACCAGCGCGTCCCTCGCGTACCGGAACGCCTCCGTCAATCCGCCGGCGAGCTCCTCCGCGCCGTGCACCTTGGAGACGCCTACCGAGGACCCGAGCGTGGCCGGCTTGGTGAAGAGCGGATAACCGAGCGCCTCGGCGGCCGCCTCGACGGTTTGGGGATCGTCGGCCCACGTCGTCTCGCGAACCGCCCCGTACGGTCCCACGGGCAATCCCGCCGCGCGGAACAGCCGCTTCTGCACGTCCTTGTCCATCCCGATCGCCGATCCGAGCACGCCGGCGCCGACGTACGGAACCCCGGCCAGCTCGAGGAGGCCCTGAACCGTCCCGTCCTCGCCGAACGGACCGTGCAGGATCGGGAACACGACATCGATCGACTCCCGGGACCCGTCGGCGGCGACGATCTGGGTGGCCGGGCCCTCCCCCGCCAGCTCAACCACCGTTCCGCTGCCGTCGGTGATCTCGGGCATCCTGCCGGTCTCCGCCGGCAACCCAGGGGCGCCCGCGAGGCGATGCCAGCGCCCCTCCCGAGTGATCCCGATCGGGATCACCTCGGTCCGCTCCGGATCGAGCGCGTCGATCACCGAGCGCGCGGAGATGCAGGAGATCTCGTGCTCGGCGGACCGTCCGCCGAACAGCAGCGCGACGCGGCGACGCTTCATGCCTTCTCGAGGGCCCCGGTGAAGTCCTCGATCAGGTCGTTGGGGTCTTCGAGGCCGACGGCGACGCGCAGCATGCCGTCTCCGATCCCCGCCTGTCGCCGCACCTCGGGATCGACCTGGCGATGGGTGGTGGACGCAGGATGCGCGACGAGGGTCATGACGCTCCCCAGGCTGCCGGCGATCCATCCGAGCTCGAGCGCTTCGGCGACGCGGCCCCCCGCCTCGAGCCCTCCGACGACCTCGAACGCCAAGGTGCCCCCGAAACCGCGGAGCTGACGCTTCGCCACCTCATGCTGTGGGTGCGAGGTGAGGCCCGGATAGTGGACGCGTTCCACGGACGGGTGGGCGCTCAGGGCCTCCGCCAGGCGTCCGGCCGAGGCGCAGTGGTGGTCCATCCGCAGGCTGAGGGTCGCGAGGCCGCGCAGGCAGAGCCACGCCTCCAGCGGCTGCATCGTGGCACCGAGGTCGATCACGGTGTCGCGCAGCTTCCGGAACAGGTCCTCGTTCGTGCAGGCCACGCCGCCGATCAGGTCGGCGTGGCCTCCGAGGTACTTCGTGGCCGAGTGCAGGGCCACGTCGAACCCGAGCGTGACCGGATTGCATAGGTAGGGGGAGGCGAACGTGTTGTCGACGGCCGACAGGACGCCGGCCTCCCGGCACAGGGTGGCCAGCACCGCCAGGTCCGGCACGGTCGTCGTCGGGTTGACGATCGTCTCGCAGTAGAACAGGTCGGCACCGGGGAGCGCGTCGCGGACCTGATCGAGGTCCGTCGGGTCCACGAACGTCGCCTCCACGCCGAATCGGGGCAGGATGTGCCGGAGCATCGACACCGTGCCGCCGTACAGGGCCGTGCCGGCGACGATCCGCGAGCCCGTCCGCGCGACGGTGAGGAAGAGCGCCGAGATCGCCGCCATGCCGGAGGCGAATCCCATCGCGGACTCCGTGTCCTCGAGGTCCGCGATCGCGGACTGGAACGCGTCGACGGTCGGGTTCCCGTATCCGCGCGAGTACACGTACCCGGGCCCGTCGAACCGGATCGCGCGCGCGAACTCCTCGTTGGTCTCGAACCGGAACGTCGAGGACTGGTAGATCGGTACGCTGCTCGACGGTTGCTCGGGGAGCGGCGGGCGGTGCGGATGCACGGCCCGCGTCTGGAAGCGCCGGCGCTTCCCCGGGTCGCTCATGGGCGGCAGCCTACTTCGTCCACCGTGACGGATAGCGGTCGCGCAGGTGCACGGCCAGCGCCGTGATCGACTCCATCACGTGCGAGGTGAGCTCCCGCAGCTCGGCCTGCCCCCCTTCCGGATCCGGCAGATGGATCGCCTCCCCCACGGACGTCCAGATCGGGCGGCCGAACCTCAGTGACCCCCTGCCGGTCTTCTGCCACACCGCTCGCGATCCCCAGCTCGCCATCGGGATGACCGGCGCGCCGGTCCGGAGCGCCAAGCGAACGAGGCCCGTCTTGCCATCCATCGGCAGCCCGTCCTCTCGCTTCGTGACCGTTCCTTCGGGATAGACGACGATCACCTCTCCCCGGTCGAGGGCGTCCCCGGCCAGGTCGAGCGAGGAGTGGTCGCGGGTCCCGCGCGAGACGGGGATCTGTCCCGCCCCCCGCATCGCCGCTCCCACCACGGGGATCCGGAAGAGGTCCTGCTTCGCGAGGAACCGCGGCCGGCGGCCGGCGCGGACCACCGCTTCCCCGTTGGTTAGCGGGTCCAGGTACGAGATGTGATTGCACGCGATGATGGCCGCTCCGCTGCTTGGGATCCGTTCCAGGTGCTCGTGCGACAGACGGAACCACAACCGCACGGGCGGTAAGGTCACCGCCTTCGCGACGTGGTACAAGGGCTCCGTGGCGCGCGCTCCCTCGGGTCGAAGGTCGTGAGGGTACCGCGGGGGCTCGCTAGGCTGACGAGCTCGTGCGCGCGATCGCTCTGCCCGTCAAGTCCCTCGGCCACGCCAAGTCTCGCCTGTCGTCCCTCCTCGCCCCGCTCGAGCGGGGGGCGCTCGCTCTGGCGATGTTCGAGGACGTGCTCGACGCGACCCTGGCCGTGGATGGCTGGGAGACCTGGGTGGTCTCCTCGGACGAGAGCGTGCTGGAGATCGCGCTCGGCCGCGGCGCCCAGGCGATCCCGGAGCAGCGGCCGTCGCTGCGAGCCGCGATCCTCCAGTTCGAGGCGGAAGCCGGCCTTCGATCGGTGGAGGCGCTGGCCATCCTCCTCGCGGACACACCCCTCGTGACGCCCGAAGCGCTCCGGGCCGCGTTGCATACCCTCGGTCCGGTCGTGGTGGCACCGTCCTCGGACGAGCGAGGGACCAACCTGCTCCTGCGACGGCCGCCCGGAGCGATCCGGAGCCACTTCGGGCCCGACTCGTTCCGACGGCACTTGGAGACGGCCGCCGAGCACGGCTTGCCCACGGCCGTCGTGACCCGGGATGAGCTGTCCTTCGACGTGGACGAACCGGGCGATATCCTCACGGTGCTCGCGGCCCGACGTCCGGGACGAACCCTGGACGTCTGCCGTGACATGGATCTCGCGGGACGGCTCGCGGCGCGGACCTGACGGGGGCAGAACGTGGACCAGGGAACGATCAAGAGCTTCGACGACGAAGGGCGTACGGGAACGTTGCTCACGGACGAACGGACCGAGGTGACGATCGACGCCCAGTCGCTGGAGGGGTCGGACGTGCGTACGCTCCGGATCGGTCAGCGCGTGAAGTTCGTCACCGAGGAGCGGGACGGGGGGACCGTGGCGCGCTCTCTGCGGATCGTCACCTGGGACTGATCCGCGCCGCCGATCAGCCGTACGAGTTGTTCCCCAACACCTGGTGACGGAACTCCTTCCCCGGGGTGAACGACGGGAGGTCCCGCTCCGGCACGACGATCGGCACGTCGGGACGCCGAGGGTTCCGGGCGATGCGACGGTTCCGGTGCTTGCGTTCGAAGGTTCCGAAGTCCGCGAGGGTGACGCGGTCACCTTCCACCACGGTCTCGCGGACGGTGTCGATCGCCGCGTCGATCACGCGGCCCACCTCGGCCTTGCTCAGGCCGGTCTTCTTCGCGACCTCGGTGACCAAGCCGCCCTTGTTCATGGACTCCCTCCAGGGGTCGTCGTGGGTTGCTTCCGAACGTATCGAACGGAGGAGGCAGGGGTCAACCGAGCCCGCATGCAGGGGAGTACTTCCCGGATCGAAGGTCGCGGGAGGCCGGCACCCCTCCGGTAGACTGACGCGGATCCTGGGGCGTGGTGTAACGGCAGCACGACAGGTTCTGGCCCTGTTAGTCGAGGTTCGAATCCTTGCGCCCCAGCTTCGCGATCGAACCGTCGGGTGCGCCCGATCGCGCATCCTACAGTCCCATCCCCAGGAGCAGCCCCACCAGCACGACGGCGAGGCTCATCCCGAAGAGCGCCAGCGTCTGCCCGACCTCGCCGCGTAGACCGTCCTCGTCGTGAGGTGCTCGCATGGACCGTCGATACCCCGATCTCGGTCGTCCCATACGGGAGATGTCGGAACGTTCGGGGAGGATCTTGACCGCCGGACGCGAGCGCACTCGGCTCATGCGGCACGGCGGCGGCGCGATCCGGGGTCGAGCAGGTCGATCACGGCGGATTCCACGGTCCCCCGAACCCGATCGTCCGTCAGGTCCCGACCTCGTGGCATGACGATCGTCTCACCGTTCAGGAACCGGTCGATCACGCGCGGATCGACGTAGGACGCTCGGCAGACGGCCGGGGTGTTGCCCAGCGCGTCCGCCACCTGCTTGACCACCGCAGAGACCACCCGCTTGCGGGAGGTGACGGAGGTGAGCCCTTCCTCCTCCGAGGCCAGGAGCGCCGCGGTGAGGACCGTCGCGTGCCACGTCCGGAAGTCCTTGGCCGAGATCTCCTTCCGCGCCGATTCCTTCAGGTAGGCGTTGATGTCCTCGGAACGAACGTCGCGCCACGTCGTCCCGTCCCGGAACGCCAGCAGCTCGTGACCCCCGCCCTTGCGACGCAGGAGCGAGCCCGTCAGCTTCGCGAGCGGCGGATCCTCGATCGCCTGGATCCGCCGCTGGCCGCCCTTGGCCGCGAAATCGAAGCGCACCTCGTCGCCCGAGACCCGGACGTGGCTGCGGCGGATCGTCGCGAGCCCGTAGGAGCCGTTCTCTTCTGTGTAGGTCTCCGAGCCGATCCGGAAGAAGCCGAGGTCGAGCAGACGGACCGCTCCGGCCAGGACGCGGTCCCGCGTGAGGCCGCGCGAGGCGAGGTCGCGGTCGGAGGTCCGGCGCATCGCCGGCAACCGGTGCGCCAGGCGCAGCGCCCGATCGAACTTCTGACGGTCGCGCCGGGTCCGCCAGTCCTCGTGGTACAGGTACTGCTTCCGGCCGGCCGCGTCCGTGCCGACGGCCTGGAGATGGCCACGCTCGTCGGGGCAGATCCACACATCCGTCCACGCCGGTGGGATCGCGAGCGCGCGCATCCGCTCCAGGGTTCCCTCGTCCCGCACGCGTTGCCCGTTCGGATGGACGTAGGCGAACCCGCGTCCTTGCCGACGCCGGGAGATGCCGGGTGTCGTGGATCGAACCCGCTTCAGCGCGCTCATCGCCCGCCTCCCTCTGCCGGCGGATCGTCGAACGTGACCTCGACCCGTTCCTCCGGGCGCGCCCGCTCCTCCCGTACCTGATCCGCGAGCACCTCCCGGTCGGGCTGCGCCAGGGGCGGGGCGACCAGGGACCGTGGCCACAGTCGACGCGCGCGCACCACGTTGATCTCCGCCGCGAAGAGGAACAGCTGCGCAGCGAGCGAGATCCACGCGAGCAGGCCGATCACGATCGCGAAGAAGCCGTACACCTGCGACGCGTTCCGGATGTGCCGGTCCACGATCCAGGTGCCCACCATCAGCAGGATCGTCCAGGCGACCGCGGCGACGACCGCGCCCGGCAGGACGTCCCGCCAGCCGACGGTCGCCACGGTGAGCACGCGATAGGCGAACGCGAACACCGCGACCGACACCAGCACGGTCGCCCCGAGCGACAGGATCTTGAGCAGCGCCGCGTTCCATCCGGTCTCCGTTCCCGTTCCGGCGAGGAACGACGACAGCACGATCGACGCACCGAAGACGACCAGGAGGAGGGCGGCCCTCACGAGCCGGGTGAGGAGCCCCGGACGCTCGACGCGGGGAACGTCCCACACGTCGTCCATGGCGTGCTGCGCGGCTGCGACGACGGCCGTCCCGGACCAGAGCGCCCCGACGATCCCCACGATCAGGGCGAAGGACGAGCCGGTCAACTCGTCGATGGTCTCCCCGATCCGAACCCCGACGACCGGGAACTGTCGGAGCGCCGAGTCGAGCAACCGCTGGCGCAGGTCGGGGTCGTCACGGACCACCGTGGCCACGACGGTCGAGAAGACGAGCAGCAATGGGAAGAGCGAGAAGAAGGCGTAGTAGGCGATCAGCGCGGCCAGGTGGCTCGCGCGGTCGTCGCCGAACTTCTTGACGACCGCGAACGGGAAGGCGAGCACCGGCCGGTCCCGCTGGAGCTCGTCGGCGCGGTGCAGCATCCGCTGTGCCGCTCCACGTTCGGGTGTCTCCCTCATGCCGCATCACTTCCCGAGCCGCCACCGCGTCCAAACGCGCGGTTGAGCCGCCTCTCCGCAGGGTACGTGGGACGCATGAGCACATCGAACGAACGCGAGGACGAGGGCCGCTGCCCCGTCTGCGGCGAAGGCACCCTCGCGGACATCGACTTCGGCGGGGACGACCTCTTCCAGGATCCGGAGAGCCGGCAGGTCGACGTCTTCACGTGCGGACACGAGGTCGCCCGCGCGCCCTTGGATGCGGCGGATACCGACCGTCTGGACGTGGAGCGGCGGAGCTCGGAGGAGACCGCGGCGCCGACCCCCGACGAGGAGGGCCCCCTCACGGGTCCCGCGACCGGGTGACGAGCGGGGCGGCGGGGGCTTCGGGTTCCTCGGACGGATCCGGAGAAGTCGACGGTTCCGGCCGCGGCGAGGTCGACGGCTCCGGAGAGGTCGACAGCTCCGGCGGCGGCGAGGTCGACGGCGGCGGTGCCGAGGGTGTCGGTTCGGTCGACGGCGACCCGTGGGCCGGCGCGGGCGAGGGGACCGGCGGCGGCGGGTCCGCGTAGATCTCGTAGCTCACCGGCGGGAACGGCTGCACGGGCATGCCGGCCGTCGCTTCGCTCATGAAGTCGTGCCAGATCTGCGCCGGGATCGTCCCGCCGTACACCTCGGGGAACCCCGCCACTTCGCGCATCGGCCGCGCGCCGTTCGGATAGCCGACCCACACGCAGGTCGCGAGCTGTGGCACGTAGCCGCAGAACCACGCGTCGGTGGCGTGTTGCGCGGTGCCCGTCTTGCCGGCCGCGGGCCGGTCCGTGAGCTGGGCCGCCGTGCCGGTGCCGTGATCGACCACGCCCTGGAGCACCTGCGTCGTCGCATCGGCATCCTGCGCGGAGACCGCCGTGCTGCCCACGGTGCCGAGCCCGGCGAGCGGCCCCTGGAGGACCTCGCCCGCGGAGCCGGCCACCTGCTCGATGGCGGTCGGCTCCACGTAGGTGCCGCGCGCCGCGAGCGTGGCGTAGGCGGAGGTCATCTCCAGCGGCGTCACGTCCGAGGTGCCGAGACCGATCGAGCAGACCGATGCCAGCCGTGAACGGATCCCCATCCGGTGCGCGACCTCGGCGACGGCCTCCGGGCCCACCTCGACCGTGACCTGCGCGTAGATCGTGTTCACGGAGCCGGCGATCGCATCCTCGAGCGACATCGTGCCCGCCGACTGGTCTCCGGCGTTCTCGACCGTCCACGGCTCGCCATCCGTCTCGCAGAACGGATCCGAGATCGTCATCGATGACGGCCCGGCTCGGAACTCGAGCGGCGAGATGCCGCGCTCGAGCGCGGCGAGGAGGACGAAGGGCTTGAACGCGCTCCCCGCCTGCCGGTGCGCCTGCGTGGCCAGGTTGAACTCGCTCCGTTCGAAGCTCCTGCCGCCGACCATCGCGCGGATCGCTCCCGTCCTCGGGTCGATCGCGACGAGCGCCGCCTCCGGGTCGGTGCGCGCAGGCAGGTGCGCACCGATCGCGCGCTCGGCGGCGCGCTGCCACTCCGCGTCGATGGTGGTGCGCACGCGGAGGCCGCCCCGGTAC
>JBOGVD010000074.1:0-6262 GCA_050696355.1 Actinomycetota bacterium
ACCTCGAGGTCGAGCGCCGGCGGGGCGCCCGCGATCAGCCCGAGCACCGTCTCCGCGAACTCCGACCCGCCGAGCTCTGCGAAGGACTCCCCGAGGAGGTAGACCGCGAGGCCGGGCGCCGGGAAGCCCGACGGCAACCGGAGGCGGTAGTCGGCGAGCGTGCCCAAGACGCCGACGACCGGCGTCGGCCAGATCGCCGACCCGCCCGACTCGTTGTAGAAGCTCACGTTCCCGCCGGTGACCGGGGTGCCGAGCGCGAGGCACGCGTCCCGCATCCCGCGGATCGCCTCCGAGAACTGCCACATCACCTCGGGCCGTTCAGGGTTGCCGAAGTTCAGGCAGTTCGTGATGGCGAGCGGCGTCGCGCCGGTCACGGCCACGTTCCGGGCGGCCTCGGCGACGGCATGCGCGCCGCCGAGGTAGGGGTCGAGCGATCCGTACCGGCCGTTCCCGTCGACCGACAGCGCGAGGCCCTTCATCGTTCCCGGCACCCGGACGACGGCAGCATCCGAGCCGGGGCCGGCGACGGTCTGACCCTGGACCATCCAGTCGTACTGCTCGAAGACCCATCGCTTGGAGGCGACGTTCGGAGCCGCCAGGAGCGCGAGCAGGGCATCGCCGAGATCGCCCTCGAACGGCGAGAACGTGGGGTCGTCGCCGTTCGTCGGTGCCGGCGCCATGGGTCGGTCGTAGACGGGCGCCTTCTCGGTCAGCGACAGCGCGGGGACCCGCGCCACCGGAGCGCCGTCCGCGCGCACGTCGAGGTCCCCCCCGGGCTCCAGCGTCGCCACGACCGCGGTCGCGAGCCCCCACGTGGCGCAGATCGCTCGCACCTCGTCAAGCTTCGACGGATGGACGATCGCGAGCATCCGCTCCTGCGACTCCGACGTGAGGATCTCGAACGCCTCCATGCCCGGCTCCCGCAGCGGCACCGCATCCAGGTCGAGCCGCGCGCCGAGCCCCGCCCGTGCCGCCGATTCGCTGACGGCGCAGGTGAGCCCGGCGCCGCCGAGGTCTTGGAGGCCCTCGAGCAGGTCCTGCTCGGTCAGCTCGAGCGATGCCTCGATCAGCAGCTTCTCGGCGAACGGGTCGCCGATCTGCACGGATGGCCGCGACCCCTCGCTGTCCTCCTCGATCGTCGCCGACGCGAGCACCGACACGCCGCCGATCCCGTCGCGGCCGGTCGTCGCCCCGTACAGGACCATCAGGGAGCCGGGGCTCGGCGTGTGCGTCGCCGCGGTCATCAGCCGATCGGCGCGCGCGATACCGACGCACATCACGTTCACGGTGGGGTTCGCCGAGTGGGGCTCAGCGACGCGGACCTCGCCCCCCACGGTCGGGACCCCGATGCAGTTGCCGTAGCCGCCGATGCCGGCGACGACCCCTTCGAGGAGCCACCGGTTCCGCTCGTCATCGAGCGGCCCGAACACCAGCGGATCCAGGAGGGCGACGGGGCGCGCCCCCATCGAGACGATGTCGCGGACGATGCCCCCTACGCCGGTCGCCGCGCCCTGGTGCGGCTCGATCGCGCTCGGATGCGAATGGGACTCCATCTTGAACACCGCCGCGATCCCGTCGCCGATGTCGACCGCGCCCGCGTCCTGACCCGGGCCGACGAGGACCGCCGGCCCCTCGGTCGGGAGCGTCCCGAGATGGACCCGGGAGGACTTGTACGAGCAGTGCTCGGACCACATCGCGGCGTACATCGCGAGCTCGGTCCGGTTGGGATCGCGGCCGAGCGCGTCTCGGATCATCTCGAGCTCGTCGTCGCGCAAGCCGAGCTGCCGATGGAGGAGCTCTGGGCCCGTCCCCTCGGTCACCGCGCCCCGGCCATCACCTGGGACAGCAGGGAGGCGAACAGCGCCTGGCCGCCGGTCGGTCCGACGTCCGGGTCCACGGCGTGCTCGGGGTGCGGCATCAGGCCCACCACGTTGCCGGCCTCGTTCCGGATGCCGGCGATCCCACGGAGGGCGCCGTTCGGGTTGTGGTGTTCGGCGACCTCGCCGCCGGGGCCGCAGTAACGGAAGACGACCCTCCCCCCCTCCTCCAGCCGATCGAGCGTCGACCCGTCGGCGACGAACTGCCCCTCGCCGTGCTTGATCGGGATCTCGAGGACCTCGCCGGGCACGACGTCGGCGGTGACCGGCGTCCGCGTCGTCTCCACACGGACGTGGACGATCCGGCAGACGAACCGGAGCGAGCGGTTCCGGATCAGGGCTCCGGGAAGGAGCCCGGACTCGCAGAGGATCTGGAAGCCGTTGCAGATGCCGAGGACCGGGCCGCCTCGCGCCGCGAAGGCCCGGATCTCCTCCATCACGGGCGCGAAGCGCGCGATGGCCCCGCATCGCAGGTAGTCGCCGTAGCTGAAGCCGCCCGGGAGGATGACCGCGTCCACGCCGCGCAGGTTCGGGTCCGCGTGCCAGAGCGGCACGCCTTCCCCGCCCATCAGATCGACGGCGCGGAGCGCGTCGCGGTCGTCGAGCGAGCCGGGGAAGGTCACGACCCCGATGCGGCCAGTCACGCCGGCTGCTCCTCCCGCTTCGAGATCGCGAGGAGCCGGAAGTCTTCTATCACGGGGTTCGAGAGCAGCCGCGTCGACATCTCCTCGACCTGGGTCCGGGCCGACGCCTCGCCGTCGACCTCCAGCTCCAGACGGATGTGCTTGCCGATGCGCACTCCCGAGACGTTCGTCCACCCGAGGGCCGGGAGTGCGCCCTCCACGGCCCTGCCCTGGGGATGGGTGAGCCCCGGCTTCAGGGTCACGAGGACCTCGACCGCGTACCTCATCCGTGCTCCTCGCGGAGGCGCTCGAGGGCCGGGTCGTCGTCGAGCGCCGTGTCGTCGTCGCGGGGTGTCACCCCGGCGCGGGCGAGGTAGGCGTCGAAGGGCTCGTCCGTGATCCGCTCGTACGCCTCCCGGTACCGCGCGGTCGTGCCCTCCACGACGTCGCGGGGCATCGCCGGCGGAGGCGGCTCACGGTCCCATCCCGCCCGGTCGAGCCAGTCGCGGACGAACTGCTTGTCGAACGACGGCTGGGCGCCGCCCGGCGTGTAGCCGTCGGCCGGCCAGAACCGCGAGGAGTCCGGCGTCCCCACCTCGTCGATCAGGATCAGCTCGGTGTCCGCGAAGCCGAACTCGAGCTTCGTGTCCGCGACGACGATGCCGTTCGCGGCCGCGGCGCCTGCGAGCCGCTCGTAGATCGCGATCGTGAGCTCCTTGAGCCGTTCGAAGAGTCCCTGGCCCACGAGATCGGCGCCCTCTCCCGGTTCGAGCGGCAGGTCGTGTCCCGCCTCGGCCTTGGTCGTCGGCGTGAAGACCGGCTCGGGCAGGCGCGCCGACTCGACCAGCCCCGTCGGGAGGCGCACGCCGCAGACGGATCCGTTCTCCCGGTACTGCGCCCATCCCGAACCCGACAGGTACCCGCGCGCCACGCACTCCATGGGGATGACGCGCGCCTTCCGCACGAGCGTTGCCCGGCCCGCGAGCGCGGGTTCGCCGGCGAACGGCGGCGGGAAGGCTTCGGGGTCGGTCGAGACCACGTGGTGCGCGACCAGGTCGGCGGTGCGAGCGAACCAGAACGAGGCCAGACCCGTCAGCACGCGACCCTTGTCGGGGACCGGGTCCGACAGGACGACGTCGAAGGCGCTGATGCGATCGGTGGCGACGAGCAGCAGGCGATCGTCGCCCGCGTCGTAGACGTCGCGGACCTTGCCTCGCGCTCGCAGCCGCGGCGCCGGGGTCATCTCGACTCCCTGGCCGGCTCCACGACCGCCTCGACGGGGAGCTTCTCGAGCTTGTCGAACACCCCGCCGAGGTTCGCGAGGTGCCGGCGCGGGTCGAACACCTCGTCGAGGCCGGCCGGGTCGAGCCGGCCGGCGACCTCGGGATCGGCCTCGAGCGCCGCGCGGAAGCTCGTGCCCTCGTCCCACGCGCGCGCGGCGGCCGCCTGCACCAGCGCGTACGCGTCGTCGCGGGACACCCCGGCGTCCACGAGCGCGAGCAGGACCGCCTGCGAGTACACGACCCCGCCGCCGACGTCGAGGTTCTCCCGCATCCGGTCTGGGAACACGCCGAGGCCGTCGAGCACCCATGTCAGGTCGCGGAGCATGAAGGCGAGCAGGCCCGTCGCGTCGGGGAAGATCAGTCGCTCCGCGGACGAGTGGGAGATGTCGCGCTCGTGCCACAGGACCACATTCTCGAGCGCGGTCTGGGCGTGACCGCGGATCACCCGGGCGAGCCCCGAGATCCGCTCGCAGACCACGGGGTTCCGCTTGTGCGGCATCGCCGACGAGCCCTTCTGTCCCTCGGCGAACGGCTCCTGCACCTCCCGTACCTCGGTCCGGGCGAGGTGACGGATCTCGGTGGCGACCTTGTCGAGGGTGGAGGCGGTGATCGCTGCCGCGGTCATGAGCTCGGCGTGACGGTCCCGTTGGATCACCTGCGTCGATGCCTCGACGCTCCGCAGATCGAGTCGTGCGCATAAGAGCTCCTCGACCCGCGGGTCGATGGACGCGTACGTGCCGACGGCGCCGCTGATCGCGCCGACGGCGACGACCTCGCGCGCGCGCCGGAGCCGGTCACGGTCGCGATCGAGCTCGAACGCCCAGACCGCGAGCTTGTGCCCGAAGCTCGTCGGCTCGGCGATCACGCCGTGCGACCGGCCGGCGACGACGGTGTCGCGGTGCTGCAGCGAGAGGCGCTTGGTGGTCGCGAGCAGATGCTCGAGCTCGGCGAGGAGCACGTCGGTGGCGGCCCGAAGCTGCAGGGCGAACCCGGTGTCGGTCACGTCCGAAGACGTGAGGCCGAAGTGGATCCATCGGCCCGCGGGACCGACCGACGCCGCCACGACGTCCACGAAGGCGGCGACGTCGTGGCGGGTCACGGCCTCACGCGCCGCGACCGCCTCCACCGTGAACGCGGCGCGCTCGCGACAGACCTCGGCGTCCTCCCGGGGGACCGTCCCGAGCTCGGCGAGCGCCTCGACCGCGAGCAGCTCGACCTCGAGCCAGTTCGCGAGGCGCGCCTCGTCCGACCACACGGCCTCCATCTCGGGGAGCCGGTAGCGCGGGATCACAGCTTGAGGCCCTCCGCCAGGTCGTCCTTGAACTTCCAGAGCATCGCCTGGATCGACCCGTCGCCGAGTCCCACGATCTGCGCCGCGAGGACCGCGGCGTTCACCGCGGCGTCGACCCCGACGGTCGCGATCGGAACGCCGGTGGGCATCTGCGCGGTGATCGCGAGCGCCTCGTTGCCGACCATCTGGGGCGCGGAGGCGATCGGCACGCCGATCACGGGGACGATCGTGCGGGCAGCCACGGCGGCGGCCAGATGACCGGACAACCCGGTGGAGCACACGACGACGCGCAGGCCGCGCTCTGCCGCGGTCCTCGCGTACTCGTCGACCAGATCGGGGGTGCGGGACGACGACATGATCTTGACCTCGTGCGGGATGCCGAACTTCTCGAGGATCAGGCCCGCCTGGCGCATGATCGGGAGCTCGGTGGGCGAGGCGGCGAGCACCCCGACGATCGGTGTCTCTTCGGTCACGTTGAGCCTCCCTCGGCCGCCCGGGCGGCGATGTCGCTCCGGCGGGTCGAGCCGTCGAACGAGATGTGCGAGGCCGCCTCGTACGCGCGCAGGCGCGCATCGGCCACCGCCGGCCCCCACCCGGTCACCGCGAGCACGCGACCGCCGGCGGTGACCACTCTACCGTCGCGCTCGGCCGTGCCCGAATGGAAGACGACGGCGTCCGGCGTGGCGGCGGCCACCGCGAGCCCCTCGATCGGCCGTCCGGTCGGGAACGGTCCGGGATAGCCCCCGCTCGCGAGGACCACGGTCACGGCGGCGTCCTCGGACAGGTCGACCTTCACGTCGGCCAGGCGGTCGGCGGCGCAGGCGCCCAGGGCCTCGGCGAGATCGCCCCGCAGACGCGGGACCACGACCTGGGTCTCGGGGTCGCCGAAGCGGCAGTTGTACTCGAGGACCTTGGGCCCGCCCGGCGTGAGCATCACGCCCGTGTACAGGAGCCCCGCGTACGCGATCCCCTCCTCCCGGAGCGCCCGGACCGTCGATGCGACGACGTCCCAGATCCGGGCCTCGGTCGGTCCGTCGAGCCACGGGAGGGGCGAATAGGCCCCCATCCCGCCGGTGTTCGGGCCGGCGTCCCCGTCGCCGACGCGCTTGAAGTCCTGCGCCGGCAACAACGGCACCACCGTGGTCCCGTCCACCAGGCAGAACAGTGACGCCTCAGGCCCGTCGAGGA
>JBOGVD010000075.1:0-3708 GCA_050696355.1 Actinomycetota bacterium
TCTGGCATGCGGACGTCGACGAGGGCCACGTCCGGCAGGTTCGACTCCGCGATCCGGATCGCTTCCTCCGCGTCGGCGGCGGTCCCGACCAGCTCGACCCGCTCCTCGTAGCTCAGGAGCTCCGTGAGCGCGATGCGGAGCCCCGGCTCGTCGTCGGCGACGAGCACGCGGATCGGGTCGCTCCGGCGGGGGAGATGCAGGATGGTTCCGTCGGAGGCCATCGCGCGGACGCTACAAGCGTCGCACCGGCGGCTCAAGCACCTCGGTAGCATCCTTGCGGTAGCCCGAGTGGGGGTTACCCGGATGGGGGGTATCGATGGAGGCTCGTGAGATGCGCGAGGTGCGGGCTCCCCGCGGGAACGAGCTGTCGTGCCGTTCGTGGCCACAGGAGGCCGCGTTGCGGATGCTGATGAACAACCTCGACCCCGAGGTCGCCGAGCGCCCCGCCGACCTCGTCGTCTACGGCGGTACTGGCCGGGCGGCCCGAACCTGGGAGGCCTACGACGCGATCGTCCGGGCCCTCCGGGACCTCGGCGACGACGAGACGCTCCTGGTCCAGTCCGGCAAGCCCGTCGGCGTGTTCCGCACCCACGAGATGGCCCCTCGGGTCCTGATCTCGAACGCGATGCTCGTGCCGAAGTGGGCGGACTGGGACACGTTCCGCGAGCTCGAGGACGCAGGGCTCACGATGTATGGGCAGATGACGGCCGGGTCGTGGATCTACATCGGGACCCAGGGGATCCTCCAGGGGACGTACGAGACCCTCGCCGAGTGCGCGACGCAGCGGTTCGGCGGCACGCTCGCCGGGACGGTCACGCTCACCGGCGGGCTCGGAGGGATGGGCGGCGCCCAGCCACTCGCGGTGACGATGAACGGCGGGGTCGCGATCTGCATCGAGCTGGATCCCGCCCGCATCGAGCGTCGTATCAAGACCGGGTACCTCGATCGCGAGACGGTCTCCGCGGACGAGGCGCTCACCTGGGCCGAGGAGGCCAAGGCCGTGCGCGAGCCGCTGTCGATCGGCCTGCTGGGCAACTGCGCGGAGGTGGAGCCCGCGCTGCTCGAACTGGGGTTCCGGCCGGACATCGTCACCGACCAGACCAGTGCGCACGACCCGCTGGGCGGGTACGTGCCGGCCGGGCTGACCCTGGCGGAGGCCGCGGCCCTCCGGAGGGACGATGCCGAGGAGTACCAGCGTCGAGCGCGCGCCTCGATGGCGCGCCACGTCGAGGCGATGGTCGGGTTCCTCGACGCCGGTTCGGTGGTCTTCGACTACGGCAACAACCTCCGAGCGGGAGCGGAGATCGGCGGCTTCGATCGGGCCTACGCCTACCCCGGCTTCGTCCCGGCCTTCGTGCGCCCGATGTTCTGCGAGGGGAAGGGCCCGTTCCGGTGGGCGGCCCTGTCCGGGGATCCGGGGGACATCGAGAAGACGGATCGTGCGGTCGCCGACCTGTTCCCCGAGGACGAGCGTCTCCGACGGTGGCTGGAGCTGGCGGAGGAGCGGGTCACGCACCAGGGGCTCCCCGCCCGGATCTGCTGGCTCGGATACGGACAGCGGGCGAAGGCGGGCCTCCGGTTCAACGAGATGGTCGCGAGCGGCGAGCTCTCGGCGCCGATCGTGATCGGACGGGATCACCTCGACAGCGGCTCGGTCGCCTCGCCGTACCGCGAGACCGAAGCCATGAAGGACGGTTCGGATGCGATCGCCGACTGGCCGATCCTGAACGCGTTGATCAACACGGCCGCCGGCGCGCACTGGGTGAGCGTGCACCACGGGGGCGGCGTGGGGATCGGCCTGGCGATCCACGCGGGCATGGTGGTGGTGGCCGACGGATCCGAGAACGCGGCCGCGCGCCTGGAGCGGGTGCTGACGACCGATCCCGGAACCGGGGTGATCCGGCACGCCGACGCCGGATACGAGCGGGCGCTCGAGGTGGCGGCCACGCGAGGCATCCGACTGCCCTGGCGCGAGTGATACACGCCGCGCCGGAGCGGCCCGGTAGGCTCGACCAGTGAAGGTCATCGAGCACCTCGCGAACGCGACGAAGCCGCTCGTGAGCGTCGAGATCATCCCGCCGCGCCGCGGCGGCAACGTCGAGCGCATCTACGAAGCGGTGTCGTCGCTGCTGCCGTACGAGCCGCCGTTCATCGACATCACGAGCCACGCGGCCGAAGAGGTGTGGGAGGAGCTGCCGGGCGGGACGTGGCGCCGCCGCGTGACCCGCAAGGCGCCGGGCACGTTCGGGCTCTGCGCGGCGATCAATCACCGGTTCGGGGTCGATCCGGTGCCGCACGTGCTGTGCCACGGGTTCACCCGCGAGGAGACCGAGGACGCGCTGATCGAGCTGAACTACCTCGGGATCGAGAACGTCCTCGCGATCCGCGGCGACGGTGCGGTGCGGGCGCACGCCGAGGGGCGCAGCGCGAACGGCAGCGCGCTCGAGCTGGTCGGTCAGGTGGCCGCGATGAACCGGGGTGAGTACCTCGAGGAGCTCGTGGAGTCCACGCCGACCGGCTTCTGCATCGGCGTGGCGTGCTATCCGGAGAAGCACGAGGAAGCCCCCAACCTGGAACGGGACATCGCCGTGCTCCTGGACAAGCAGCGGGCCGGCGCCGAGTACGCCGTGACCCAGCTCTTCTACGACAACGAGGTGTTCTTCCGGTTCGTGAAGGCGTGTCGCGACCAGGGTGTCACGATCCCGATCGTGCCGGGGCTCAAGATCCTGACGCGACGCTCGCACGTGACGGCTGTTCCGAAGCACTTCAACGTGGCTGTCCCCGAGGCGCTGGTCGCCGAGGTGGCGGCGGTCCCGGACGAGGAGGTCCCGACCGTGGGGATCCGGTGGGCCCGCGAGCAGACGCTGCAGCTGTTCGAGCACGGCGTGCCGTCCGCGCACTTCTACGTGATGCAGGACACCGGGCCGCTGGTCTCGTTGCTCGCGATCCTGAAACGCGACCTCTGACGGCGCGGTAGTAGCCTTCGCGCCGATGGCGGTCGGGGTCGGAGGGTCGCTCACGCTCGCGGACGTCACGGCCGTCGCCTCCGGAGCCGCCGTGGGGTTCCCCGCCGCAGCCCGCGCTCGGGTGACGGCCGCCCAGGGAGCGGTCCGGTCCGCGACCGAGGGCGGCGAGACGATCTACGGCGTCACCACCGGGTTCGGCGCGCTCGCGAACGTCCGGATCGACCCGGGGCAGGCGTCCGACCTGCAGCACGGGATCGTGCGATCGCACGCGACCGCGGTCGGCCGGCCGCTGTCCCGCCCGGAGGCGCGGGCGATGCTCCTGCTCCGCGCCCACGTCCTCGCGCTGGGTCACTCCGGCGTCCGGCCCGAGCTGATCGACCTCATGGTCGAGATGCTGAACGCCGACGTGGTCCCGGCCGTGCCGGAACAGGGCTCGCTCGGGGCCTCCGGCGACCTCGCCCCGCTCGCGAACCTCGCGTTGCCGCTGATCGGCGCGGGCGAGGTGCTGACGGAGGCCGGCACGGAGCCGGCGGCCGAGGCGATGCGTCGCGCCGGCCTCGCTCCGCTCACGCTGGAGGCGAAGGAGGGGCTCGCGCTCGTGAACGGCACCCAGGGGATGGTCTCGATCGGCGTCCTCGCGGCCGAGCGGGTGCGGTCGCTGGTCCGGACCGCCGACGTCGTCGCGGCGATGACGATCGAGGCGGCGCTGGGCACCGACGTGCCGTTCGACGAGCGGCTCCAG
>JBOGVD010000076.1:0-6455 GCA_050696355.1 Actinomycetota bacterium
CCCTCCGAGGGAGCTTCGACTTCCTTTCCGCTTCCCGCGCACGACGCTGCGAGGAGGACCAACGCGGGGAGCAGGAAGAGGGGGCGGGGGCGCATCAAGCTGCCTCCCGCCTAGCTGGGGAGCGGGCGGTTCGGGCAGCAGGGCTCGAACGGGATCTTCTCCGGTGGCATGAGACTCAGGCTAGCACCAGCGGCTGGGACAATGCGCTCGATGGGTTCCTCCCCGAGATACCGACTGGACTTCGCCGTCCCTGCGAGACATCGCCGAACCCGATGACTCTGTTCGCAACCCGACACTAGATCTCGTCCGCGCCAACCTCGCTGAGGACCCTGGGTGGGAGCGATCGATGCTTGCGCCGTGGCGACCCTTCGGCCAGGACCAGCACCTCATCGTCTGGGTTGATCTAGCGGAGGCGAGGGAAGACGACGAGATCGGGAACGCCGTGCGAGAACGCGTTAGCCAGGTGCTTCCCGGAGTCACGCTCCTCGAAGTCGTCCGTTCCTGACTCCTGTCATCTATCGGCGTCATTTGACACACCCGGCCGGATCGCAAAGGCAGCCCGCCCCGGCACGTCATTTGGTCAGGTCTGGACCACGGACTGGGCCGGGCGGGGTGAGGTGATCGGGTCGGCGTGACGGTGGAGCAGCTTCCACTCACCGTCCTCGTTGCGGAAGATGGCCGTCACCCGGAGTGAGACCGGGGTCTCCTCTTCGCTGCCGCCGATCTTGGAGCTGACTCGCTCCACCTCGACCACGAACGCGAGGTCCTGCGTGACCTCCTTGGCAACGAGGTCGAAGCCGATCGCCTTCCCGTCTCGGTAGTACGTGGCGGCGCGCTCCATCGTCTCGGCAACCTCGTCGAAACCCCGAACGAACGGGCCGAAGGGGTTGCCAAGGGTCACGTCGTCGCGCCGCGAGTAGAGCTGCTCGAGCGGCTTGCTGTTACCCCGCACGAACTCGTCGACAGCGGCGTGGTTCTGCTCAACAACCTGATCGAAGTCCGGTGTCATCGCCCGCCTCCTCCTCGTCCGAACTTGTCACGACTATAGGGTCCACCTCCCGGCACAACCTGAAATGTCCAAACGCCGTCAAGTGGTCGGTGCCTCATGTGTGGCCGTCAAGCACACGGGTGAGGAGAACCGGCGTTCGTTGATCGTCGATCCCTTGTCCGACGCGCTCGACGATCATCCGTGGCATCGGTCCGAATGAGGACGCGATCTGCGAGACCAGCGCCACCCCCGTCGGGGTCACGAGCTCTCCCATCTGCCCCGTGTCCTGCACGGGCAGATCGCGGAGTAGCTCAGTGGTGGCGGGGGCAGGGACTGGGAGACGGCCGTGATGTGTTTCCACGATTCCACCCCCAGCGGGCAGAGGCGACGCCACCACGTGCACGGGTCCAAGCATCTCCAAGGCAAGGGCCGCTCCGATGATGGCCACCACCGAGCGCGCGGCACCTACCTCTTGGAATGAGACAGTCTCGATCGTCGAGCCGTGCACGCGAGCTTCCGCGGCTGCCAGCCGCTGATACACGCCGAAGACGAATTCCCCTACCTCCAATGAAAGGCCGGACGCATCCATCAGCGTTCTGATGTCGTTGAGTCGAGCGGAGTGGGATACCTCAGGAGTGTCCAACTCGATTCGCATCACACGGAGTCCGTCGACAACGGTGTGCGAGGGTCGGAGCGTGCAGCCGCCCGGCAGAAAGCGGAGGCGCCTGGTGATCTGCGATGCAGGGGGCCCAGCATCGATCAGCGACGCCAGCGACGCGATAGCGTTGATACCTCGCAGGCAATCCAGGTAGAGGATCCTCACGACCTGAGGATCCGCAGCGCTGCCATGGCGGCGCCGACGCCGTTGTCTACATTTACGACTACTACTCCAGGGACGCAGCCGGAGAGCATCGCGAGTAGAGCCGCGAGACCGCCGAACGTCGCTCCGTAGCCGACGCTCGTGGGTACCGCGATCACCGGTTTGGAGACCAGCCCGGCGACCGCTGAGGGGAGGGCGCCCTCCATGCCGGCAACGACCACCACGCAACCGGCCGCCTCCAAGGCGTTACGGTGGGCGACGAGTCGGTGGATCCCTGCGACGCCCACGTCAACGATCCGCTCGACCTGGAGTCCGAACGCCTCCGCAACGATGGCCGCCTCCTCGGCCACCCTTAGATCCGAAGTGCCTGCTGCGACCACAGCGAGGTGTCCCGAGCGACTCGAAGACGGATGGACGACGATCAGATCGGCACGACCGTGATGGACGGCATCCGGCGTAACCCGGGCAACGGCGCGGACCTGATCGATCGTCGCGCGAGACACGAGGACGGGACGAACACCCGACCGGATCAGCTCCGTTACGATCGCCGCGACCTGATCCGCGGACTTGCCGGGCCCATAGACGACCTCGGGTTGGCCGGTCCTCGCTTCACGGTGGACATCGACCTTCGCATCTCCGAGATCGACGAAGGTCATCCCTTCGAGCTGCATGAGCGCGTCCTTGGGGGCGAGCGTGCCCAAAGCGACATCGTCAAAGATCTTCCGGATCTCGTCTCGGTCCATGTGGGCAGTATCCCGCGCCATCCCCCCTATAAGGTGTGATCACGATGGGCGGAGATCTTCAGGCGAAGCTCGGAGATCTCAATCGGTTGCTGAGGGAGATCTCCGAGGCTGTCGTCGCGTTCTCCGGTGGAGCCGACAGCGCCCTCCTCGCGGTCGTCGCCCACCAGGTGATGGGCTCCAGAATGGTCGCCGCGATCGCGGATTCACCGTCCCTGCCGAGGCACGAGTTGTCCGAGGCGAAGCAGTTCGCCCAGCGCCACGCCTTTGCTCTCGAAACGATCAAGACGAAGGAGCTCAACGATCCCAGGTACCGGAGCAACTCCGCGGACCGCTGCGGTTTCTGCAAGGACGCACTCCTGGACGGCTTGACCGATCACCCCTTGTTGGCCGGGCGCACCCTCCTCCTCGGCGTGAACACAGACGACCTCCACGAGCACCGACCGGGGCAGTCCGTCGCGCGGAGCCGAGGCGCCCGGTTCCCGCTCGCGGAGGCGGGGCTCTCGAAGGAGGACGTTCGCTCGCTGTCTCGCGAACTTGGTTTGGAAACCTGGGACAAACCCGCGGCCGCGTGCCTCGCATCTCGGATCGCCTACGGAGTACCTGTCACGTCGGATTCCCTCGCGCGTGTCGAACGAGCAGAGGATGCGCTGAGGTCGCTGGGGCTGTCCGGAGATGTTCGCGTGCGCGACCAAGGAGGCGACATCGCCCGGATCGAGGTGGATCCAGTGAGATTCGAGAATCTGCTGTCGGTTCGTCAGCAGATCGTCGATGCTCTACGCGATGCTGGATTCCGGTACGTGACCCTGGACCTTGAGGGCTTCCGCTCCGGGAGTCATAACTTGGCCCTCATCCCGGTGGAGTCGGTGAGTCGTCAGAACCGTCGCGGTTAGTTCGCCGAAGGATCTGTCTCTCTGCCCACAAAGACGCCGGCCGATCTGACGGGGTGACTGGCGCCTCTCCCCCTTGTTCAAACCAAGCCCGGCAACGTCGCGGCCGGCTGCGTCAATCTCCCTGGTCAGGAGTGCTCGGAGTTGCTCGCCAGGTACGCACATCGTGGATCGCGAGACAGCATGGAAGCCACCTCCGTAGTCGAGAAGCCAAGCTCGCGCAGGAAGCATGCTTGCATCATGAACTCGGTTCGCTGAGTGTCCCGCTACAACGCGTGGAGCGCGAACTCGCTTGCGTCCTTCAAGCGTCCACGGTGAACGAGATCGTTCCTAACAACCACCACGTCCGACCCGTAGTCGATGCGCGCGGCTCGTTATCCTTCGGCGCGATGGCGGAGCGGATGCTGGACGACACCCTCACCGCGACGTCGTTCGCTCCCGATGCTGTCGATGGGCCGCTTCCGGACCGGGCTCAGGTCGTCGTCATCGGAGGCGGGATCGTGGGGTCCTCGATCGCCTACCACCTCGCTAGCCTCGGGGTGACGGACGTGCTGCTCCTGGAGCGAGCTCAGATCGCCTCAGGGACGTCGTGGCACGCGGCGGGGCTCGTCGCCCGGGTCCGCGGTTCCCATCCGATGACGGAGCTCGCGAACTACGGCGTGGATCTCTATCGAGGACTCGCCGACGAGACGGGCGTCGACGTGCACTTCCGGCCGACCGGCTCGCTCACGCTCGCCGAGAACGACGGCAGGATGACGGAGCTGCGGTACGCGGCCGCGATCGCCCGTCACCACGGGACCGAGGCCCGTCTGCTCGAGCCCGATGAGGTCCCCGAGATCTGGCCGCTCGTCTCGACCGACGGCCTCGTCGGCGCGCTCCTGCAGCCCGGCGACGGGACCGTGAACCCGGGGTACGCGGCGCTCGCCCTCGCCAAAGGTGCGCATGATCGCGGCGCGACGATCCGGGAGGGCGTCCGGGTCGAGGAGCTGCTCCTCGACGGCCGGACGATGATGGGCGTTCGCACCGATCGAGGCGACGTCGAGGCCGAGACGGTCGTCCTCGCGTGCGGTCTGTGGACCCGGGATCTCGCCACGACCGTCGGCGTCCCGGTCGCGCTCTACGCCGCCGAGCACGTCCACGTGTCCACCGACCCGATCGAGGGCGTCCACGACCTGCTGCCGCTGATGCGCGGCCTCGACGGCTCGTTCTACGCTCGGCACCACGCCGGCGGGTTGATGATCGGCGCGTTCGAGCCGGACGGGCGGCCACGCCCGACCGGCTCGATTCCCGAGGACTGGGCGTTCGGGGAGTTCGGGCCCGACTGGGAGCACTTCGCGCCGGTCCGCGCGAACGCCGAACGGCGCATCCCCGCCCTGAAGGACGCGGCGTTCACCCGCTTCCTCCGTGCGCCCGAGTCGTTCACGCCGGACACGAACTTCTGCCTCGGCGAGACCGCCGAGATCCGCAACCTGTTCGTCGCGGCCGGCTTCAACTCGCAGGGCATCATCTACTCGCCGGGCGCGGGGCGCGCGCTCGCCGAGTGGATCCGGGAGGGCGCGCCCACGTTCGACGCCTCGGAGGTCGACGTCCGGCGCTTCGCGTCGTCGCAGGCGAACGAGCGATACCTGCACGGGCGCACGACGGAGGCGCTCGGTCGTCTCTACGCGATGCACTGGCCGAACCTGCAGGCGACGACGGCGCGCGACGTCCGGCGCTCTCCGCTCTACGCGCGCCTGCAGGCCGCCGGCGCCTGCTTCGGCGAGCTCGCCCAGTGGGAGCGGCCGATGTGGTTCGCGCCGCCCGGCGTGGAGCCCAGGTACGACTACGCGTTCGGTCGTCAGAACTGGTTCGCCTACGCCGCGAAGGAGCACCGCGCGGCCCGCGAGGCGGTCGCGCTGTTCGACCTGAGCTCGTTCGCCAAGATCGAGGTCACGGGGGCGGATGCCCTCGCCCTCCTCCAGCACGTCTGCACGAACGATGTGGACGTCGCTGGCGGCCGGCTCGTCTACACTCTGTTCCTGAACCGGCTCGGCGGCATCGAGAACGATGGGACCGTGACCCGCCTCGCGAGCGACCGGTTCCTCGTGATCACCCCCACCGCCACGCAGCACCGCACGATCGAATGGCTCCGAGCCCACGGGGAGGACCGGTCCGTCACGCTCACCGACGTCACCGGCGCGATCGCGACGCTCGCCGTGATGGGGCCGCGGAGCCGCGAGCTGCTCGGCCGTCTGGCTCTCGAGGATCTCTCGAACGCGGCCTTCCCGTTCTTCACCGCGCGGCGGATCCAGGTCGGGAGCGCCACGGCACTCGCGATCCGAGCCTCGTTCGTCGGGGAGCTCGGCTGGGAGCTGCACGTCCCCACCGAGTTCGCGGTCCACGTCCACGACTCGATCCTGGAGGCCGGCGGGAACCTCGGGCTCCGGCACGCCGGCTACCACGCGCTCGACTCGCTCAGGATCGAGAAGGGGTTCGTGCACGTCGGCCACGACGTCGGGCCGACGGACGATCCGTTCGGGGCCGGGCTGGGCCACGTCGTCGAGCTGACGAAGGACTTCCTCGGCGTCGAGGCTGCGCGGCGCGCGATGGAGTCGGCGGGCCCGCGCCGTCTCGTCACCCTGAAGCTCGACGATCCCGGGCCGGTCCTGTTCCACGGCGAGTCGGTGCTCTCCGAGGGACGGGTCGCGGGATCGGTGATGTCCGCCGCCTACGCGCACACGGTCGGAGCGGCGGTGGGCATGGCGTGGGTGAACGCCGAGGTCCTCGAGCGCACGACGACCGTGGAGGTCGATCTCGCGGGCGAGACGGTCAAGGCGACGCTGTCCGAGCGGCCACTCTACGACCCGGACGGGTCGCGGATGCGCGCCTGAGCCACAGTAGCTGACGGCCCGCAGGACATCGTTCCGCCGCGAACCGCAGGACATCGTTCCGGCCGCGCAGAGCCTTTGACCGCAGGACATCGTTCCGATTCGTGTGTGCTTCCTCGCTCGAACGAGCGAGGAGGTCGCGTTGTCCGA